>JAEUKV010000108.1 GCA_016794165.1 Rhodospirillaceae bacterium
CGCTAACAAAACCGCATGCGGGTTCGCGCGCTGTCGGGGAGACATCCCGGCAGACTTCGCTCCGGTGTTTCAAGTCCCTGAAATCATTGGGATCTGAAACGCAAAACCCGCAGAGGCTCAACCGGAAAAGGACTTTTGTAATGGCGCTGCCAACCTTCAGCATGCGCCAGCTCCTGGAAGCTGGCGTGCACTTCGGTCACCACACCCGTCGCTGGAACCCGCAGATGGCTCCCTATCTGTTCGGCGTCCGCAACGGCGTTCATATCATCAATCTTGAATTTACCGCGCCGATGCTCGAGCAGGCGATCAAGACCGTGCGCGACGTCGCCGCGGCCGGCGGTCGTGTCCTCTTCGTCGGCACCAAGCGCGCTGCTTCCGACAAGGTCGCCGAGGCGGCCAAGCGCTGCGGTCAGTATTACGTCAACCACCGCTGGCTGGGCGGCATGCTCTCCAACTGGAAGACCATCTCCCAGTCGATCAAGCGTCTGCGCGAGATCGAGGAGAAGGTGGGCGCCAACACCGTGGGCCTCACCAAGAAAGAGCTGCTGATGCTCACCCGCGACCGCGACAAGCTGGAGCGGGCGCTGGGCGGCATCAAGGACATGGGCGGTCAGCCCGACATCCTGGTGATCATCGACACCAACAAGGAATCGCTCGCCGTCAAGGAAGCCAACAAGCTTGGCATTCCGGTGATCGCCATCCTCGATTCCAACTCGTCGCCGGAGGGCATCACCCATCCGGTTCCGGGCAACGATGACGCCATCCGCGCCATCTCGCTCTATCTCGACCTGTTCTCCGGCGCCGTCCTCGACGGCCTGCAGCAGGAAGCGATCTCCTCGGGCCAGGATATCGGCGAAGCCGAGGAACTGCCGGCCGAACAGCTGCCGGTGGTCGAAGGCACGGAAACCGCCGCCACGGCCTGATCGCGCTTTGCGAAACATGGGGTTCGGCGCGGCTCACCCGCCCGGACCCCATTGCCGCATTCTGAACACCACACCAAGATACAGAGTTACGACGGAAGGAAGATAAGCATGGCCGAGATTACTGCTGCGCTCGTGAAGGAGCTGCGCGAAGCCTCCGGTGCCGGCATGATGGATTGCAAGAAGGCGCTGGCCGAGAACAACGGCGACGTGGAAGCGTCGATCGACTGGCTGCGCAAGAAGGGCCTCGCCGCCGCCGCCAAGAAGGCCGGCCGCGTCGCCGCCGAGGGTCTCGTCGGCGCGATCGCCGAGGGCAAGGTCGGCGCGCTGGTCGAGGTCAATTCGGAAACCGATTTCGTCGCCCGCAACGACCAGTTCCAGGGCTTCGTCAGCGCGGTGACCAGGCTGGCCCTGTCCGGCGGTGACGTCGAGGCCCTGAAGGCCGCGAAATATCCCGAGGGCGGTGTCACCGTTGCCGAAAAATTGACCAATTTGGTTGCCACCATCGGCGAGAACATGAACCTGCGCCGTGCGGCGCGGCTTTCGGTGAAGGATGGTGTCGTGGCTTCCTATGTCCACAACGCGGCGGCGCCCGGCATTGGCAAGATCGGCGTCCTGGTGGCGCTCGAATCGACCGGCGATGCGGCCAAGCTGCAGGCGCTGGGCAAGCAGATCGCCATGCATGTGGCGGCCGCCAATCCGCAATCCCTGAGCATCGACGCGGTCGATCCGGCCTCGCTCGAGCGCGAGCGCTCGGTGCTGGCCGAGCAGGCCCGTGCCTCGGGCAAGCCCGAGGAGATCATCGGCAAGATGGTCGAGGGGCGCCTGCGCAAGTTCTACGAGGAAGTCGTGCTGCTGGAGCAGGTCTATGTGATCGACGGCGAAAGCCGCGTGAAACAGGTGGTCGAGAAGGCCGCCAAGGAGATCGGGGCACCCGTCACCCTGACCGGCTTTGCCCGGATGGCGCTGGGCGAGGGCATCGAAAAGGAAGAAAAGGACTTCGCGTCCGAGGTCGCGGCCCAGCTCCGCGCCTGAGAGGACAGGTTCGCTATCCCGGGTCCCGCACGGCATAACGCGGCGGGCGAGGCCCGGGCAGTACCCAGGGGCAAAGGCTGCGGCTTCCGCCCCGGCGATTCGGTGTATAGTTTGCCCCGAATTGGATTACGGGAGGGCCCGGTCGGCCGCCCGTTCGAATAAATGCAGGCAGGGGAGAATCGCGAATGTCCAATGCAGGTGCATCTTCGAGCGGGGACACAGGCGTCAGTGCCGAACCCGTGCACGCACCTGCGGCACCCGAACCCGGCCTCCTTTACAAGCGCATTCTGCTGAAAATTTCCGGCGAGGCCCTGATGGGGCAGCGCGATTATGGCCTGGAGCCGGCGACCGTCAACCGGGTCGCCAAGGAGGTCCAGGCGGTCCATGCCCTGGGCGTGGAATGCTGCCTGGTGATCGGCGGCGGTAACATCTTTCGCGGCATTGCCGGTGCTTCCGAGGGCATGCAACGGGCGTCGGCCGATTACATGGGCATGCTGGCGACCATCATGAACGCGCTGGCCATGCAGAATGCGCTGGAACAGCTGGGGGTCGATACCCGCGTCCTCTCCGCCATCCCGATGCAATCGGTCTGCGAACCCTATATCCGCCGCCGCGCCGTGCGGCACCTCGAGAAGGGCCGCGTCGTGATCTTCGCGGCCGGCACCGGCAACCCCTATTTCACCACCGATACGGCGGCCGCCCTGCGCGCTTCGGAAATGGGCTGCCAGGCGCTCCTGAAGGGCACCAAGGTCGACGGCGTCTACAGCGCCGATCCGAAGGTGCACAAGGATGCGGAGCGCTACCAGCAGCTCAGCCACCAGGATGTTCTCAGCCGCAACCTCAAGGTGATGGATGCCACCGCCATCGCTTTGGCGCGGGACAACGGCATCCCGATCATCGTGTTTTCCATCCATTCGCCCGGCATGTTCGCCGAGGTCCTGCAGGACCGCGGGCGTTTCACCGTGATTGGCGATCGGTTGGGAAAAGTCGACAGTCAAGTCTGAGGGGAGAGAGCGTCATGACCGATTCACGCCTGGATGATTTCAGCCGCCGCATGGACGGTGCCCTGGAGGCGCTGCGCAAGGAGTTCGCCGGCCTCCGGACCGGTCGCGCCTCTGCGAGCCTGCTCGACCCGGTGCAGGTCAGTGCCTATGGCAACAACATGCCGCTTAACCAGGTGGGCACCGTGAGCGTGCCGGAGCCGCGCATGATCACGGTCCAGGTCTGGGACAAGAGCATGGTGGGTGCCGTGGAAAAGGCGATCCGCGATGCCGGCCTCGGCCTCAATCCCGCCAGCGATGGCAGCACGGTGCGGGTGCCGCTGCCGGAACTGTCGCAGGAGCGCCGCCAGGAATTGAGCAAGGTCGCCCACAAGTATGCCGAACAGGGCCGTGTCGCCGTCCGCAACGTGCGTCGCGACGGCATGGACTTCCTGAAGAAGCAGGAAAAGGACCACAAGATTTCCGAGGACGAGCACAAGAAACTCGCCGACCAGATGCAAAAGCTCACCGACGAGCATGTGAAGAAGGTCGACGAGGCGCTGGCCGTCAAGGAAAAGGAAATCATGCAGGTCTGATTTGAACCAGCCGCGCCGCATAGCCGAAACTTCGGCCATCGTCCGACCTGAGCCGACGTCGCAGCTTGGTGATGGCCAGACACGGCCGCCGCGCCACGTCGCCATCATCATGGACGGCAACGGCCGCTGGGCCCGCGCGCGCGGCCTGCCCCGCACGGTCGGACACAACAGCGGCGCCGAGGCGGTGCGGCAGGCGGTCAAGGGCGCCGTCGAATGCGGCGTGGAATACCTGACGCTGTTCGGCTTCTCCTCCGAAAACTGGAAGCGCCCGGCCACCGAGATCGACGATCTGATGGGGCTTCTGAAGCTCTATCTCCGGCGCGAGATCGAGGAACTGCACCAGAACGGCGTGCGCCTTCAGGTGATCGGCGACCGCGCCCGGCTGGGCGCCGATGTCGTCGCCCTGATCGAGGCGGCCGAGGCGCAGACCCGCGACAATGACCGGCTCGTTCTCACCATCGCGCTGAGTTACGGTGCCCGTGCCGAGATCGTACTCGCGGCCAAGCGCCTGCTGGCCGCCGTCGAGCGGGGCGAGATGGCGGCGACGGATCTCGACGAGCAACGCTTCGCCGGCTTTCTGCTGACGGCCGGCATGCCCGACCCGGATCTCCTCATCCGTACCAGCGGCGAGAAGCGCATCAGCAACTTCCTGCTTTGGCAATGCGCCTACGCCGAGTTCATCTTCATCGACAAGCACTGGCCGGATTTTGGCATCGAAGACCTGAAATCGGCGATTGGCGAGTATCAAGGGCGCAGCCGCCGCTATGGCGCCGCCGAATAGTCCCGACGCCCCCGCCAGGGCCTCTCAGGGGCGACCCGGGCGCTCCAACCTCGTCACCCGGATTCTCTCTGCTCTCGTCCTCATACCCGTGGTCGCCGCCGCCGTCTGGGCGGGCCGCCCCTGGTTCGACATCCTGGTGATTCTCTTTGCCGGCCTGATGGCCTGGGAATGGGCCCGCATTTCCGGGCGCCGCCGCGATCCCGCCGACCCCAGCCCGGCAGCCAGGCTGCCGGTCGGCAACTGGACGCCGGCCGGGGTGATCCTGGTCCTTCTGGTCCTGCTGCTCCTGGCGATCGACCGCTGTCCCGGGATGGCAGCCCTCGATTGGCCGATCTGGCTCCTCGTACCCGGGGCTGCCGTGCTGGCGATACTTGGTGCCTGGTCCGCCCATGGCAGCCGGGCGCTGTGGTACGGCCTTGGCGTGTTCTACGTGGCGGTGCCGTCGCTGGCCCTGCTGTGGCTGCGCGACGATCCGGTAACCGGGCTGGGCTTCGAAACGCTGATCTGGATCCTGGCCCTGGTGATCGCCACCGATACCGGCGCCTACGCCGCTGGCCGCAGCATCGGAGGGCCCAAACTTGCCCCCCGCATCAGCCCCAACAAGACCTGGTCGGGCCTTTGCGGCGGGATCCTCGCCGCGGCTCTTGTCGGGTTAACGGCAGCACTCTGGCTGGATCATGCAAGTATTTGGAAATTAATGATTTTGAGTGGTGTTCTGGCTGTGATAGAGCAGATGGGCGATCTTTTCGAATCCGCTTTCAAACGCCGCTTTGGCATCAAGGACAGCAGCCATATAATCCCCGGCCACGGCGGTGTGCTGGACCGGGTCGACGGTTTGCTGGCGGTCTCGGTGGCGGTCGCCGCATTGGATTACTTGGGTAAAGGCAGTGTGCTCTCATGGCTATGAGCGGAGCGGCGGCGGAACTTCCATCTGCCGCGATCACCAGTGCGACGGCGCCGCGCAGCGTCACGGTCCTCGGTTGCACCGGCTCGGTCGGCTGCAACACTATCGACATGATCGAGCGGGCGCCCGGTGCCTACCGGGTTGAGGCGCTGACCGCCCATGGCAATGTCGACCTCCTGATCGAACAGGCCCGCCGTCTGAAGCCCCGCCTCGCCGTCACCGGCAAGGCTGAAAACTACGACAAGCTCAAGGCTGGATTGGCCGGCACTGGAATCGAGGTGGCCGCTGGCCGCGCGGCCGTGATCGAAGCCGCGGAGCGCCCCGCTGAATGGGTCATGGCCTCGATCGTGGGGGCAGCCGGGTTGGAGCCGACCCTGGCGGCCGTGCGTCGTGGTGCCATGATCGGCCTTGCCAACAAGGAAACCCTGGTTTGTGCCGGTGCCCTGATGATGAAGGAAGTGGCGAGGCACAAGGCCATCATGCTGCCGGTCGATTCCGAGCATTCGGCGATCTTCCAGGTGTTCGATTTTGACCGGGTCGAGGCGATCGAGAAGATCATCCTGACGGCGTCGGGCGGTCCGTTCCGTACCAAGACAGTGGCGGAGATGGCGGAGATGACCCCGGCCCAGGCCGTAGCCCATCCCAACTGGTCGATGGGCGCAAAGATCTCGGTCGATTCCGCCTCGATGATGAACAAGGGGCTGGAGCTGATCGAGGCGCACCATCTCTTCGGCCTGCCGGAGGAGCAGATCGAGATACTGGTGCATCCGCAATCGGTGATCCATTCCATGGTCGCCTATCGCGATGGGTCCGTCCTGGCACAGCTTGGGACCCCCGATATGCGCACGCCGATTGCCTATGCCCTTGGCTGGCCGGCGCGGATCGAAGCGCCTTCGGCGCGCCTCGACTTCGCCAAGATTTCCCAGTTTACCTTTGAACCCCCTGATCCTGAAAGATTTCCAGCACTGCGCCTGGCGCGGGAAGCACTACGGGCCGGCGGTCGGGCACCGACCATCCTCAACGCCGCCAACGAGATCGCGGTGGCGGCCTTCCTGGCCGGGGGCATCCGGTTTACCGACATCGCCGCCGTGGTCGAGGCGGTGCTGGCACGCCTGCCGGCGGGGACCCTGAGCAGTATCGACGACGTGATCGAAACCGACGCCGCCGCGCGTGCGGCTGCCGAGGCTGAAATCGCCGCGCGCCGCCGCAACAGCGTACACTGATCGCTCGGGCGGCCCGTACAGCAAGACACTTGAGCTAGAAACAGGAAAACGGAACAGGCATGGATATCGTCGCCGAAATTTCGCGTAACGGCTTTTGGTTCCTGGTCCTGCTGACGCCCCTGGTCTTCGTCCACGAGATGGGCCATTTCCTGGTGGCGCGCTGGTGCGGGGTCCGGGTCGAGGTGTTCTCCATCGGCTTCGGGCGCGAACTGTTCGGTTTCAACGACCGCCATGGCACTCGCTGGAAATTCAGCCTGCTGCCCCTGGGCGGCTATGTCCGGATGTTCGGCATGGCGGCCAATGAGCTGGAGGGCGGCGAGGGCGAGCCCAAGGAGATGAGTGCTGCCGACCGCAAGGTCTCCTTCGCCCACAAGAGCGTCTGGCGGCGCGCTGCCATCGTCGCGGCCGGGCCGGCGGCCAATTTCATCTTTGCCGTGGTCGTGCTCGGCATTCTCTATGTCAGCTACGGCAAGACCTATCGGGCGCCGATCATCGACGAGGTGATGATCGATTCCGCCGCCCACGAAGCGGGGTTGCTGCCCGGCGACCGCATCGTGGCCGTCAACGGCAGCGCAACCGACAGGTTCGAAGACGTGGCGGCCACCATTCAGCTCAATCTCGACCAACCGCTCGGACTTACCGTCGAGCGCGCTTCCGAGACACTGAATATCACCGTGCGGCCGCGGATCGTGGTGGAAAAGGATGTGTTCGGTAACGAGCACCGGATCGGCCGTCTCGGTATTCGCAGCGTTCAGGCGGGGGAATTGCTGGAATTGGGTCCCCTGGACGCTGGCGCGGAGGCGGTCCGGGAAACTTACTCGCTCTCTGTCAGCATGCTGACAGGCGTCTGGCAGATGATCACCGGTGTGCGGTCGACCGAGGAACTGGGGGGCGTCCTGCGGATCGCCAAGATATCGGGGGATGTGGCGGAGGTGGGACTCCTCTCGCTGGTCAGTCTTGCGGTTCTCCTGTCGATCAATCTGGGCCTGATTAATCTTTTCCCCGTGCCCATGCTCGATGGTGGTCACCTGGCCTTCTATGCCATCGAGGCGGTGCGGGGGCGTCCCTTGAGCGATGGCGCCCAGGAATGGGGCCTGAAAATCGGTTTGGCGATGGTACTTAGCCTGATGTTATTTGCCACATGGAACGACTTGGTTTATCTGGAAGTCGGCGAAAAATTCCGTTGGCTGTTCAACTGATCGGATGATGCGTAAAATGCGTTCTTTGCGTAAGCTGTTATGCACCCGCGCCCTGAGGATGGCAGCCATTCTGGCCGTTCTGCCGGCGTTGGTTGCCGTGGCATTGCAGATGGCGCCCGTGCATCCCGCCCAGGCGCAGTCGATCAGTTCCGGCGACCCGATCATGGAGATCCGGATCGAGGGCAGCCAGCGCATCGAACCCGACACGGTCCGATCCTACATGGCGATCAATCCGGGCGACCCCTTCGATGCCCGGGCTATCGACCGGGCGCTCAAGAACCTATTCGCCACCGGATTGTTCGCCGACGTCAACTTTCGCCGCGAGGCCAATTCGCTGGTGGTTCAGGTGGCGGAAAATCCGATCATCAACCGGATCGCTTTCGAGGGAAACGACAAGCTCGACGACGACCAGTTGCAGAGCGAGATTCAGCTTCGCCCGCGCGTCGTCTATACCCAGTCGCGCGTCCAGGCGGATGTTAAGCGCCTGCTTGACCTCTATCGCCGCAATGGTCGCTTCGCCGCCGCCGTCGACCCCAAGATCATCAAGCTCGACCAGAACCGCGTCGACCTGGTGTTCGAGATCACCGAGGGCGAGTCGACCGGGGTCGAACGCATCGACTTCGTCGGCAACAAGATCTTCAGCGACAGCGACTTGCGCGATGTCGTCATTACCCGCGAAAGCGCTTGGTACCGCTTCCTGAGCTCGTCCGATACTTACGACCCCGATCGCCTGACGGTCGACAAGGAAACCCTGCGCAAATACTACCTGTCGGAAGGCTACGCCGATTTTCGCGTCGTCTCCGCCGTGGCGGAGCTGTCGCCGGATCAGGAGGCCTTCTTCATCACCTTCACGGTGGAAGAGGGCGAGCGCTACACCTTCGGCAAGATCGACGTCAAATCCACCCTCAAGGATCTCGATCCGGCCGCGGTGCAGGGCGACATCCTGACCTTCGAGGGCGATTGGTACAATGCCGATCTGGTGGACAAGAGTGTGCAGGCGATCGCCGATCGCGTCGGCTCCCTGGGTTATGCCTTTGTCGACGTGCGGCCGCGGATCGATCGCGATGCCGAGAACCGCATCCTCAATCTGACCTACGACATCCAGGAAGGACCCAAGGTCTACGTCGAGCGAATCGAGATTACCGGCAATGTGCGCACCCAGGACAAGGTGATCCGCCGCGAGTTCAGGTTGGCCGAGGGGGATGCTTTCTCGACCGCCAAGATGCGCCGTACCGAACAGCGATTGCGGAATCTGACCTTTTTCGAATCCGTCGATATCCAGACGACACCGGGCAGCGCTCCCGACAAGACAGTCATCAAGGTCAAGGTGGCGGAGAAATCGACCGGCGAACTCAATTTCGGTGCCGGCTTCTCCACGGCAGACGGGCCACTGGGCAGCGTCGGCGTGCGTGAACGCAACCTTCTCGGCAAGGGTCAGGACCTGCGCGCGAACTTCACCTTGTCCGGCAAGCGGTCGCAGCTCGATGTAAGCTTCACCGATCCCTATTTCATGGACAAGGAACTGTCCGCCGGCGTTGATCTGTTCCATCGCAGGTTCAATAACGTGCGTGGCGATTCCTATGATCTCGCCCAAACCGGTACCGGGCTGCGATTGGGTTACGATCTCAGCGAGTACACGCGTCAGACGCTGAGCTATCGATTCAGCGCAGACAAGATCAGTGACGTTGACGACGATGTGAGCGAGGCGATTCAGGACGAGAAGGGGTATACCTACCGCTCGACGCTGAGTTCGGACATCCTTTACGATCGTCGCGACAATCCGCTGGATCCCCGCGATGGCTATTTCGCTGGCTTCTCGACCGACCTGATTGGCATCGGTGGCGACGTCCAAAACCTGCAGAACATGGTTCGGGGCGGTTATTTCTACCCGGTTACCGATGATGTATCGATCGGCATCTCCGCCGAAGCCGGCTACATTCGCGGCATCTTCGGCGACCATGTGCGCGTGACCGATTCCTTCTCGCTCGGCGGCAGCAATCTGCGCGGTTTCGAAACCTCCGGCGTGGGTCCGCGCGATGCCGATACAAATGACTCGCTGGGTGGTCAGTTCATCTTCGATGGCACCCTGCAGGCAACCTTCCCGATCGGCCTGCCGGAAGAGTTCGGCGTCCGCGGGCGCGCCTTTACTGACTTCGGCACTTTGACCGGCACGGATCTCGACAACAATGACGTCAACGTCGACGACGATGGCACTTTGCGTGTTTCCGTGGGTGGCGGGTTGACCTGGGTTTCCCCCTTCGGCCCGATTGCCGTCGATCTCGCCTATCCGATCATGAAGGAAAGCTATGACAACACTGAAATATTCCGTTTTAGTGTCGGCACTTCGTTCTGATTTCAACGGTATGTTCTTTGGAGCTATCAACGTGCTTAAAACGACTTCCATGCTGAAGCTGATGATGTCGCTGGCTCTTGCCGGCTCAATCCTGCTGCCGGCAGCCAATGCCGTCGCGCAGGACGCAACGGCGATTCCGGTGGTGATTGGGATCGTTGATGTGCAGCGTGTCATCAATTCCTCCGCGGCCGGCCAGTCGCTGCAGAAACAGGCCGAGCAGCGACGTAGTCAGATCCAGAGCGATCTCGTCGCCAAGGAAAAGCAGCTGCGCGTCGAAAGCGATCAGCTGAATGCTCAGCGCGCCCAACTGGCCCAGGCCGACTTCCAGCAGAAAGCACAGGCGCTGCAGGAGAAGCTGAAGTCGTGGCGTCAGGAAGGCGAGGAGAAGCGTCGGGCCTTCGAAGTGTCCTACAACGACGCGCAGAAGATGATCTTTCAGACGCTGCAGAAAGTGATTGGCGAGATCGCCGTGCAAAGAAAGCTGACGCTGGTTCTTAACAAATCCGTGGTAATTGTCAGTGCGCAGGCTTGGGACATAACGGATTCCTCGCTGGCGCAGCTGAACAAGGTCCTGCCGTCCGTCAAGATGTAGTCATTAGATGGATAGTGCGCGCACGACTGAGGGCAACGGCATGGGCGATGAAGTGCCGAACGGCACGGTGATCGATATTGCGGCAATCATGCGGATGATTCCGCATCGCTACCCGTTCCTGCTGATTGATCGCCTGGTCGACGTGGTTTCGGGCGAAAGCGCCACTGGCATCAAGAACGTGACGGTCAATGAGCCGTTCTTCCCGGGCCATTTCCCGGGCGCCCCGGTCATGCCCGGTGTGCTCATCGTCGAGGCAATGGCACAGACCGCGGCGGTCATTGCGGTACATGCGCTCGGCGCCGAGGCCGAGGGAAAGATCGTGCTCTTCATGAGCATCGACGATTGCCGCTTCCGCCGACCGGTGACTCCCGGTGATCAACTGCATCTTGAGGTCAAGAAGGACCGAGCACGCGGCCCGGTCTGGCGCTTTACGGGCGTTGGCAAGGTCGATGGCCAGGTTGTGGCCGAGGCGACCTTCGCCGCCATGATCCGAGACCGCTGACCGAACCTCAGCCGACCCACCAGCGCATCAGCACGAAGACCGCCATGCCAATAACAATAGTCGGCATCAGCTTGTGCCAGCGCCAGCTGATGACCGCGGCGACGATGGATGCGACCAGATAGGGGTTGCGCCAGTCGATCTCGAATTCGGCGCCACCGGGCATCAGGATCATGGGCACGATGATCGCGGTCAGCACCGTGACCGGTACGAAGGTGAGCGCCCGGTCGATCAGCGGCGGAAATCGAACATGATCGGCGAAAAGATATACCGGCCACCGGATGGCAAGATTGATGAGCGCCATGCCGCCGATCATCAGCGCGATCTCGAACTCGCTCATCATTCAGCCCCCGCCAATCGGCGTCGCCGCTGCCATTCCTGCAAGGCGAGCCCCACGGCGATGCCGGCCAATGCTCCCAGCATCAGGCCCAGTTTGTAGGGGAGGGCATTGGCAAGCGTGGCGATGGTGCCGGCCGTTATCGCCGCCAGCCAATAGGGTCGCGACCGGAGCGCTGGCATGACGATGCCGATGAAGGTCACCACCATCGCGAATTCCAGTCCCCAGGCGCCGATATCCTCGAACCGTGTTCCGACAACAATGCCTATATAGGTCCAGAATGCCCAGTTGAGATACATGCCGAGGCAGGAGGCTGTGTAGTACCAGTGCGCGTTAGCGCTGCCGCCTTCCAGCCGATAGCGGCGTTCCATGACGGCAAAGGTCTCGTCCGTTAGCCAGGCGGCAAGACCGAAGCGCCAGACCTGGTTGAGGTGCCGCACATGATCGACCAGGGTTGCTGCGTAGAGCAGGTGCCGCAGGTTGAGAATGAGCGTCGCCAGCCAGATGACGCCGATTGCCGAGCCGGTGCCCAGCAGAATAATGGCGATGAACTGGGCCGAACCGGAGAACACGAACAGGCTCATGCTCATGGTGGCGAGCGGGGTGAGGCCGTGGCTGGTCGCCAGTGCCCCGAAGATGAGGCCGAAGGGAAAGGCCGAGATCATCATCGGCAATGTGGCAATCAGGCCGCGCATGATTTCGCGGCCGATGTCGGCCTCGGCTTGCGTGATTCCTGCCATGCGACTAGACGATGCCGAAATTGCTGTTGGGGCGATCGTGCAGGATTTCCGCCAGGCGCGTGAGTGCGGCATCCAGCAGATGCCGGTCCGCCGGCGCGCACAGGCACAGCCGAACCCCGTTGGGCGCGTTGCGCGTCAGGGAAAAGATGGTGGCCGGCGAGATTCCGACGCCGCGCATGCGCGCCTCCAGGGCGAATCCGTCCGGCGTCCAGGGCTCCGGCAGTTGGATCCAGGTATGATAGCTGGATTCATCGCTGCAGAGTTGTACGTCGCTCAGGATTCGCCGCGCCATGCGCTGGCGTGCGATCGCCTCGATTCGGTGCGCCTCGGCGAGATCCATACCGGTCCCGTCCTCGACCCAGTCCGCCGCGATCTCGGCAGTGAGGGGTGCCGCCATCCAGGTGGTCGAGCGCACCACTTGTGCGAAGCCGTCGAGCGCTCCTTCCGGGATGGCGAGGTAGCCCACGCGCAGGCCCGGCGCCATGCTCTTCGAGACACTGGTGAAGTAGTGACCCAATTCCGGCGCGTAAGTGGAAAGCGGTGGAATGTCGCGCGTCCCCAGCAGGAAGCCGTAGACGTCGTCCTCGACGATCTTGACGCCGTATTTGCGCGCCACCTCGGCCAGGGCCTTGCGCCGTTCGGTCGAGAAGATGATGCCGGTGGGGTTATGCATGTTGGCGACGCAATAGAACGCCTTGGGCCGCAGATTGATGCAGGCCTGTTCGAATGCCTCGACCTCTACCCCCTCGGCATCCATGGCCAGGCCATGAAGGCGGATGCGCAGGAAATCGGCGAGGCGCCGTAGCCCGGGATAAGTCAGGCATTCGGCCAGCACCACGTCGCCGGGCTCGGTGATGGCGCCAAGGGCCGCCGTCATGGCGTGCTGCCCGCCGGCGGTGACGATGACCCGGTCGGCCGAAACCGGATATTGCTGTTCGCTCAGCCATTGCGCGCCGGCGGCGCGGTGCCGCGGCAGGCCGACATGATGATGATAGTCGAGCAGCGTATCGATGCCGGGTCTCGCCGCGATGCGCGTGAGCGCATCCGAAAGCAATGCATCATTGGCGCGGGGAGTGGGGAAGTTCACCGAGAGGTCGATGAATTCGCCCGCCTCGACCTTGGCTTCGCGGTCGAGCGGCATTTCCGGTCGGCGTCGCACATCCGGGCGCACAAAGGTCCCGCGGCCGACCTCGCCGCCGATCAGGCCACGTCGCTCGGCTTCGGCATAGGCTCTTGTCACCGTGCCCACCGTCACACCCAGACGATAGGCAAGGTCGCGATGGGTGGGCAGGCGGGTCCCCGGCGCCACGCGTTGATGCCGGATGTCATCCGAGAGCGCATCGGCGATCGCGAGATAGCGCGGCCCGGCAAAACCGGCGAGGTTTGGTTCCCAATTTGTCATGGTGACAATGTATCGATTGACGCAGAACATCGTCAATACAATTATCCACGGGTCGGTACAATTTGTGCGCTATCCGACGAAACTAACGAAATACTTACCTCCAGGAGATCAAAAATGTATCCATACAAATCGCTGTCATCCGGCCGCCCCTTCCGTCGATCTATCACCGCCGCCTTCGGTGCAGTGCCGCAGGCGGTCATGAACAAGCTGCTGGATGTGATGGAAGTCTATCGTCAGCGCCGCGCGCTGGACCGCCTCGACGATCGGCTGCTCAAGGATATCGGACTCAATCGCTGCGACGTCGAACGTGAACTGACCAAGCCTCTGTGGCGTTAAACGGATCCAAGGGTCGGCATCATGAAATGCAGCATTTACCAGATCGACGCCTTCACCGACCGGGCCTTCGCCGGCAACCCGGCCGGGGTGATGCCGCTCGACAAATGGCTGCCGGACGCGATGCTGCAGGCCATCGCGGCCGAAATGAACCTCGCCGAAACGGCGTTTTTCGTGCCGAATGCCGATGGTTATCACCTGCGCTGGTTCACGCCTACGACGGAGGTAAAACTCTGCGGCCATGCCACCCTGGCCAGCGCCTTCGTGCTGACCCGCTTCGTCGACCCGGCGGTGCGCCGCCTGCGATTCGATACGCTCTCCGGTCCGCTCTACGTTGAAACCGCCGGCGAACGCCTGGAACTGGACTTTCCGCTGCTGTCCTACGAGGCCAATGACGATGCGACCATCCCCGGTCGCATCGCGGCGGCGATCGGGGTGACACCGGTTGAGGTGGTATCGAGCCGAATCTACGACGCCTATCTTGCTCGTCTGGACAGTGCCGGCGCGGTCAGGTCGATGGTGGCCAGTCTGGCCGCCATCGAAGCCCTGGGCCGGGATCTCATCGTGACGGCGCCGGGCGAAGGCGACGTCGATTTCGTCAGCCGCTTCTTTGCGCCCCTACATGGCATTCCGGAAGATCCGGTGACGGGCTCCTCCCATTGCGTGCTCGCCAATTACTGGCGCGACCGTCTCGGCAAGGGCCTGTTTCACGCTCGCCAGGTCTCGCGCCGCGGCGGCGACCTCTGGTTGCGAATTGACGGCGACCGCCTCAGGATCGCCGGCCATGCCGTCTGCACCCTGACGGGAGAAATTGAGATTCCGCAATAAGTTACAACTCGCCTCGTGGGGGCGGCGAGACGTCCGGGTCGGGCCTGCCGCACTTGCACATGAGGCCGCTATGGGCTAATAGCCCTTGCCCAAGCGGTCACGCGCGGCGACGCGCCGCATCGGCTTGGGCTCAGATCCAAAGACCCGAGCCCATAGACCCCCGATGACCAGCGCGCCCACCGACAAAGACGCCGCCCCGAACGTCGCGGAGAATTATCTTCTCCCGGCCGGCCTCGGCGATGGCCTGCCGCCGGAAGCCGGATTCGAGGCTTCGATGGTCGAGCGCCTGATGAGCGTATTCGCCGGGTGGGGCTATGAGCGGGTCAAGCCGCCCTTGATCGAATTCGAGGATTCCCTGCTGGCCGGCCCCGGCGAAGCCATGGCCGCGCATACCTTTCGCCTGATGGACCCGGTCTCGCAGCGCATGATGGGCCTGCGCGCGGACATGACACCCCAGGTCGGCCGCATTGCCGCCAGCCGCCTGAGGAACATGCCGCGACCGTTACGCCTGTCCTATGCCGGGCAGGTGCTGCGGGTGAAGGGCGAGCAGATGCGCCCGGAACGCCAGCTGGGCCAGGTCGGCGTCGAACTGATCGGTGCCGAGGGTGCTGCCGCCGATGCCGAAGTGGTGCTGCTGCCCGTGGCCGCCTTGCGGTCGCTGGGTGTGCCGGACATCGCGGTCGATATCAATGTGCCACGCCTTGCTCCCAGCATCCTCGTCGGCCTGCCGGCATCGGATCGAGCCGACCTTATCGCCGCCCTCGATCGCAAGGACACGGCGCGCGTCAATGAACGCGGCGGCGCTCACCGGGACTTGCTGCTCGGTTTGCTCCGCGCGGTGGGACCGGTCGAAACCGCCTTGCCGGCGCTCATGGGGCTAACTCTGCCCGATGCGGGGAACGAAGCCCGCGCCAATCTCGCAGCGACGGTAGCACTCATCCAGGAGGCGGCACCGGACCTCACTCTGACGATCGACGCCACCGACCATCGTGGCTTCGAGTACCATAGCGGTCTTGCCTTCACCCTGCTGGGTCGCGGCGTCCGCGGCGAGTTCGGTCGTGGCGGCCGCTATGTCAACCATGCGGGAGAATCCGCGACCGGTTTCTCGCTCTACCTCGACACCCTGCTGGCGACGCTGCCGCTGCCGGCGCGCGCCAGGCGGGTGTTCCTGCCGATGGGCTGCGACCCGAAGCTGGCACCAGCGCTGCGCGCGGAGGGTTGGGTCACAGTCCAGGGGCTGGATGCTGCCGACGCGCGCGCCGAAGCGCGGCGCCTGCTCTGTTCACACTATCTCAAGGACGGCCGCCCGGCGGCCGTTGCCGACTGAGTCAGAGGGTATCATGGCGAATGTAGCGGTCATCGGCTCGCAATGGGGTGACGAGGGCAAAGGCAAGATTGTCGACTGGCTCTCGGAGCGTGCCGATGTCGTGGTCAGATTCCAGGGCGGGCATAATGCCGGCCACACGCTGGTGATCGGCGGCATCACCTACAAGCTGTCGCTGCTGCCTTCGGGGATCGTGCGCCCCGGCAAGCTTTCGATCATCGGCAACGGCGTGGTGGTCGATCCCTGGCACCTGGTCAAGGAAATGGGCATCCTGCGCGCTCAGGGCGTTGCCATCTCGCCCGACAATCTCGTGGTGGCGGAGAACGCGGCGCTCATCCTGCCGCTCCACAGCCAGCTCGATCTGCTGCGGGAGGGTGCGGCCGAGGGGGCTGGCAAGATCGGCACCACGGGCCGCGGCATCGGCCCGGCCTATGAGGACAAGGTGGCGCGCCGGGCCATCCGCGTCTGCGACCTCGCCGACAGCGCCGGCCTCGATGCCAAGGTGGAGAACCTGTTGCGGCATCACAATGCCCTGCTGAAAGGCATGGGCGCCCAACCGATCGACGGCGCCGATCTCCTTGCCAAGCTGCGCGCCATCGCGCCCGAGATCGCTCCCTTCGTGCGTCCCGTCTGGGAGATGCTCGACAGCGCGCGCCGCCGTGGCGACCGCATCCTGTTCGAGGGAGCCCAGGGCGTCATGCTCGACATCGATCACGGTACCTACCCCTATGTCACGTCCTCGAATACCGTAGCGGGGCAGGCGGCCACCGGCGCCGGCCTCGGCCCCTCGGCCATCGGCTACGTGCTCGGCATCACCAAGGCCTATACGACGCGTGTCGGTTCGGGCCCGTTCCCCTCGGAACTGACCGATGAGGTCGGCCAGACACTGGGCGAGCGCGGGCGCGAGTTCGGTACCGTGACCGGCCGCAAGCGCCGCTGCGGCTGGTTCGATGCCGCCCTGGTGCGTCGGGCCGCCAAGACCGCCGGTATCAGCGGCATCGCACTGACCAAGCTCGATGTCCTTGATGGCCTGAAGCAACTCAAGATCTGCACCGGCTACGAGATCGACGGCAAGCCCTATGCCTATCTGCCGGCGGCGTCCGACCTCCAGGCGCGGGCGCGACCGATCTACGAATCCATCGAGGGCTGGTCGGAATCCACCCATGGTGCGCGCTCCTGGGCGCAGCTGCCGGCGCAGGCGATCAAATATGTCCGCCGCGTCGAGGAACTGATCGAGGTGCCCGTGGCGCTCCTCTCCACCAGCCCTGAACGCGACGACACCATTCTGGTGACCGATCCCTTCGCGGATTGAGGTTCTTAGCGCCGCGCTGCCAGGGTCGCCGTCAGCGAGATCAGCACCAGGAGGATGACGATCGCGCCGTAGAGGTAGGTGGCGTTGATCAGGCCGAGGGTCGGGGTGAGCAGGCCCAGCACGATGACCGGCAGGCTGAAGGCCAGGTAGCTTTGCAGGAAGAACGCCGCCAGCAATCCGGCGCGCTCCGTCGGTCCGGCCAGCGGCATGATGGTGCGCGTGGCGGCATAGAAGCTCGACCCGAAGCCGAGCCCGGCGATGAAGGTGCCGAGGATCAGCAGCGGCACCATCTGTGAACTGACACCATAGAGGGTGATGGCAACGCCGGCGGCCACCGTGCTGGTTCCCGTGATGAGGATGCGGTGCGGCGGCCAGTGGCGCGCGATCAGGATGCCGCCGGCACCGCTCAATGTCAGCAGCGCCACGATGCCGCCACCGACGAAGGGCGAGTCGAGTCCGGTCGCCACGCGCAGCAGCGAGGGCATCAGCGAGAGATAGAACCCGCCCAGGGACCAATTGGCGATATTCGATGGCGTCACGCGCCAGAGGGCGGCGCGCGCCTGCATCGGCACGGCGACGTAGGGGCGCAGCGAAGAAAGCGCACCCGACTTGCGCTGCGCCGTTTCCGGCATCCACCAGACGAGAATAGCCAGGACCAGGAAGAGCGCCAGCAGGATCTCATAGACCAGGGCGGTGGGATTGGGCGCATAGGTGACGAGGGCGCTGGAACCGAGCGCGCCTACCGACATGCCGAGGAGGGGTGTGGTGCTGTTGACCAGCGGCCCCATACGGGCATTGGTATCGATCAGGGTCGCGCCCAGCGTACTGCTGAGGATGCCCGCAGCCAAGCCTTGTACTGCACGGGCACCGATCAGCCAGCCAGCGGAATCCGCCGCGACGAACAGGGCCATCGAGACCACGCTGAGGATCAGGCCGGCGCACAGGACCGGGCGGCGCCCGACATAATCCGAAAGCGATCCGGCGGTCAGCAGGGCGGCCAGGAGCACCAGCGCGTAGACCGAGAAGATGACGGTCAGCATCACCGGCGCGAGATCCCAACTCTCCTGATAGAGATGATAAATCGGCGTCGGGGCGCTGGAGCCACCCAGGATCGCGGCCAGGGTCACGGCGGCGAAGACATGCATTGCGCCATGCGAAAATGACCCGCCGGACTCGGTGCTTCTGGTCTCGGTCGACGGCATGGGTGAAAGTCTCGGCGTTGCGTGCGGAAGTTGGCGGGCGAGCAAAGGTATCGCAGTTGGGCTGCGTGAGGCTTGCAGATTGCTGGTGGCAGCCATGACCGAAATTCGACTTCCCCGCCAGCAACGGCATTCATGAGGCGCAATGCCGCGAACATTTTTCCGTCCGGCCGGGTTATGCTGTCACAAACGGACTTGGGAGGCGCCATTGACCGGCCGGACCGATTCTCACTGCGCGGAATCCCAGGCGGATGTCATCGCCTTTCTCGGCAACCCGGCCTCCCATGCCGGTGCGGACCGGGTCGAGACGATCACGACCCATGCCTCGATGATCTTCCTGGCAGGCGATCGCGCCTACAAGCTCAAGCGCGCCGTCACCTATTCGTTCCTCGACTATGGCACGCTCGACCAGCGCGAGACGGCCTGCCGTGCGGAACTGGCCCTCAATCGGCGTATCGCGCCCAAGCTCTATCTGGGCGTGCGTGCCATCCGCCGCCGTGCCGATGGCCGGCTTGGCTGGGACGGTGAGGGGGCGGCGGCCGACTGGGTGGTCGAGATGCAACGCTTCCCGCAGCAGGCCCTGTTCAGCCACCTGGTCGAAGCCGGCGGCCTCACGCCGCCGCTGATGCGCGCGACGGCCGATGCTGTCGTCGCCTTCCACCAATTGGCCGAGACGACACCCGCCTTCGGCGGTGCCGAGGGCATTGCCGCCGTGATTCGCATCAATGACGAGAACATGCGCGAGGTTCTGCCTCCGTCCGTGCCCCTCGCCGGGATCGACCGCCTGGCCGGTGCCGTCGCTTTGGCGTTCGAGCGGCATCGACCGCTGCTGGAGGCAAGGCGGATCGCCGGCAAGGTGCGCCGCTGCCACGGCGACCTTCACCTCGGTAACATCGCCCTCATCGACAATCGGCCAACCCTGTTCGATGGCGTCGAGTTCAGCGACATCATCGCCTGCACGGATGTGCTCTATGATCTTGCCTTTCTGCTGATGGATCTGGTCCATCGCGGTCAGGACGGTCTCGCCAACATTGTGTTCAACCGTTATCTCGATCGCGCCGACGAAGCGGACGGCCTGGCGCTGCTGCCACTCTTCCTGTCACTGCGCGCCGGTGTGCGCACCCATGTGACGGCGCGCGCCGCCCTGCCGAAGCCATCGCCGGATGCCGTCGCCTATTTTGCGCGCGCCGTGGCATTGCTGCGTCCTGTGCCGCCGCGCCTCATCGCCATCGGCGGCTTGAGCGGCACAGGCAAATCCACCCTGGCGGCGGCACTGGCGGCCGGGGTCGGTCAGGCGCCCGGCGCCCGCCTGCTGCGCAGCGATGTCCTGCGCAAGCGACATTTCGGCTTGGCGCCGGAGCAAAAGCTGCCGGCGGCGGCCTACCAGCCGGAGATCAACGATCTCATCTATCGGAGATTGATGGACGCAACCCGGGCGGCCCTGGCGGCCGGTTACAGTGTCATTCTTGATGCGGTCGCGGCGAAGCCGGGCGAGCGCGATGCCTTCGCCGCGCTTGCGGTGGCGGCGGGCGTGCCGTTCACAGGTCTGTGGCTGGAAGCGGATCCGGCCGTCCTGCGGGCGCGCCTTGAACAGCGCAGGAACGACGCCTCAGATGCCGATGTGGCCGTGCTGCGTCAGCAACTCGACTATGATCTCGGTCCATTGGCCTGGCATCGGCTTGATGCCAGCGGCGATCCGGCGGAGGTCGCGGCGGCCGCGTGTCAGGTGCTGGACGTCCCCGCATAGATGCCGGCGTGGAACTTCTCGGCCAGCGCCGCCAGCCCCGGCGCATAGACCCGTGGCGCGGTGAGCGGCGGAAAGGCGCCGCGAATTTCCTCAAGCAGACTTGCCAAGGCCGGTGGTGCCGCGCGGTTGGTCACATGGAACGCCTGCGAGGCGACGACGCCCAGCATGGCAAGGGCCGCTTCCAGGCAGCGGCCGGCTTCCTCCTGTGCCATCCAGGCTAGGCCGGTCAAGGGTGCCACGTCATTCTGGCCGAAGCCGCCGCCCTCGCTGCCGGGAAGGAAAGTCCGCTGCGCCGCGCGCCGCGCCTGTTCGGCGTAGCCGACCTGCACGAATCCAAGCACGCCGAGATAGCCCTGATAGCCATTGTCCACCTGCAGCTGGTCGGGGAGCAGCGAATAGCGTCCGTCGAGCAGCTTTGTGGTGTGTCGCTCGGCGATGGCGCAGAGATCGGCGGCCGCGGCAGCGAGGTTGTCGAGTGCCGGATAGGCGCGTGCGTTGTGATAGCCGCCATTGCTGTAGACTCGGCCCTTGGGGTGGGCTGCGTCAGGGGCCAGGAAGACCGGGTTGTCAGTGATGCTGCGCAATGAGCTCTCGGCGATTTCCTCCGCCTGGACCACGGTACGTCGGAACTGCCCCAGGACGCGCGGCAGGATGCGGTAGCTCACCGGGGCCTGATAGGGCCGGCGTTCGCGGCTGCCACCCGCCAGCAGTTCGCGCAGACGCCGCAGGCTCGCCGCCTCATGCGGATCTTCCCACAGTTCCTCGAATGCAGCGTCATAGGCTTCCAGCGGCGCCTTGATCGCCTCGGCCGAGAGCGCCATCACCCGCTCGGATAGGTCGAGCCGCCGGCGCATGGCGATGGCGGCGTCGGCTATGAGGGCGCTTGCCGCCGGCGAGCCGTTGATGAGGGCAAGCGCATCCTTCTCGGCCAAGGGAAAGCGCTCGGCAATGGCAATGATCAGCGGCCCCATCCAGAGGATTTCGCCAGCGCCGCCCTGGCCTTCCAGGGCAACCTCGGGACACTTGCCACCGTTCAGGAGATTGGCGATCTCGACCGCAAGCGCCGGCGTCGCCGCCGAATGTCCGTCGACGAAATTGGCGAGGCGGGAGAGGATGATGCCACGCGCCACGCGCTCCGGCGCCGGGCGCCCGAACGGCGCCGTACAGGGGAAGGGCGGTGTGCGCGCATGGCGCAGGCGCGCCTCGCCGTCGAAGCGGAGCTTGGCGTGCTGTCCATATCCGCTGGTGACGCCATAGATCACCAGATCCGGATCCTCGATCAGCCGCATGAAGGCGGTCCTGGCCTCGGCCATGCGTTTCATCGCCCCATCTGTGAAGCGCAGACCAGCCCCTTCCCAGGCAACCTGCCGGTAGAAATCGAGCGTCAGATCGGCGCGTGTGTCGAGGTCGAGAATCATGGAGGCACTCATAAGGGTTGGGAGGGGTCTGGGAAGGCAGGTTAATTCGAATTGCCCGCCATGACCATTGGCCGGCGCGCATGATCTTTCAGCAAAATCACATGGCAGAAGGGAGCTTTCGGTCTAATTCAGGGTTGCTGCGGACCATGCCCGGTCCTCGATTCGCGAGAAAATCATGTTCCTGCGCGCCATAACCACTGCGCTCCTGCTCCTCCTGACGCCCGCCCTGCCGGCACGGGCCGAGGGTGGCGTCAATGTCGGCGTCCTTGAGTGCAAGGTAGCCAGCGGTTTCGGCTATATCCTGGGTTCGTCGAGGGATATGAGCTGCACCTTCAAGCGGCCGGACGGCGTCACGGAAAGCTACCGCGGCGCGTTCGACCGCTATGGCCTCGATATAGGCTATACCGACGAGCGCTGGATGTATTGGGGCGTGTTCGCGCCAGGTGATGTGGCCCCTGGCGCGCTGGCGGGAAAATACGCCGGTGCCGGCGCCGATGTGGCGGCCGGTCTCGGTGTCGGCGCCAATGCACTCTTCGGCGGCAGCAACGATCAGATCTCCCTGCAGCCGGTGAGCGTCAACGGCAATGTCGGTGTCAACGTGGCAGCCGGCGTTTCCTATGTCGTCCTAACCGCCGGAAAATAGCCCTGCTGACCGGGTTATCAGCCGGCACGGTTCAGTATCTCGACAAACTTAAGCATTTCGGCATTCAAGCCCTCCGCTTGTTTGGAGAGCTCGCTGGAAGCGCCCAGAACCTTGGTTGCGGAAGCATGGGCTTCGCCCGATACAGTCAGGACCTTCTGAACGTTCTCCGTGACGGAAATCGTCCCGGCCGAAGCGCGCGATACGCTTGCGGAAATCTCCCCAGTCGCGGCACTTTGCTCTTCGATGGCAGCGGCAATTGAGGCGGTTATCTCGCTGACATTGCTGACCGTCTTGCCGATGCCCTCGACAGCGCCAACAGCCGCGCTGATTTCCGCTCGGATAGCGGTGATCTGTTCGGTGATCTCCTGTGTGGCGCGCGCAGTTTGACTCGCCAACTGCTTCACTTCATTTGCGACGACGGCGAATCCCTTGCCGG
>JAEUKV010000146.1 GCA_016794165.1 Rhodospirillaceae bacterium
GATTTCAGCGGCGCCAGGGATGCCGGCGCCAAGATCTGGATCGCCACCGGTACGCGCTGCGACGGACCGCTCCAAATCGCGGATTGCCGCCCTGCAATGGACTTGCCCGGCGGCGGAAAATCGCCCGAGATCGCCCTCGCCGCCCTGCGCGGCCATGTCGTAGCGGAGCCGGATACCATTGCCGGCTGCGACTTTCCCTTCAGCCTGCCGGCCGAGCTGGTGCAGGCAAAGGACTGGCGCAGCTTCGCGCTCGACTTCACCCGTCGCTACCCGACGCCGCTCGATTTCCACGATCTCTGCCACCAGGCGACCGGCGGTGTGGAAACCAAGCGGCGCACCGACCGGGAGGATCGGACGCCGTTCAACTCCTTCAACCTGCGACTCTACCGGCAGACCTGGTGGGGCATCGGCCATTTGCTGGCGCCTCTGGTTGCGCAGGATGAAGCGCGGGTCTGGCCGCAGATGCCGGAACGCGGCGGCAAACCGCTGCTGGTGGAAGTCTGCGCCGCCTGCTCCCTCATCCGTCTCGACCACTATCCGAGCTACAAGGGCCGCAGCCCGGCGCATCGCAGGGCACGGGCGGGCATCCTCGATCTCCTCATCGCGCGCGGCTGGCTGGCACCGCCCAAACGCGCGCTGCGTTCGCTGCTGCTGGATAATACAGGCGGCGACGCCCTCGACGCGGTAATCGGCGCAGTTGCCGTCAACCGGGCAGATCTATCCGGCAAGCCCGATCGGATCGACCGGCTGGAAGGACGCGTCTTCTACGCGCTATAGGCTGGCATCGGCGCACGGGATCAAGCGAAGAGTTCAATAGTCGACCGGAACGATGAATTCATGCTCACACGATATTATCAACTTTCGTAGATTTGAGCGCATAAGAGCGTCAAATCATGGTTAAGTTAACACATTATTCTCTATTCGCTGGCAGGTGTGAGACAGAGGACAAGGCGCGGACATTTCTGGATCCTACCTTGTGCATGGTGGCCAAAACGCAAGTTCCATAGGTGTTGACATGAACAAGACGCTCATTGCGACATTGGCACGCGCGGCGGCACTCGCATCGCTCTTAATTGTCGGCATGACGGGCGCCCCACTGGCCCAGAACAAAGGGTCGTGGACCGTCGTCGTTGCAACGAACGCGGTCGTGGTTCACACCACCGGCACGGCAACTCTTGCAGTGGGAGAAGTGGTCGCCCCGGGAGATAAAATCATCACAGAGGCCGGTGGGGCCGCCGTTCTGGCGCGCGGCGATGACCTTATCACCATGTCAGAAGTCAGCGAGTTGACGATCGCATCGGTCCAGCCGATCGGCGGCACGATGATCGAACAACCGCAGGGTTTGGTCAAATATCAGGTAACCAAGGAGCCCAGCCCGCATTTCACGGTCGAAACCGAAGTTCTGGCGACAATCGTCAAGGGAACGACATTTACCGTGCGCGCGACTACCGACACCAGTGCTGTCGCTGTTTCGGAAGGCAAGGTCGAAGCGCGCGATAAACGTGTACCCGGCGCCGCAGCCGTCTATCCTGGCCAGGTCGCCACCGTTTCCGTCACAGGCACGCCAGGCGTCAACGTCAAAGCCGGCACGATCACGGATACGGCTATGGTGCCAGGAACAAAATCCATACATGACACCGCGGTCAACGAAACACCCAGCGACAGTACCGAAGCAGGCGGAACCGTCATCGATGTGGGGTCGCCCGGCGCAACAGGCACGGTCGGAAATGTGGTCAACAACACCGTTGGCGTCGTTGGCGATACAGTGACGAATACCACGAATACCGTTAGCGGCGCGGTTAACGAGACAACGAGTACCGTCGGCGACACGCTCACAGGCCTGACCGGCAGTATTGCTGGCGGCTCTGGCAGTTCCGGCTCTGGCAGTTCCGGCTCCGGCAGTTCCGGCTCTGGCAGTTCCGGCTCCGGCAGTTCCGGCTCCGGCAGTTCCGGCTCCGGCAGTTCCGGCTCCGGCAGTTCCGGTTCTGGGGGCTCTGGCAGCTCAGGAACTGGCGGCTCCGGCAGCGGTAGCTCCGGTTCGGGTAGCGGTGGTGGATTGGGCGGCCTCGGCGAGAAGCTTGGCGGCGGCCTCGGTGGACTGCTCTAGCAACCGTTTCCGATTGATCTCTTATCAATAAAGAATCAACCGGCCCCAGGGAGCAAATGTCATGGCGGCTCTTGAGGAAAGACAAATGTGACCACTACCGCCAGCCCGGTGCCTGCCACTGTCAACAGAATGCGCAATGTCCTGTTCAATGCCGGGATGGCCGTTGTGTTGTCGTGTGGCTACTTGTTTGGAGCGTTCGCTCCGATCGACCGATTCATATCTGATTTGAACTTTTCCACCTATTCATTGACACCGAAAAACGACCTATTGCTGGTAAATATTGATTCCCGAAGTCTGAAAAAACTTAACAAGTGGCCATGGTCACGGGCATACCACGCGGCGCTGATCGCCAAATTGGTTGACGCTGGCGCCGACACAATAGCCTTCGACATCGATTTCAGTTCGGAATCGTCGGAAAATGCTGATGGGGCACTTGCCCAAGCGATTCAGGATGCAAGAGGGCGCATTGTCTTGGCTGCCTTCTTTCACGCTTCCAAGCATGACTCTAACGTCGTGTTCGAACCGCAGTTACCGCTACCTGTCTTGCAGCAACATGCACAAGTGGGCTTCGTCAACACGATCGCTGATCCCGACGGACGACTGCGGAGCTACCGCCAGGTAGACGATCGCTTCCCGGGAGCGCCAACGACGATGGTGGCGATCATGGCGCAGCGCTTGGAAGTGGCGCCAAATTCCTTCTACGTCGACTATGGAATTGATATGAGCGCGATTCCGCGCCTTTCTTACGTCGATGTCCTCACTGGAAACTTTGATCCAGCAATGGTTCGCGAACGCAAAGTGCTGGTTGGCGCCGCAGCTCTCGAACTGGGCGATCGCTTCGCCGTACCGAGATACGGCTTCCTGTATGGCGCCGAAATTCAGGCCCTAGCCTACCAAAGCCTGGTTCTCAACCGAACCATCACAAAACTGCCGAATGGAATCACTTTACTCGGTATTATTGGTGTCTTGCTACTCTGCCGGTGGTTAATCCGTGGCAGCTCGATGCAAGAGTTCGCTGTCGCCATCATCATCATCATTGTCATCCTCGGAACAAGCGTTTTGCTGCAGCGGTGGGCAGCCCTCAACCTCGAAGCAGCACCCCTGATCGTAACTGTTCTTGCCTGCGTCATAGCGACGATTGCCGGTGATGCCGAGCGACATGCCAGGGACTCAATCCGGCACTGGAACGCGGCGCAACGCCAACGACAGCTTATCGAACGTGTCTTCAGTGACAGCTCTGATGGCATTCTCATCTGCGATGAATCCGGTATTGTCCAGATTGCCAATGCCGAGTTCTCGCGTCTGATGGAAACAGAAACTGCCGCGATTCTGGCACGGCCCATTCAGGCCTTCTTGCCAGGATTGAACCCGGCGCTACTCAAGGACTTCGGCGACACCTTCAGATTACCGACATCATCGACGGAGCTGACGATCACGACGCCAAGTGGAAAAGAGCTAGCCCTATTGCTTACCATCACCATCATCGGCCGAACCGATGTGCATGCTAGAAGAAGAAATGGTATCGCGGATGAACCAGGCGCCTTTGTCATTACAGTACGGGATGAAAGCAAACGCCGCGCCATCGAGCGAGATCGCGAAAGAGTGCTACAGGAACTGAAAGCAACCACCGCCGCCAAGAGCGCCTTTCTCGCGCGCATGAGCCATGAATTGCGCACACCACTCAGCGCAATCATCGGGTTCTCGGAAATGATACGCGATCAGCGCCTGGGAGCCATCGGCAATGAAGGGTATCTGGCATACGCGTCCGACATTCACGATGGCGGTCGGCGTTTGCTGGCACTCGTCAACGATGTTTTGGACGTGGTACGGATCGAGGCCAACGAGTTTACCGTTCGACCCGATATCATCGATCTCCAGAGGTTGCTGGCACAATGTGCCGAAGCACTGCTTTCGGAGAGTGACTCGATACGAAAATCGGCGGAGGTATACGTCGACTCATCCGTGGCCGCACTTGAGGCCGACCCACGCGTTCTGGCAAAGGCGATCAAGAACCTGTTGTCAAACGCCGTAAAGTTCACCAAGCCGGATGGGAGCATCATCATACGCGCCTATCTCCATGACGATGGGTGGGTCGCCATCAGCGTGGAGGATGATGGCGTGGGCATGGATGAGGCCACGCGGGCATCCGTGTTGGCGGCCTTCGCACAAGGTAACGGCGGCCTGAACCGAAGCCATGAAGGCGCTGGATTAGGTCTCTATATCGCCAATCGATTGGTCGAACTGCATGGCGGGCATGTCGACATCAGCAGCGAACTCTCGGTCGGTACCACGGTAACTCTAAAGTTGCCGCAGGCGCTTCTAGTGACGACCGACGCCTATGCTGCGATTTAAGACAAGCCCGCGGGGTGTGTAGTTGGAAGCTCGCATTCATCCTCTGTTTCAGTCAAACACCGTACAACTGGCGGGCACGTGACTCGAAAGCGGCGACCATACGCTTCACGGCCTCGTGAAAAAGCACCCCGATCAGTTTCTGCAGCACCATCGACTTGAATTCGAACTCGAGATAGAAGCCGATGCGGCAATGGCCTTCCGGTGTCGGCTCGAAGGTCCAGTGGTTCTTGAGATATTTGAACGGGCCGTCGATGAACTCCACATCGATGCGGCTTTCCGGCCGGTTGAGCCACACCCGGCTGGTGAATTTCTCGCGCACCATCTTGAAGCCGATCATGAGATCGGCCAGCAGCATCTCCGGTTTTGCCTCGCGGATGCGGGCGCCGGTGCACCAGGGCAGAAATTCCGGATACTTGCCGACATCGCCCACCAGATCGAAAATCTGGTCGGGCCGGTAGGGGAGCACACGCTCCTCGCGATGGGTCCGGGCAGTCATCGAGGAATCAGCGGGCCGCCAGTTGTGCGAGGCGCGCCGCCCTCAGGCGCTGGAAATCCTCGCCGGCATGATGCGACGAACGCGTGAGCGGCGAGGCCGCCACCAGCAGGAAGCCCTTGCCCTGCCCCATCCGCTTCATCTGCAGGAATTCGTCGGGCGGCACGAAGCGGTCGACATGGTGATGCTTCCTGGTCGGCTGCAGGTACTGGCCGATGGTCATGAAGTCGACCTCGGCGGCCCTGAGATCGTCCATTACCTGCCCGACCTCGTCGATGGTCTCGCCGAGGCCCACCATGATGCCGGACTTGGTGAACATCGCCGGGTTGATCTCCTTCACCCGGTTCAAGAGCCGCAGGGAGTTGAAATAGCGGGCACCCGGCCGCACCTCGCGGTAGAGGCGGGGCACGGTCTCGAGATTGTGGTTGAAGACATCGGGTCCGGCCTCGACCACGATCTCGATGGCATGGGGCTTGCGCAGAAAGTCCGGCGTCAGGACCTCGATCGTTGTCCCGGGCGTAAGTTCGCGCAGGCGACGGATCGTCTCGGCGAAATGCGCGGCGCCGCCGTCTTCGAGATCATCGCGGTCGACCGAGGTGATGACGATGTGCCTGAGGCCAAGCTCGGCGCAGGCCTCGGCGACATGGGCCGGTTCATGCGGATCGAGCTTGTCGGGCCGTCCCGTCGCCACATTGCAGAAGGCGCACGCCCGGGTGCAGACGGAACCGAGGATCATCACGGTGGCATGCTTCTGCGACCAGCATTCGCCGATATTGGGACAGGCCGCTTCCTCGCACACGGTGTTGAGGCCGAGCTTGCGCATCAGGGCGCGGGTGTTGTTGTACTCCTCGCCGCCGGGCGCCTTGACCCG
>JAEUKV010000160.1 GCA_016794165.1 Rhodospirillaceae bacterium
GCCGGCGACTTTGCCGTGGCGAGGCTCGACAAGCTGCGCCACGCCAAGGGCGACATTCCCACGGCGAAGCTGCGCCTCGACATGCAGAAGACCATGCAGAACGACTGCGCGGTCTATCGCACGGGCCAGACCCTCAACGAGGGTGTCGCCAAGATCCGCGACATCTGGGGCCAGCGCGACCGGGTCAAGGTCGAGGACCGCTCGCTGATCTGGAACAGCGATCTCGTGGAGACATTGGAACTCGACAATCTCATGTACCAGGCCCTGGCCTCGATCGACTCGGCCGCCAACCGCGAGGAAAGCCGCGGCGCCCATGCGCGCGAGGACTATCCCGAGCGCAACGACGAGAAGTGGATGAAGCACAGCATTTCCTGGGTGGACGAGGCCGGGAATGTGCGCCTCGACTACCGCCCGGTGCACATGACCACCCTGAGCAACGACGTTCAGGTCTTCCCGCCCAAAGCCCGCGTGTACTAAGGACCGCAAAGATGGCCGAGCTGACACTGCCAGCGAATTCGAAACCCACCACCGGCAAGACCTGGAAGGCGCCGGCGGGGGCAAAGAACATCCGCAACTTCAAGGTCTATCGCTGGGACCCGGATACCGGCGCCAACCCGCGCATCGACACCTATGAGGTCGATCTCGATGCCTGCGGCCCGATGATCCTCGACGCCATCATCAAGATCAAGAACGAGATCGATTCGACGCTGACCTTCCGTCGCTCCTGCCGCGAGGGTGTCTGCGGATCGTGTGCCATGAACATCGACGGCACCAATACGCTGGCCTGCACCAAGTTCATCTCGGAAGTGAAGGGCGACGTGAAGATCTATCCGCTGCCGCACATGCCGGTGGTGAAGGATCTGGTGCCGGATCTCACGCACATCTTCGCGCAGTACGAAACGATCGAGCCCTGGCTGAAGTCGGACACGCCGCCCGCCACCCGCGAGCGCCTGCAATCGCCGGAGGAACGCGCCAAACTGGACGGCCTCTGGGAATGCATCCTCTGCTTCTCCTGCTCGACCTCGTGTCCCTCCTATTGGTGGAACGGCGACCGCTATCTCGGCCCCGCCATCCTGCTGCAGGCCTATCGCTTCATCGCCGATTCCCGCGACGAGGCGACCGGCGAGCGCCTCGATGCGCTGGAGGATCCCTTCCGCCTCTATCGCTGCCACACCATCATGAACTGCACCAAGACCTGCCCCAAGGGCCTCAATCCCGCCAAGGCCATCGGCGAAATCAAGAAGCTGATGGTGGAGCGGCGCTGAGAGCGTTGCCGTTACCGAGACACCCCCCTCTCTAGCTCTCCCCCTCAAGGGGGGAGAGGACTGAAACGAGCTTGTGCCGTTCCTCGGTGCAACCTCCCGCCCCCCTTGAGGGGGAGGGTCGGGGAGGGGGCTACTTCCGCAAGCCCTTCGTCTTCATCCCCAGGCCCGGGATCTCGCCGGTCTTGGCGCCGGCGATTTCGAGGCCGCGCTGATGCGCTTCGGAGAGGTCGGCACCGCGCAGGTCGGCGCCGCTGATATCGGCTTCGGTGAGATTGGCGCCGTGGAGATCGGTGGCCAGCAGCCAAGCGCGCTTCAATTTGGTGCGGGCAAGGCGGCAGCCCACCAGGCGCGCCGCGGCGAGATTGGCGCTGCTGAGATCGAGGCCGGAGAGGTCGAAGCCTTCCAGTTCCAGCCGTTCGCCGGCGCGCCCCAGTGAATCCACCCAGCGCGCATGGGCGCCGAGGCGGTCGCGCACCTCGTCGTCCGAGAGGCGCGGCGCCGAGCCCACCGGCAATTGTGCCGATCGGACCTGGTCCCGCGTTGCCTGGTCGACCATGGCGTGCGTGAAATCGGCGCCTTCAAGCTCCGTGTTGTTGAGGCGGATCGCCTGCAACTCGGCGGCGGCGAAATTGGTACGGCGCAGATCGGCACCGGAAAAATCCGCCTCCAGCATGTAGGAGCCGGAGAAGTCGACGCTCACGAGCTTGGCGTCCTTGAACACGGTCTGGGCGAGCTTGGCGCCGCGGAAGCGGCAGGCCGGCGCTTCGTCCCATTCCGCCTCCGAGGCCTTGCGGCCGCTTTCCCGCCCGGCGGTGAAATCCTGCCGCAGATCGGCGGCGGCGAGCGCCGTCCGGGTCATGTCGGTGCCGTGGAACACGGCGCCGCGCATGTCGGCGCGCTCGAAATTGGCCCCGGTCATGTCGGCTTCGTCGAACACGCTGCCGGTGAGGATGGCGCCCCTGAAATTGGTGCCGCGCAGATTGGCGCGCTCCAGGCTGCAGCGCACCAGATAGGCGTCGGTGAAATCCATCAGGCTGAGGTCGAGCTTCGCCAGATTGCACTGGCTGAGCATGAGGCGCTGGCCCTGGGCCCGGCCCAGGCGCCAGTTGCGATGCAATTCGGCCAGCCGCTTCACCGCCCCGACATTGAGCGTCAGCTTCTTCAAGACCTTGGGGGCAGCGGGATCCATCGGCGGGCCGGCACCTGCGCGAGCGACTCGGGGAACGCGCCTATGGTGACGTTCCGCCGTCCCTGCCACAAGCCCCCCGCTCACCCTCCCGGGGTAAACCGGGCCCTATTTCCTGAGGCCGCAGGTGTTGATGCCGATCAGTCGGTAGGCCGGGCAGAAGCCGATCAGCGCGGTCAGGAGCGGCACGAGGCCGATCCAGCCCCAGGGCGTCTGCGGCCCGACAAAGACCAAGGCGATGAGAATGAGGCCCACGACGACGCGCAGGACCCGATCTACCGTACCGACATTCTTTCCCATGGCAGATGCTCCCGTTGGGTGAAACCGCTAATAACAAGAGATATAGGCACTCCGAGAGACGATTGCTTTGACTTCGTCACCCGGTGGAGTTCAAACAGCCTCGTCCAGCCGCGACATAGCGTCCCGGTTGTGCCGGACGAACTGGCCGCGCGAGGCGCGGATCAGTCATTGCGGTTCCGCCAGGATGTCGATCTGCCATTGTCCGCGCGGCGGCGCCGATGGCTGGAAGCGGCCGAGGCGGTTCCAGTCGGTTTCGCCATGGCGCACGAAATGAAAGCTCTGATGGGGCAGCTTCGATACCGTCTCGGCCGGGGCGGGGATCGCAACTTGACCTATTCCGCCCCTTTGTTAAAGTCCCTGCCATGACTTGGCGCTCGGACAGCGCGTTTTCCGCGCGAATTAGCAACCCGGCCTGATCCGTTCAGGCCGGGCCCAGAGCCGCGCCCGCCATCATCTCCGGTCGATCGGTTTCCCTGCTGGGACTCCCCCTGAATGACGGTCCGGCGCCTTCCGCCAGAAGACGGGGTCCCGCGCCCCAAGAGACCAAGGTCCAAACCCATGTTGAGTGAAAGCCATCCGGATGCGCCGCGCCGCGCCCGATCCATGCCCGCCGATGCGCGGGCCGAACTCCAGCGACTGTTCAAAGCCTATGATTCCGCCTGCCTCGACCTCGACGCCGAGGCGGTGGCGGCGCTTTACGATCTTCCCTGTCTGATCTCGGCGCCCGCTGGCAATGCCGCCTTCACCGCGCGCGCCGATCTCCGCCAGATGCTCGCCGGGCGTTTCGCGGACTACCGCCGCAACGGCATCGTCAGTGCCAGCCTGACGGCGCTCGATCTCGAATCGGTGGCCGCCGATTTCGCCGTGGCGCGGGTGGTGTGGTCGCTGTCCGACCGGCGCGACCTCGATGTGGCCAGTGTGCCGCGCCGCTATACCCTCCGCCGTTCCGACACGATTCCCGGCCGCCCCTGGCGCATCGCCCATGTGGTGAGTCTCGGCGATCCCACCGCACGACGCCAGCGCGCGGTGCTGCCGCATCTCAGTCTGGCGCGGGGGTAGGGAAGCTTCTATGTCACTTCCCGAAACGCCTCAGGCGCGCGGTTCACAAAATCGTGCCAGATGTCGGCGATGGCGCGGCGCTGGCCGGCGAAGGTGAGGAGGGCGGTCGCCTCGTTGCGGGTGCACCAGCGCCAGTCGTCGCTGCCGTGGTCGAGGGTGACGGTGGTGGGTTCTGCCAGGATGGCGACGAAGATCGGCATCAGCTCCACGACGTTGTCGGGGGCGAAGTAGAACGTCTCGGTGAGGCCGGAGGTGAACAGTTGCGCGGGGAGGAGGCCGGTCTCCTCCGCGATCTCGCGCCGGATTGCAGCGCCGGCGGTCTCGCCCGGCTCGATGCTGCCGGTCACCAGACCCCAGGCACCGCCCGCAACGGGTCCGGCGCGACGCAGGAGCAACACCCGCGCATCATCGTCGCGCCCGGCGATGATCGCCGCCGCTACCGCGCGGCAACGCAGGGGCGCGCCGCCGAAGACGTCGCTCATTTGGCTTTTCGGGCGCCCGCAGTCGCCTGATCGGACAGCGGCTGGTCGAGCTTGTCCAGCATCTCGCGGGGGATCACCTGCCAGAAGCGGCCCCGCTCTTCGGCCCAGTCGTTGAGCAGGCGCCCGGCCCATTTCGACTGGGTTTCCATCGCATGCTCTTCGATGAGGGCCTTCAGGCAACCTTCCCAATGGCGGCTTTCCAGTCGTTGCCAGACGACGCTCTCCGGATTGATGCGCAAGGGGAAGCGCTCGTCGGCATCGTAGACGAAGGCCATGCCGCCCGACATGCCGGCCGCGAAATTGTCACCCACGGCGCCCAGGATCACGGCGGTGCCCCCGGTCATGTATTCGCAGCCGTTGGAGCCGCAGCCCTCGATCACCACATCGGCGCCGGAATTCCTGACCGCGAAACGCTCGCCGGCCTGGCCGGCGGCGAACAGCTTGCCGGCGGTGGCGCCGTAGAGCACCGTATTGCCGATGACGGTGTTGCGATTGCTCTCCAGCGGCGAGGAGGGCAGCGGCCGCACCACGATGGTGCCCCCCGACAATCCCTTGCCGACATAATCGTTGGCATCGCCGAAGACCTCGAGCTTCAAGCCCTGCACGGCAAAGGCGCCCAGCGACTGGCCCGCACTTCCCCGCAGGCGCACGGTGAGATGATTGGGCTTGAGGCCCATCATGCCGAAGCGCCGGGTGATGTGGGAGGAAAGCCGCGTGCCGATGGCGCGGTAGGTGTTGCGGATGTTGTATTGCAGCTGCATTTTCTCGCCCGCCTGGAACAGGGCGGCCGCGTCCTCGACCATGCGCGCATCCAGCGTGTCGGGCACCTCGTTGCGGCCGACCATGGTGCAATAGCGCGCCTCGTCGCCGGGGTCGGCCTGCGCCAGGATCGGGTTCAAATCGAGATCGTCGAGATCGGCCGCACCGCGGCTGACCTGTTCGATCAGCTCGGTGCGGCCGATCACCTCGTTCAAGGTCTTGACGCCGAGCTGCGCCAGGATCTCGCGCACCTCCTCGGCGATGAAGCTGAACAGATTGACGACCTTCTCCGGTGTGCCGGTGAATTTCTGCCGGAGTGCTGGGTCCTGGCTGCAGACACCCACCGGGCAGGTGTTGGAATGACACTGCCGCACCATGATGCAACCCATGGCGACCAGCGACGCCGTGCCGATGCCGAACTCCTCGGCCCCCAGGATGGCGGCGATGACCACGTCGCGGCCGGTCTTGATGCCGCCATCGGTGCGGAGCTTCACGCGGTGCCGCAGGCGGTTGAGGGTGAGGACCTGGTGTACCTCGGCGAGGCCCATCTCCCACGGGATGCCGGCATATTTGATGCTGGTATGGGGCGAGGCGCCGGTGCCGCCGACATGACCCGAGATCAGGATGACGTCCGCCTTTGCCTTCGCAACACCGGCGGCGATGGTGCCGATGCCCGAGCGTGCCACCAGCTTCACGCAGACCTTGGCCTCCGGGTTGATCTGCTTCAAGTCATAGATCAGCTGCGCCAGATCCTCGATCGAATAGATGTCGTGATGGGGCGGCGGCGAGATCAGAGAGACGCCGGGCGTCGCGTGCCTGAGCTTCGCGATCTCCAGCGTCACTTTGAAAGCCGGCAGCTGCCCGCCTTCGCCGGGCTTCGCCCCTTGCGCCACCTTGATCTCGATCTCGCGGCAGTTGGTGAGGTATTCCGCGGTGACGCCAAACCTACCGCTCGCGATCTGCTTGATCGCGGAATTGGCGTTGTCGCCATTGGCCTGGGGGCGGAAGCGCGCCGGGTCCTCGCCGCCCTCGCCGGAATCGGATTTGGCGCCGATGCGGTTCATGGCGATGTTGAGGGTGCCGTGCGCTTCGGGGCTCAAGGCACCCAGCGACATGCCGGGGGTGACAAAGCGCTTCCTGATTTCGGTGATGCTCTCGACCTCGTCGCTCGAGATCGCCGTGGTGCCCGGCACGAAATCGAGCAGGTCGCGGATCGCGACCGGAGGCAGCTTCTGGACCGCTTCGGAATAGCGCTTGAAGGCCTGGTAGGATTCCGAGGCCACCGCCGATTGCAGGGTGTGGATGAGGTCGGGACCCCAGGCATGGGTCTCGCCGGACTTGCGGTATTTGTAGAACCCGCCCACCGGCAGGGCGATGACATCGGCATCCCAGGCGCGGGCATGCAGTTCCAGCACCCGGTGCTGGATGCCGGTCATGCCGATGCCGGAAATGCGGCTGGGCATCGAGGGGAAGTATTCCGCGACCAGGGTGCGCGAGAGGCCGAGGGCTTCGAAATTGGCACCGCCGCGATAGGAGGAGACGACCGAGATGCCCATCTTGGACATGACCTTCAAGAGGCCCTGGTCGACGGCGACGCGGAAATTGTCGAGGCAGTCCTCCAGCGGCAGATCGCCGAAAAGGCCGCGCCGGCGGCGGTCCTCGATCGCGGCCTCGGCCACGTAGGCATTGACCGTGGTGGCACCGACGCCGATCAGCACCGCGAAATGGTGCACGTCGAGGCATTCGCCCGAGCGCACATTGAGACTGGTGAAGGTGCGCAACTGCTGGCGCAGCAGGTGTACATGGACGGCACCGGTGGCCAGGATCATCGGGATGGCGGCGCGTTCGGCGCTGACCGATTCGTCGGTGAGGACCAGATGCGTGGCTCCGCCCCTGACCGCGTCCTCGGCCTGGCGGCGGATGGTCTGGATCGCCTCGCGGAGCGCATTGTCGCCGCCCCGGACGTCGAAGGTGCAGGGGATCTCGGCGACGCTTGCCCCCATATAGGCGCGCATCGCCTGGAACTCGGCGGTGGTCAGCACGGGCGAATCGAGCTGCAGCAGGCGGCACTGGCTCTCGTCCTGGTCGAGCACATTGCCGAGATTGCCGAGCCGGGTCTTCAGGCTCATCACCCGCTTCTCGCGCAGGGAATCGATCGGCGGGTTGGTGACCTGGCTGAAATTCTGGCGAAAGAAGTGGTGCAGGCCGCGATAATGGTCGCTGAGCACGGCCAAGGGCGTGTCGTCGCCCATGGAGACCACCGCTTCCTTGGCTTCCTCGACCATCGGCTGCAGCACCAATTCCATGTCTTCCATGGTGAGGCCGGCGGCCACCTGGCGGCGGCGCAACTCGTTCTTCTCGAAGATCGCCGGCTCGCCGCGGGTCTGCTTGATGAGGTCGTCGATCACGGTGATGTTCCTGACCCAGCCGGAGAAATCGGCGGTGGCACCGAGCTGGTCGAGAATGGCGCTGTTGTCGTAGAGCTTCCCTTCCGCGAGGTTGAGCGCCAGCATCTGCCCGGGACCGAGGCGGCCCTTGGTCTTCAGCCGCGTCTCGTCGAGGCGCACCATCCCGGTCTCCGACCCCGCCACCAGGATGCCGTCCTCGGTGACGGCATAGCGCAGCGGGCGAAGGCCGTTGCGATCGAGTCCCGCCACCGCCCAATGCCCGGCAAAGCCGCAGATCGCGGCGGGGCCGTCCCAGGGCTCCATCACCGAGTTGCAGTAGGAGAACATGTCCTTGATGTTCTGCGGCATGGTCGCGCGCCCGTCCCAGACATCGGGCATGAGCAGGCATTTCACCATGGGGAGCGGCCGCTCCTCGGTGGTCAGGATCTCGAAAACATTGTCGAGCTGTGCCGAATCCGACCCACCCGCCTGGATGACGGGCTTCAGATCCGCCATGCGTTCGCCATAGACGCTGGAATAGAGCCGTGTCTCATGGGCGCTCATCCAGTTGACGTTGCCCTTGATCGTGTTGATCTCGCCGTTGTGGGCGATGACGCGGAAGGGCTGGGCGAGGCTCCAGGTCGGGAAGGTGTTGGTGGAATAGCGCTGGTGATAGATGGCGAAATTGGAAACGAAGCGCTCGTCAAGGAGATCGGGATAGAAGGCGGTCAGCTGTTCGGCGAGGAACATGCCCTTGTAGATGACCGAGCGGCAGGAGAGGGAGCAGATGTAAAGCTCCGGCACCTGGGCGGCGATGGCGGCGCGCTCGATGCGGCGGCGGATGACGTAGAGGTCGGTCTCGAAATCCTCCTCCGATACGCCCCTGGCATTGGCGATCATGATCTGCTCGATCTCGGGTCTGGTCGCATTGGCCTTCTCGCCGATGATGCTGATGTCGATCGGCACCTGGCGCCAGCCATAGATGGTATAGCCGGCGTTGAGGATTTCCTGCTCGACGATGACGCGGCAGCTCTCCTGCTTGCCGAGATCCGTGCGCGGCAGGAAGATCTGTCCGACCGCGAACTTGCCCGCCTGCAGGGTTTGGCCGGCGCGGCGGATGAAATCCTCGAAGAAGGCATGGGGAATCTGCACATGGATGCCGGCACCGTCGCCGGTCTTGCCATCGGCATCCACGGCACCCCGGTGCCACACCGCCTTCAGCGCCTCGACGCCCATGAGGACGATCTCGCGCCGGGGCCTGCCGTCGATGGCGGCGATGAGACCCACGCCGCAGGCATCGCCCTCATCGGCGGGGTCATACATGCCGGTGGCGGCAAGATGCGCGGCGTTCTGTCGGAAAAGGCGGATATCCTGGCTCATGGCTTTGGTCCTTATTCCGCCGCCGCCTTGCGCTGGGCGGTTTCCTTGAGATAGGCGTCGATCCCGGCGGCGGCGTCGCGGCCGTCGCGGATCGCCCAGACGACGAGCGAGGCGCCGCGCACGATGTCACCGGCCGCGAACACGCCGGGGATGGTGGTCGAAAGGTTGCGCCAGTTGATCCGCACGGTGCTGGCCTTGGTGATCGAGAGGGCGGGGGCCTTCAGGCGCTGCGGCAGGTCCTCCGGCTCGAATCCCAGCGCCTTCACCACCAAATCGGCTTCGAGGTCGAAGGCGGAACCCTCGATCACGCGCGGGGTCTGGCGGCCGGTGGCATCGGGGAGCCCCAGATGAATGCGCTCGGCGCGCACGGCGCGCACCTGCCCGTTCGCGTCGTCGAGGAAGGCCGCCGGTGCCGATTGCCAGATGAATTCGACGCCTTCCTCCTCGGCATTGGCGACCTCGCGCTGGGAGCCCGGCATGTTGGCGCGGTCGCGGCGATAGAGGCACTTTACCGATCTAGCACCCTGGCGCACCGCGCTGCGCACGCAATCCATCGCCGTGTCGCCGCCGCCGATGACGACCACATGCCTGTCCCTGGCACTGAGTTCGCCGCTCTCGATTTCCGGCACCTGATCGCCGAGGCCGTGGCGGTTGGCGGCGATGAGATATGTGAGCGCCGGCACGATGCCGCGTGAGCCGCTGCCGGGGGCGGCGAGGTCGCGCGCCTTGTAGACGCCGGTGGCGATCAGCACCGCGTCGTGGCGCTGCCGGAGCTGATCGAGGCTGAGGTCGCGGCCGATCTCCGTGTTGAGCTCGAACCTGATGCCGCTCTCGCGCAGCAATTTCTCGCGCCGCTGCACCACCTGCTTCTCCAGCTTGAAGTTTGGAATGCCGTAGATGAGCAGGCCGCCGACGCGGTCGTGGCGGTCGTAGATCACGATCTGATAGCCCTTGCGCCGCAGGGCCTCGGCAGCGGCAAGGCCCGCGGGTCCGGCGCCGATGATGCCGATGCTCTGGGCGAGCTCCCGCTGGGGCTTCACCGGCTGCACCCAGCCATTGGCGAAGGCCGTGTCGGTCACATGCCGCTCGATGGCGCCGATGGTCACCGTGCCGTGGCCGGATTGCTCGATCACGCAATTCCCTTCACACAGGCGGTCCTGCGGGCAGATGCGGCCGCAGATCTCCGGGAAGGTGTTGGTGGCGGCCGAGATCTCATAGGCCTCTTCTAGGCGCCCCTCGGCCGTGAGCTTCAGCCAGTCCGGGATGTTGTTGTTGAGCGGACAATGCACCTGGCAGAAGGGGACGCCGCATTGCGAGCAACGGCTGGCCTGGGCCTGCGCCAGGCGGGCGGAGTAATCGGCATAGATTTCGGCGAAATCCTGCCGCCGCTCGGCCGCCGGCCGCTTGTCGGGCATGGCGCGACCCAGCGAGACGAATTTCAGCAGCTTTTCCGCCATGGCACCCTCGCTCCGGCAATGCTTCTTGGCCCCGCTGCCCAAGAATGGGATCAAATGCGATGGCCAGGGGCTGGACAATAACAGCCCAGACTCTCAAGGCAACGATTAATGGGCCCATAAAGACAATAATGCTGACTTAATTACTAATTAAATCACCCAAATCCATAGCCCCAGGTGCTGGGAAGGAGAGAAAGGCATCTGATTAGTACCGCTTTGGAACTAAATATCCAATCGGCTTGCCCTTCCCTGCGTGCTATAAGCCAAGGCACTGATTCACTTGAGTCTCTTGGTAAGCACCGAGGCGCTTCCCTTGGGCGGTCCTCCCTGGCCGGTCCGAGTCCGCGTCGCATCGAGAACCTTCTGCCGGGGGCAGCCGCCGCGTGCCGAACATCGACATCCTGGTTCTGGCGCTGGTCCAGGGCATTACCGAATTCCTGCCGATCTCCTCCTCCGGCCATCTCATTCTCGTGCCGCAGCTGTTCTGCTGGCCGGATCAGGGCCTGACCCTGGACGTCGCCGCCCATGTCGGCACCCTGCTCGCGGTGCTGGTCTATTTCTGGCGCGACGTGGGCAGCATGGCGGGCGGGATGGTCCGCCTCGCCCAGGGCAAGCGCGATGCCCGGGCACGGCTCGTCTGGCTGCTGCTGGTGGCCTCGGTCCCGGCGCTCCTCATCGGCTTCGTGCTCGATACCTGGGTGGGCGACGCCCTGCGCGACTACCGCGTCATCGCCGGTACCCTGATCGGTTTCGGCATTCTCCTGTTCCTGGCCGATCACTTCGGGCTCACGGTGCGGCGCATGGAACACATGACGGCGCGGTCGGCCCTGATCATCGGCATCTTCCAGTGCCTCGCCTTCATTCCCGGCACCAGCCGTTCCGGCATTACCATGACCATGGCGCGCTTCATGGGATACGAACGTCAGGAAGCGGCGCGGTTCTCTTTCCTGCTCTCGATCCCCACCATCTCGGCGGCCGGTCTCTACAAGGGCCTGCAACTCATCCAGCAAGGCAGCACCGCCGAGATCGAACGGGCGATGATGATGACCGGGTTCTCGGCCGTGGCCGGGTTCTTCGCCATCGTCTTCATGATGTACTGGCTCAGACGCGCGAGCTTCGCACCCTTCGTGATCTATCGGATCCTGCTTGGCTGCCTGCTCTATTTCGGCCTCTATGCGGGCTGGTCCGCCGGTTGCGGCTGAGCGGTGACGGGGGCCCGCATCGGGCCGGAAACGAGGCATGAGGCAGAACGCACCCTATCGCAACCACATGGGACCGCTCTGGCTGGCCAGCCTGCTGGCGACGGCGGCGCTGCTGGTCCTCGGATTGCGGGCCTGGATCCTCGGCGATCCCCATCTGCGCGGCCACATGATCGGCTTCGACTTCGTCAACCTGTGGAGCGGTGCGCATCTGGCGCATCTCGGTGCTGTCGGCTCGCTGTTCGATTTCGACGCCTATAACCAGTTCGTGCGGGCGCATTTCGGCGCCGGCTATCCGCTTCACCTGTGGTCCTATCCGCCGCATTTCCTCACCCTGATCTATCCGCTGGCGGCATTCGACTATTTTCCCGCCCTGCTGATCTGGAGCGCGGTCACGCTGCTGGTCTTTGTCTGGGGCCTGCGCCAGCTGGGCTTTCGCGGCAGCGATCTCATCCTGCTCGCTCTTGGTCCCGCCACCGCCATGAACATCTTCAGCGGTCAGACCGGGCTGCTCGCCGCCGGTTTGCTGTTCGCGGTGATCGGCAATTTCGGACACCGCCCCTGGCTTGCCGGAATCTGCGCCGGCCTGCTGACCATCAAGCCGCAGCTCGGCCTGCTGGTTCCGCTGCTGCTGCTGGTGCAATGGCAGTGGCGCGTCGTTCTCGCCGGCGCCCTCACGCTCGCCGTCCTGGTCAGTCTCAGCCTGCTGTGGTTCGGGTCGGAACCCTGGCAAGGCTTCCGCGACATGACCCTGCCGCTCGGCGTGCGGGTGATGCTTTCGGCCGACATGGCGGGCGCCATTCCCCTGCGCCCGGGTTGGGGCACCGGGCTGCAACTCCTCGGCCTCCCCGTCGCCGCAGCCTTTGCGATCCAGTCGGCCATCGCCATCGCCTTGGTCGCGGCCACTCTCTGGCTGATGTGGTGGCGGCCCCGTTTCCATGCGGCGACGCCGGTGGTCGGACCGCGCCTCTGGGCGCCGCTGCTGATGGCTACGCTGCTGGTGACGCCCTATCTGCACAATTACGACCTCACCCTCATGGCGCCGGTGGTATTGTGGTGCTGGCGCGATCCGGCCCTTGCCGCGAACCCATCGTCGCTGAAGGTCGCCGGCTCGCGCCTGTTCCTGATCCTCGCCTGGCTGCTGCCCTGGATCGTGATTCCGTTCAACCGCGCCGACATCCCGATCGGCCCGGCAATACTCACGGGCCTCGCCTTCTGGACGATGCTGGCTCTCTACCAGGCGCAGGATCGGGCGGCCCAGGAACGGTCGCTCCAGGAACGCGGGGCGCCGGGACAGCGATGAACCGATCGTCGTCCTTGCGCGACAGACCTCGCGGCAGCCGTTCCGGCCAGCCGTCCCCTGTGCCGGATGGCTGCCATCGGGCGCTGTTGCCGGTTTCCCCAGGGGCCCGGTAGCGGCGCCCGATCCCTATTGCGCGGCCTTTGTCCCGCGCTGGGTCGTTCGCATGAAATTCTCGTAGAGCTGTCTCGCCGCCGCGTTGAACTGCGGCATCAGGGCGGCCGCTTCCTTCTCCAGGCGCGGCAGCGCACCCGCGCCGAAGGTGGCATCGAGTGACTTGGCATAGGCCGGCACCTCGCCCCATTCGGTGACGGTGCGGTCGGTCAGCTCCACGTGATACTGGAGACCATAGGCGTTGTCGCCCACGCGCATCGCCTGCACCGCGCAGAGCGGCGAACTCGCCAGCACCACGGCGTCGCGCGGCAGTTTCGTCACCTCGGCACCGTGCCATTGCAGGGCCTGCTGGCGCGGCGCGAGGCCTTGCATGAGGGGATCCCTGCGGCCGGCTTCGGTCAGGTCGACATCGAGAATGCCGACTTCCGGCGCGGCCATCTTGCCGACCGCGCCGTCGAGCGCGCAGGCCAGCAATTGATGGCCGAAGCAAAGGCCGAAATAGGGCATCTTTCTTTGCCACACCGCTTCGCGGATCGCCTGCTTCTCCGCCACCAGCCAGGGATGCTGGTCTTCCTCCCACACATCCATCGGCCCACCCATGACCCAGAGAGCGTCATAGCCGTCGAGCGACGGGATACGTTCGCCCGCATCGAGTTCCACCGCGTCATAGGGGATGCCGTCGGCCCTGAGAAAGTCGCGGAAAATGCCGGGATGCTCGCAGGCGATGTGCTGGAAGACCAGGATGCGCATGCGGATCTCCTTTGAAGGCCAGGCGGTCAGTGCGTGGTGCTGTAATGGCCGCGCGGCCGATAGCGGTCGAGATAGGTCGGCAGCACCGCTTCCGCCGCCGTGGCCGGCAGGCCGAGATCCTTGAGCGTCAGCGCCTGCGGCGAGACGACATTGTCGCGCTGGAGCAGGCGCACCTGATCGACGGTCAGCGGCGGCACGGGCAGCAGCTGCAGGAAGGCGGCCTTCAGCCTGGCAAGGGCGAAGGGCATCGGGATGAGCAGGCGGCAGCGGCCGATCTCGCTCAGCATCAGGCGCAGCAAATCGGCGAAGCTGTAGACACGCGGCCCGCCAAGTTCATAGGTCCTGCCGGCCGTGGCCGGATCGTTGAGAACCTTCTCCACCGCCGCGGCCACGTCGCCGACATAGACCGGCTGGAACTTCGTGTGCCCGCCGCCGATCAGCGGCAGGGCCGGCGAGATCATCGCCATCCTGGCGAAGCGGTTGAAAAAATCATCCTCCGGCCCGAACACG
>JAEUKV010000161.1 GCA_016794165.1 Rhodospirillaceae bacterium
TCGGAGACCGCCAGGCTGAAATGGTTGGCGACGGCTTCGTGCATGTTGAGTTCGGCCGTCCAGCGAAAGGCGGCGGCGAGGTCGCAGCGTGCCTCGTAATGCGAGTTGTCGAGGCGATCTTTGGCGGGAATGCGGGCGATCGACGAGGTCATGGTCTTCTCCTGGAGGACGAGATTTCCGGCGGAGTATGCGTTAGGCCAGGCTTCCCGGTCAATTCGGGGCGGCGGCGCCATGCCGGGCGGAAATCCCGCCATTACAATTATGTATCGCTGAAATGATCCGCCGCGCGCTAGATTTTCCCGTCCGGATCCAGGAGCAGGGGGCCGGCACAACAGTCATCCGATGGGGGCGGGACATGTCGATGGATGCAGCGCTGGTGCCGGCAGCGGAAGGTCAGGTTTTCAAGGACGCCCGCAAGCGCGCCTTTCTCAATCCCGAGGGGGCCGACCGGCCGCTGAAAAGCCCGATTCCCAAATCGACCCTGATCAAGGCGCGCGGGTATCGCAAGCAGCGGTTGGTCGACCAGGTGGTGGCGCATGACTGCGCCGCCATCCTGCTCTACGACCCGATCAATGTCCGCTACGCCCTCGATGTCTCCAACATGCAGCTCTGGGCCACCCACAACCCGTTCCACTACGCCCTGTTGTTTGCCGACGGCCATGCCATCGAATTCGCCTATCGCGGCGCGGAGCACCTGGCGGCCGGATTCGAGACCGTCAACGAGGTGCGCCCGGGCAATGCCTGGTTCTACATGTATACCGCCGACCGCCTGCAGGAACGGGTCGACGCCTGGGCCGACGAGATCGTCTCGATCCTGAAGGAACGCAATGGCGGAAACATGAGACTCGCCATCGACAAGCTCGATCCGCCGGGTCTTGACGCGCTGCGCCGGCGCGGGGTCGCGGTGGTGGAAGGGCAGGCGCTCACCGAGATCGCACGCGCGGTCAAAAGTGCCGAGGAACTTGAGTTGATGCGCTGGACCGTCCGCGTCTGCGAGGCCGGCATGGCCCGCATGTACGAGCATTCGCTGCCCGGCCGGACCGAGCAGGAGATCTGGGCGGAGCTTCACTACGAGAACATTCGCTCCGGCGGCGAATGGCTGGAGACGCGCCTCCTCACCGTGGGGTCACGCACCAATCCCTGGTTCCAGGAATGCTCGGACCATGTGGCCTGCGACGGCGACATGCTTGGTTTCGATACCGACATGATCGGTCCCTATGGCTATTGCGCGGACCTCTCGCGTTCCTGGACCATTGGCCATCGCCGCATGAACGGCAGGCAGCGCGATCTCTATGCCGCCGCGCGCGACCAGATCGAGCACAATCTGGCCCTGCTCACCGCGGGGTTGAGCTTCGACGAGTTCAACGCGAAATCCTGGCGCATTCCGGAGAAGTACCTGGGCTGTCGCTATTCAGTGGTGTTGCACGGTGTCGGCATGGCCGACGAATACCCCTCGCTTCCGCTGCACCCCGACTGGCAGTCCGCCTATCGCGGCACCTTCGTCGAGAACATGACCGTCTGTGTCGAGAGCCTGATCGGCGAGGCGGGCGTGGGCGAATGCGTCAAGCTGGAGACCCAGGTGGTGATCACGGCCGAGGGCGCCCGGCGACTCGACAGTTTCCCCTGGGAAGAGGTCGACTAGGTTTCGCCCCCGGCGACCGGCACGGCCAGGCGTTCCACCAGGATCTTGTCGATGCGGCGACCGTCGAGATCGATCACCTCGAGGCGGTAGCCGTTGTGCTCGACTGCCTCGCCGATCTTCGGCAGCCGTCCGAGGCGGTGCAGGACCAGGCCCGCCAGCGTGCTGTAATCGGCATGGATGAAGCCGTTGGCGCCGATCAGGCGCTCGACATCGATCAGGCGGGTGCGACCGTCGATCAGCCAGGAGTTCTCGCCGCGCGGCACGACGCCTTCATCGCTCTCCTCTGGTTCGGCCAGTTCGCCGGCGATGACCGCGAAGATGTCGGCGGGCGTAACGATGCCCTCGACGCTGCCGTATTCGTCGAGCACCACGGCAAGCCGTGTCGGTGCCTGGCGAAAGTGTTCCAGCAGGCGCAGGATGCTGGTGGTCTCGTGCAGCGCCAGGACCGGCTTCAGACAGTCACGCGGTGCCATGCGGCCTGTTTCCACCACCTGACGCAGCAGGTTCTTGGTCTCGACCACGCCGAGTACCTCATCGACCTGACGCTGGCAGACCAACAGGCGAGAGTGCTGGCTTTCTATGACCTCGCGCTGGATTTGTTCCGCCGGATCGTCGAGGTCGATCCAGTCAATCTCGGGGCGCGGTGTCATGATGCTGCGGATGGGATAGTCGGCGAGGTGCAGCACGCCCTCAATCATGTGCCGCTCGGCCGTCTCGAAGATGCCGGTCTCGGTGCCTTCTGCAATCATCGACTTGATCTCGTCCTCGGTTACCTGGGTGTCGCGCGCCTGGCCGAGGCCAATGAGGGCGAGAAGACCGTTGGTCGAGATCCGCAGGATGAAGACGATGGGCGCGCCGATCCGGGACAGCAGGGTCATCGGCAGGCTGACGCGCATGGCGATCGCCTCGGCGTGATTGATGGCGATGCGCTTTGGCACGAGTTCGCCGACGATCAGCGAGAGATAGGTTATGGTCGCAACGACCAGCGTGAGGGCAAGGGGGTAGGCGAAATCCGCCACCGCATCCCACCCGGCAAGCAGCCCGGCCAGCGGCCCGGCCAGGGTGGCGCCGGAATAGGCGCCGGCGACAATGCCGACCAGCGTGATGCCGATCTGGACGGTGGCGAGGAACACGGTCGGTTCGTCGGCCAGGGCGAGGGCGCGCCGTGCGCCACGATGACCGCCATCGGCGAGGGGTTTCAGGCGCGCGCGCCTGGCCGAGACGATGGCCAGTTCCGACATGGCGAAAAAGCCGTTGAGCAGGACCAGGCAGAGGACGATGCCGACTTCGAGCCAGAGCGACGTGCTTTCGATGGGGCCATCGGGCATGGGCTGTTCAGAGACTCTCTTCCTTGGTCTTGCCGCGCGCGGTCAGCGCGGCGATGTCGCGAACCACGATGCGACTCGCCTTGGTCAAAACTAGGCCTTCCTGGGCAAACTGCTTCAACTGCTTGTTGATCGCCTCGCGGGTGACACCGAGCAGCTGCGCCAGTGCCGACTGATTGAGCTTGGCGGTGATGACGATCCCCTCTGCGCTGTCCTCCCCATGCCCAATGGCCAGCGCCTGCAGGGTCTTGGCGAGGCGCGTGCCGAGGTCGAGAAAGGCGGCGTCGCGAATCCGGTCCGTGTTGTGTCGCAGCCTTTCGCATAGCAGTTCGATGATATGGAGGGCGAGCTTGGGCTCCTGCGCCATCAAGTCGAGGAAGGCGGCACGCGGCACGCCGATCATCTCGGTATCGGCAAGCGCTGTGGCGCTGGCCGTGCGCGGCAAGCCGTCGAGCAGCGCGATCTCGCCGAAGAAATCGCCGCTCTCCATCAGATTGAGCGTGAGTTCGCGGCCGTCCGGTCCGTGCACCCAGATCCGCATCAGGCCGGTGGCGATGCCATAGAGCGCATCGGCCGGCTCATCCTCCCAGAACAGGGTCTCGCC
>JAEUKV010000163.1 GCA_016794165.1 Rhodospirillaceae bacterium
TTGACGGCGGGTGTGAGCCCGACTCGCACCTTGCCGGCGAGATAGATCGTCAAGGTGCGATCGCTGCCATAGACAAACAGGGTCGTATTGTAGTTCTCGAAGGATTGCAGAAAGGCGATCACCGCCGCGCCAATCGCGGTCGGTAGCACGAAGGGCAGCATGATTCGCCTCATGACCTGCCAATGACTGGCACCGAGGTCGAGCGCCGCTTCTTCCCAGGTTACGTCGAAGCGTTGCAGCCGCGCCTGGAACATCATCAGGCAATAGGACGCGATAAAGCTTGTCTGCGCCAGGATCGCGAGGTGGATGCCACCACCCACGTCGAAACCGCGCCAGAAGACCAGGGTCGAGATACCGAGGATGACCCCGGGAGTCAGGATCGGCGACACCATGATGCCGTAGACATAGCTGCGGGCGCGTCGCTCGAGTCGGTAGAGAAGCAGTGCCGCATTGAGGCCGAGCGGCACCGAGAGCGCCACCACGCCGATCCCCACGATCAGGCTGTTGCCGAGGCTGTCCCACAGCATCGAATCGGCGAAGAGGGCATCGAACCAGCTGGTTGTGAAGCCCTTCCAGGGCAAGGCCGTGGGCAGGCGGCTGTCGTTGAAGGCCGCCACGCCCATGTAGACCAGTGGCAGGAAGAGGTAGGCGAAGAATGCAAACAGGTAGAATCCGACAAAGAACCGGAGGATATCCCTGGAAGAAAGCCGTCCTGTCATCGCGCCACCTCGCCCAGACTGACGCGAAACAGGCGCATCATGACCATGATGAAACCGATGCAGACCAGCAGCAGCAGGAAGGCAAAGGCCGCACCTCGGTTCCAGTTCATTCCCTCGAAAAATTGGGAATAGATCACCTCGGTGAACCAGCGAGATTGCGGCCCGCCCAGAATCGTGGGCACCGCATAGCTGCCGGCCGCCAGCATGAAGGTGGATATACAGCCCACAGCAATGCCGGGCTTGGCATGCGGCAGGGCGATCCGCCAATGGATCCGCCACCACGGGGCGCCGAGATCCCGTGCCGCTTCGATCTGGCCGTGATCCAGCGTATCCAGCACATTATAGATCGGAAACACCATGAACAGGACATAGGCATATACCATGCCCAGCAGGATGGTGGGTGTCGCCCCCAGGAACACGATCGGCTGATCGATCACGCCGGCATCGAGCAGCAGGGTATTGATGAGACCGCCCCGCGCCAGGATCAGCATCCAGGCGAAGGTGCGCAGGATCTCGTTGATCCAATAGGGCACGATCAGCGCAACGATGAGGAGCCGGGCGCGGTCGAGCCGGGCGCCGCGAGCCAGATAATAGGCCAGCGGGTAGCACATCACGAAGGCCACCAGCGTCACCAGGATGCTCGACCAGATGGTCTTGATGAAGATGCTGAGAAAGCCGGCATTGCCGAAGAGGAAGGCATAGTTTGTCAGGGTATAGGCGTCGTTCGGACCGCCAACCTGGTCCAGAGGCAGGGCCAGGCGGAACGAGTAGTCGATCATGGTCAGCTGCGGCAGGATCAAGAGGCCCAGCACCCAGGCCACGGTCGTGAATACCATGATGGCCGTGGCCGCAGCGCCATAGCGGAAGATCAACTCTCGCATCGTGTCGCCATCCGTCTCGCCGATCGTTCAAGTGTCCAAGGTGGTATCAAGGGCGGCGCCCCATCCACATCGCGGGATGGAACGCCCCTTGCCTTTTGCCGAACGCGGTCAGGACGCCAGCAGCTTGTCGCGATACTCGTTGCGGATGTTCGACAGGGCCGTGTCCTCGGGCGGCCACCACCACAGATTGGCAATGGCATTGTCCGGATAGGCCGCCGCGAAGTTCTTGGCGTAATCCTCCCCGGCAAATTTGTCGGCACCGTCGGTGCAGCTGTTGTAGCCCGATTTCATCACATGGATCGCCGCGTTCTCGGGCGTGTAGTACCAGTTGATCCAGGCATAGGCCTGATCGATGTTTTCCGCCTTCTTTGGCAAGGCGATGCCGTCCAGCCAGGTGATGGCGCCCTCCTTCGCAGCCAGATAGGCGTAGCGGCCCGGCTCTTCCGTCATCATGCGCATGCCCGGCCCGTCCCAGATCTGACCGATGACGCAGCCGTTCTGCTTGAAGGCGGCCTCGGTTTCCTGGGCATTGGTCCAGAACTGGCCGACGGCCGCCTTGTGATCCAGCGCGAATTTGACGATTTCCTCATAGACACGGCGCAGGCCGGCTTCGTCGCGATAGGTGTCGAGCATCCGGTTCGAGGGAACCTTGCCCGCGGCGTCGAGATGAAGGCCGATGCCGGTCATGACCGAGCTCGCCCGGCAGGTCACCTTGCCGGCATAGACTTCCTGCCACAGGGTGCCGTAGCCGACTTCGCCGTATTTCAGGTCGATCGCGGACTTGTCGATGCAGATCGATTCGGTGCCCCAGTTGAACGGCAGGTTGTAGCGTTTGCCGCCGCCGACACCGCCGAGGGAGATCGAGGATTCCAGGATCGAGGGAATGACCTTGTCGAGATTGGCCCTGCTTTCGTCGATCGGTTGCAGCAGGTCGAATTCGAGATATTGGGGGGTGCGGGTCACCGAGGGGTTGATGACGTCGTAGCCCGCGCCGCCGGCGGCCCGGATGGTGTTGAACACTTCGTCATTGGTGCCGTAGGTGGCGAGGTTGACCTTGATTCCGGTTTCCTTCTCAAAGGACTCGATCATCTCCGGATAGATGTAATCGCCCCAGCTAAACAGATTGAGCTCGCCCGAGGACGAGAAGGCGCTGCGCACGATCATCGGCGCGGCGATCGCCGCCAAGCCGAGCGCCCCGCCGGATTTCAGAACGGCGCGGCGCGACGGAAGTGAGGTCAAATGCGACCTGGTCATCATGGTTCTCCCTGAGGAACGAATAGGTGATGGGAGGCGCCAACCTAGTCACCGGCCGTGGCAGTTGCGTGACACGTTGGTGGATGTTCGGTGTCGACGTGGCATCTTCCCGTATCGTGACGGCGGCGATAGGATGGGCGGTCAGAATCAGACACACTCCATCCGTCAGGAACCAGATCTATGTCCGCCCCCCGTAAAGTTCTTTTCATTTCGGCCGATCAATGGCGGGGCGAATGCCTCTCGGCCCTTGGCCACCCGGTGGTCAAGACACCACACCTCGACGCGCTCATTGGCGACGGCGTCCTGTTCAAGCGCCACTTCACGGTTGTGGCACCCTGCGGCCCCGCCCGCGCCAGCATGCAGACCGGGCTCTATCTGATGAACCACCGCTCCGGGCGCAACGGGACGCCGCTCGATTCGCGCCATACCAACGTCGCGCACGAGGTGCGCAAGATCGGGCTCGACCCGACGCTCTACGGCTATACCGACACCAGTCCCGACCCGCGCGGCCGGCCCGAGAACGACCCTGCCCTGCGCACCTATGAGGGCCCCCTGCCCGGCTATACCATCGGGATGCTGTTTCCCGAATACATGCGTCTATGGATGAACGACCTGCGTGCCAAGGGTTACCGCTTCAAGGGCCGGGAAGACGTCTATCAGCCGATGCCGGGTTACACCAAGCCGGCCGACCGGGGTCATCGTTTCATCCCGACAATTTTCAAGGCCAAGGACAGCGACACGACCTTCATGGCCAATGCCGTCATCGACTGGCTTGGCGACCATCGCAACGAGGACTGGTTCATGCATTGCGTGTTCCTGCGCCCACATCCGCCGGTGATCACGCCGGAGCCCTATAACGCGCTATACGACCCGGCCCGGATCGAACTGCCGGTGCGCAAGCCGTCCCCGCAGGAGGAGTCCGCCCAGCATCCCTATCTGCGGGCGTGGATCGACAAGCTCGCGCAACCCAACAACTACGACGAACACAACCCCAACAACCTCGTGACCATGCCGGATCTCGAGCTGCGGCAGATGCGTGCCTGCTATTACGGCATGATGAACGAGGTCGACGATGCTGTCGGCCGGCTGGTCGCCTGTCTGAAGGAGACAGGTCAGTACGACGATACCTTGATCGTCTTCACCTGCGATCACGGCGAACTCGCCGGCGACCACTATACCTGGGGGAAGGAGCTTTACTTCGATCCCAGCTTCTTCATCCCCCTGATTGTCCGCGATCCCCGGCACAACGCCGACGCGACACGGGGCAGCCATGTCGATGCCTTCACCGAATCGGTGGATCTGATGCCGACCATCCTCGACTGGCTTGGGGCCGAGATCCCGGCACAATGCGACGGTCGCTCGCTGATGCCGTTCTTCGCGGGGCAGACGCCAGCGAACTGGCGCCAGGAAGCTCACATGGAACTGGACTTCCGCTCCGGCCCCAATGGCGGCATCGAGGGCGAGGCCGCGTTCGGCATCACCCCCGACGACTGCCAGATGGCGATCCTGCGCGGCCGGCGCTGGAAATATGTGCATTTCGCCACGCTGCCGCCGCTCCTGTTCGATTTGGAGCAGGATCCTGGCGAACTGAACAATCTCGCCGCCGACCCGGCTCATGCACCGATCATGCTGGAAATGGCGCAGAAGATGCTCTCCTGGCGCCTGCGGCACCAAGAGCATGTCCTCACCAACCTTCATGTCGGCCAGAACGGACTTGAGGACCGGCGGCCAAGATAGGCGCCGGCCTTTCGCGTCCCCCGCCGCCGTTCAGAACGAGGCAGGGTCGATGAAGCGCTTCACGACATTTTCGGTGAGGCGGCTGACATTGTTGTCGTAACCGTCATGCGCCAGCGATCCGGCATAGGAGATTGAGCCGGTTGAGAAGACGGCGCCGCCATTGGGTGTCTCGAAGAACATCATGTCGCACCGGACTCGCGGGCAGGTATCGCCGTTGACGGCGGAATGGGTGTGGTTCATCTCTTCGTTGACCCAGTGATAACTGTCCGGGAAATCGGTCGCCGTCGCCACCATGAGCGCGTGGGGCGGCGTGCCGAGCCTGAGATCCGCGCGATCGATCTCCCAACCCGCGGCACCGCCGCCGACCGTGCCGAAATCGCCGATGACCTCGTCCTTCTCAAGACCTTCGAACATGAACGCCACGCGCGGATCGCGGCTCTCTGGCGTGCGATGATAGGGCACCGAATTGATGAACCCTTGGGCCGCGAAGGCATTGCCCACCAGCGTGTTCGGCGGACGACCGTTGCGCACCCACAACCCGGACAGTTCGCCCGTGAAGCTCATGTAATACTCGCCGGCCTCCGAGAACCAGGCCCGCATGCCGTCCTCGGCGCGGCGGTGCTCTATCACGCCGGGGAGGCCGGCATGATAAGCGATGCGCCAGTAGAAACCGTTGGCGCCCATGTACATGAGCCGTCCGCCGCCTTGCGTGAAGGTCTGCAAGGCATCCAGCATCGTCTTGGAATAATACTCCGGGTGCGTGCCGGTCATGACGCAACGATAGGGCCGCAGGCACTCGACGCCCTCCTCGTGAAGATCGTCATCGGTAATTACGTCGTAGGGGATGCCTTTCTTCTCCAGCCAGTCGGTCAGATGCGTGTCGGCATTGAACTGCCACAGATCCGTCTTTGGGCGCATGTTGAGGATCGGACGCAGATGCGAGGAGTAACAGACGCCGCTACCGTCATTGTGCTCGTCATAGACCGACATGCCGAAGCCTTCGTTTTCTTCGAGATAGCGGTCCACCTCGCTCAGCGTGGCAAACTTGCAGCTGGACAGTTCGTCAAACCACCAGCTTGAGACCATCTGCTGGTTGGCATAGGCGAGGTAACTGGCCGTCGGGATGAGCAGGGCCAGCGGCGCGGTCGCGGTGCCGCGGGGCGGGCGCACGAAGAACGGGATGTAATCCTCGATCGTGCTGCCGTCCGGCGCCTGCTGAGTCACATGTGCACAATAGACGCCGCTTTTCATGTTGTCCGGCACGGTCAAGGTAAAATCGGTCCGCCAGCCGCAATCATAGAGGTCGTCATCGTGGAAGTGGATGGCGCCGTAATGCTGTGTCTTTTTCTGCCAGTGAAATTCGCTGGCATCCCAGTTCCAGCCGGTCATCGCCCGGGTCGGCAGGTTGATCGTGCGGCCATGATGGCGATTGCCGGAGACATCCGTGACCTTGACAGTCGAGACACCGCGCGAGAAATCCCAGGCCGCGACGACAAACTGCGCCAGCTCAAGATCCAGTGGCAGCTGCCGCAACCGCGCCACCTGTGATGGTTGCAGGGCGCGACTGGAGACACGCGGCGCATCGATCTTGCCGTTGAAATGCGCGGTTGCGCGTTTGGCGTCGTTCCAGGCGGCGATCAGGAACCGCCCGCCCTCGCCCACCGGCTCTGGCAGCATTTCGGTGACGGCAACGGCACTCTGCTGGCCGTGATAGGCCAGCATCGCATTGTGCCCGACCGTGACCCGCCCCGTGCCGGCGTCGAAGATCGCAAAGATTTCGTACCAGTGCCGCGGCAGAAGCTTGACCCCCGTCGATACCGGTGCGTTTGCCCCGGCGCGAAAGGCGAGGCATCCCTCCGCATCGAGGAACAGTGCATAGCCGGTCTCTTGCGCGGCATCGAAGTTGCCCAGGATCGACTGCGCCTGGCCGTTGCCTGGCAGCGTCGGCCAGATCATTGCCTGCAAGGTAAAGTTCGCGAGTTCGAATGGCTGCCGGGCCGTGACCCATACATAGGAGCCTGCCAGGATTTCCTGTCGCCGCGCAGGGTAGCTGCCATCAATCGCGCTTGTGATCTGATCGGCTTTGAAGCCGGGACCCTGCGGAGAATCATCCCCGCAAATGAGGCGAACCAGGCGCGCATCGAATTTGCCAGTGTGAGGGGCGCTCACCTTGAAGGCGACGCTGTCGCCGGGGGCGGCGCTCAAGCGGTCGGCATAGCCCAGGATACGTTGATTCATGACTGCTCAATTTCTTGCGGAAAATCCGGGTTGCGGGGCTGGCAAAGTCAGTCGACGGGGCAGGGCTTGTCGGTGACTTCCTGCCAACGGGCACGGAAGCACGCCCAATTGGCCTCGCCAAAATCGAGAAAAATCTCCGATTCGCTGACCTCGACGGGCATGCCCCGCTTGGGACCCATGCGGCCGAGGCGCCATTCGACATAGGGCTTGGTGCACACGATGACCGTACGACCCCGGACATGGCCCCAGCGTAGAAGCTGCAGCAGCTTTTGCAGATCTGCACTGTAAGGCCCGAATGGCGCGGCCTTGAATTCGCGAGCGAGGGCAGCACCCTGCGCTCCCTCGGCGTCGATCTTGATCATGAGTTGCGATTCCCCACTCGACCGCTACCGCCTGGCCCGACTCATGTGGGACCGCGGCAGCCCATCAGCCCACCGCCCCTACTGGCGACGAGCGCGGGCATCATATAGGGCCATCAGCCCGGCTGTCGAGGAATCGGAGGGGCCATCGCGACCGGCCAGCAGCGCGTTCGCCATGTCCTTGCCGAGTTCCACGCCCCATTGATCGAACGGGTTGATACCCCAGATGCTGGCAGCAACGAAGACCTTTTGCTCGTAGAGCGCGATCAGGGCGCCGAGATGGTAGGCGTCGAGCACCGGCAGCAGGAGCGTCGTCGATGGGCGGTTGCCGGGGCAGACCCGGTGGGGTGTCAGCCGCGAGATGGTCGCCTCGTCCGCACCTGCCTGCCGCATGGCGGCAGCCACGGCATCGGCCGAGCGGCCAAAAGCCAGGGCCGCGGCCTGGGCCAAGCCATTGGCGACCAGCATCTGGTGCTGCTCGGGAAAGGCAGAGCGGTCCCGAGCGACGAGGATGAAATCGCAGGGGATCGGTTCCGTTCCCTGATGCAGCATCTGGTGAAAGGCATGCTGGCCGTTGGTTCCCGCCTGGCCCCAGATGACGGGGGCCGTGCTCCATGTGACCGCATCGCCCTCGCGCGTCACCGACTTCCCATTGCTCTCCATCTCCAGCTGCTGGAGATAGGCCGGCAGGCGCCACAGATCCTGCGCATAAGGCAGGATGGCCTGGCTGCCAAAGTTGCAGAAATTGCGGTGCCAGACTTGTAGCAAGCCGAGGATGACCGGCAGATTGAGATGCAATGGCGCATCCACGAAGTGCCGATCCATCGCCGCAGCACCGGCCAGAAGATCGCGAAACTTCGCCGGACCGACGGCGATGACGATCGACAGTCCGATGGCAGACCAGAGCGAGTAGCGGCCACCCACCCAGTCCCAGAAGCGGAACATGCGCTTGGGGTCGATGCCGAAATCCTGCACGGCCGAGAGATTGGTGGAGACGGCCACGAAGTGGCGGTCGACCGCGGCTTCGCCGAGCTTGTCGGCGAGCCAGGCGCGCGCACTGCGGGCATTGGCCATGGTCTCGGCGGTGGTGAATGTCTTCGAGGCGATGATGAATAGCGTAGTTGCAGGATCGGTCCGCGCCAGAACCTGGTCGAGATGAGCGCCATCGACATTGGATACGAAGTCGACCGCAAATCGGCCGGCGATGTCGGGTCGGAGCGCATCGGCGACAAGGGCCGGACCGAGGTCCGAACCGCCGATACCGATATTGACAATGTGCTCGATGCGGCGCCCTGTCGCGCCGACGAACACGCCCAAACG
>JAEUKV010000176.1 GCA_016794165.1 Rhodospirillaceae bacterium
GGGAGCGACTGGGTCGCCTGCTTTGCTGCTTCTGCCTGTTGACAGCCGGCTGCGCCGCGGAGACCGACATGGTGGATTTTGCCGATCTCAAGCGGTCGGACTCGCCCAATGACGCTCTGGCTTGTCCGCCCAATGCCTGCACCACCCACAGCGACTTCGTGACCGATCCCATCGAGATCGCCCCCGAAGCACTCGCGCGACATGTGATCGCTGTCCTATCGCGGGAACCAAGGACCGAACTGGTGACCCGCGATGCCACCGGCCTGCGTCTGGTCTTCGTGCAACGCTCGCGACTGTTCGGCTTTCCCGATACCATCAATGTCGCGATCCTTCCCGAGGCCGAGGCGCGGTCCGGCCTTGCACTCTATTCCCGGTCGACCTATGGACATGGCGATCTGGGCGTGAATCGGGCGCGCACGCAGGATTGGCTGAACAAGCTCGGCATCGGATATACCGCCCTGGAATGAAGTCATGCCAACGACCAGGCCAGGATTTTGGCCTTTCCTGCGGACCGATCAGGCGCGCATGCGAGCGACCAGGCAACTGTTCGAATACTGGCACAGCGCGCAGGCCGGTGGCCGGGCGCTGCGTCGGGCCGAGATCGACCCCACGGCCATCAAATCCGTCCTGCCCTTTGTCATTCTGGGCGATATAGAGGCCGCGCCCTTTCGCGTGCACTTTCGCCTGGTCGGCACCAGCGTCGTCGAATTCAGCCAGATGGATTTCAGCGGCAAGTATCTCGACGAACTGAACTACACCGCGCGCGACAGCGTCGATTGGGCGGATTGCTACCGGCATGTCCATGGCCGGCGCGAAGCCATCATCGGCAACAACGAGATCCGCTTCCAGGACGGCAAGGTCGCGCTCTATGAATTTGCCATCCTGCCCCTGCTGCGCGGTGACGACCCGGCCGGCAGCTTCATTGCCTGCGAGGCCTATGAGGGCTTCGATCGGCTGGTCGCACCCGATCTGCAGCCAGTGACGCAGCGGGATTGATCCTGGCTGACATCAGTCCTGGCTGGTCGCCGCGCGCTCGATCAGTTCGCGCGCAAACGCCTCGCTGGCGCGCTCCATTTCGCGCAGCGCCGGCAGGCGCACGATGTCATGGAAACCGGAAAAGCTCATCATCTCTCCTTGCAGCGAAGCCGTGTCGCCGTGATCGCGCAGGGCGCCGTAGAGCCGGCGCAGGGTATGCGCCACGGCATAGGTGGCCGCCACCGGATAGGCGACGCAGGCATAGCCGATGTCCTCCAGCTGCGCGGCGGTGAGCAGCGGTGTCTTCCCGCCCTCGACGTGGTTGGCCATGCAGGGAGCGGGAATTTCGCTGCAGATGCGTGCCATTTCATCCACCGTGAGCGGCGCCTCGACGAATATGAGATCGGCGCCGGCCTCGCGGTAGAGCTGTGCCCGCTCGATCGTGGCCTCGAGACCTTCGATGGCGCGGGCGTCGGTCCTGGCCATGATCACCAGATCCTGGTCGACCCTGGCATCCGTGGCGGCCTTCAGCTTGGCGATCATCTCCGTCACCGGCACCACGCGCTTGCCGTCCATATGCCCGCAGCGCTTGGGCGCCACCTGGTCCTCGATGAAAAGGGCCGCCACGCCGGCTCGCTCATAGGCGCGTACCGTGCGGGCGGCATTGATCGCCGAGCCGTAGCCGGTATCGGCATCGGCCAGCAGGGGCAGCGACGTGGCGTCGCACAGCCTGGCATAATGATCGGCCATTTCGGCAAGTCCCAGCTGGCCGATATCGGGTGCCCCCAGCAGGCTGGCATGGGCGGCATAACCCCCGGCGGTGAACGCCTCGAAGCCGGAAAGCTCGATGATTCGGGCGGCAAGGGCGTCGTGGGCGCCCGGTAGCAGCAGGATCTCCGGGCGGGCGATCAGGTGGCGGAATCGCGTCGTTCGGCGCATGGGGGGACTTTCTCCCGGCAGGTTTCGGGCATGGCGGCCTGGCCGGCATGCGGATTTGATGCAATTTGCCATCATAAACGTGGTATTCGAGTCGCCAGCCATATGGTCAGTCGTTCCACCGCAGCCTTGCCCAGGCGGGATCCTGATTGTTGCGCTTGCTAAATCGGGGAACCGTAACAGGGGCAGGGTGTTATTCCCCCGCGCTTGTGGCAAATTCCTGTTGAATTCTGCTGCCGGGCGCAGGAGACTAAGCCCGGTTTTTCAATCCATGGGCTCAAAAGAGGGATAATAATCATGTCGAAGAGCTTTGTGATCCGCCTGTCGGCGGCAGCCCTGGTGGCCGGCAGCGTGTTCGGTACCGCCGGTCTCGCCGCGGCGCAGGACATGAACGCCATGTACAGCCAGTATCATCAGGCCATCCGCGCCGCCATGGCTTGCGAAGGCGTTTCGATGGACCCGGCGACCTGGAGCAAGGTTGCTACCTACATCGACCAGAAGATCAATTACGAGATTCCGGCCGGCGAGCGTCTGACCCTGATCGAGGCAGCCAAGACCGATACCCGCGTTCTGATCGACAAGAAGGGCTGCGACTCTGAAGAGGCGGCGGCACTTCTCGGCCTCTACAATTCGGAACTCGCCAGCCTGTAAGGCGAATTCCCCGGCCACTCCCGGTCGGCGTCTTTGCGAAAACCCCGCGCCGTTCCGGCGCGGGGTTTTTTGTTTTCGGATCAGCGGTCGCTGCTAGAGGCCTTGGGTCAATGCGAAGAGGACCCTCGGCTGTTGGCGGGCGGAATCCATGGCTGACATCTTGCAGGAGATTCTTCCAGAAGGTCACCGCGTCAAGGCGCTCGCCCAAAGCGCCGGTCTATCCCGCCGCATCGATCCTGAAATGCGCCGGGCAGGAACCACCCGGCGCCTTCGCCGGAATGGCGAGGGAGGCGCGGCTGAGGGGCTGGGCGAGGGTTTCGGCGCGAAGCTGCAGGCGGATCTCGCTCAGCAGCACCGTACCGCCGAGGCGATCGCAGATCAGGCGCAACGCCTTGGCGCTCCCCTTGCCGAAATCGGCTTCGAATGCCGCCAGGAAATCGCGGCGGGCGACATCGCCGCCGGTACTGCCCGCCACAAGTTTGCTGAGGGCGGTCGCGGCGAAATCATCGGTTCGCGCGATGGCAAGCTGGAAGTAGGCGGCCCGGTCCATTCCGGCGCAGGTGCCGTGCTTGGTCCATTGGTGCCGCTCAAGCCAGGATGACGTACCCGGCATGACGCGGTCCAGGTCGCGCTTCACTGAAGCCGGCAGGTCGATGGCATCGAGCTCGCGCCAGGTCCGCCCGATCACCTGGCTCCGCCGCGGCTCGGGCAGGCAGTAATTGTCGCTGCCATCGATGCGACCGTCGCGATTGCGGTCGAGGTTGGGCCACAGGCCATGGAGAGTGAAATGCCGCGCGTCCCAGCGCTGCGCCGTCTGGTTGCGGCATTCGGGTTTGCGCGCGCTCAGTTCGCAGAAGGCTGGCTGCCAGGAAAGTGCCAGGGTGAAATCGCGCGGGCTCTCATCCGCCTGAACGGGCGATACCCAAAGGCAAACGGCCGCCAGGAGGATGAACATCCGGCGGCCGCGTGCCTGGTTCATGGCAAGGAAGCCTATTTGAACTGGACCTTGGCAATCTCGTAGGATTTCGACCCGCCGGGAGTCGTCACCTCGACCGATTCGCCCACCGATTTGTTGATCAGGGCGCGGGCCAGCGGCGCCGTGACGGCCAGACGCTTCGCGCTGATATCGGCCTCGTCCTCGCCGACGATCTGGTAGACGGTCTTCTCGTCGGTGTCCTCGTCGATCAACGTGACGGTGGCGCCGAACTTCACCTGCTTGCCGGTCAGCTTGGCGACGTCGATGATCTCGGCGCGGCTGATCTTGTCCTCGAGCTCCATCACGCGGCCCTCGATGAAGGATTGGCGTTCGCGCGCGGCGTGATATTCGGCATTCTCCGAAAGATCGCCGTGCTCGCGCGCTTCCGCGATGGCGCGGATCACCGCCGGCCGTTCGACCGTCTTCAGTTGCTTCAATTCCTCTTCGAGGCGGGCGAAGCCGTCCGCCGTCATCGGTACCTTCAGCATTCTTCAAATCCAATTCCGGGCCGCACCCCAAAGGATGCACTGACCCAAAAAACGCAAAACGACCCATCGGACGCCAGTCGGACCAACGACCGATCCACAGGGCATCCGGTGAGCCTGACATGTCCGCTGGGTCCAGGGATCACGCTCGGCGACGGGATCCGTCGCTGGCAAACATAACCCCTGGCGGCCGTCAACTATTGCGACCGTTTACGGTTCAGGTCTTAAAGTACGATTGCAGGGGCGCGACTGCAAGCTCCCCGGCAGCCAGGGCGCCAATGGCATCTACCGCCGCCTTGGCGCCTGCCAAGGTTGTATAATAGGGAATCTGTCCCATCAAGGCCGCTCTGCGCAGGCTGAAACTGTCGCCCACCGCCTTGTTGCCGGCTACGGTATTGAAAACCAGCTTGATCTCGTCCCGTTCCATGGCATCGACGATATGCGGCGATCCCTGGTGGACCTTGTTGATCGCCCGGACATTGAGATTCTGGTTCCTGAGATAGGCGGCGGTGCCCGGTGTGGCACAGATGTCGAAGCCCATATCGAGCAGGCGCCTGGCGGCCGGGGTGATGCTCGGCTTGTCCTTGTCCTTCACGGAAATGAACACCGTGCCGCTCCGGGGCAGATTGACCCCGGCACCGAGCTGCGCCTTCAGGAAGGCACGGGCGAAGTTCGAATCGAGGCCCATCACCTCGCCGGTTGAGCGCATCTCCGGCCCCAGGATGATGTCGACGCCGGGGAAGCGCGCGAAGGGAAAGACCGCTTCCTTCACGGCGACATGATGCCGAAGACTGGTATTGAGGTCGAAGGATTTGAGCTTTTCGCCGGCCATCACGCGGGCGGCGATCTTGGCGATGGGCAGGCCGGTCGCTTTGGCAACGAACGGTACCGTTCGGCTGGCGCGCGGATTGACTTCGAGCACGTAGATGTCGGCGCCCTTGATGGCGAACTGCACGTTCATCAACCCGACCACATTGAGGCCGATGGCGAGCGCCTCCGCCTGGGTACGCAGCTCGGCGATCACCTGCAGCGGCAGGGTATGAGGCGGCAGCGAACAGGCGGAATCGCCGGAATGGATGCCGGCTTCCTCGATATGCTCCATGATGCCGGCAACATAGACATCGGCGCCGTCCGCCAGCGCATCGACATCGACCTCGATCGCATCCTCGAGATATGAATCGATGAGCACCGGGTTGTCGCCGGAAACCTGCACGGCGGTGCGCATGTAGCGCCGGAGCTGGCCGGTCTCATGCACGATCTCCATGGCGCGCCCACCCAGCACATAGGACGGCCGGATCACCACCGGATAGCCGATCTCCTGCGCGATCTTCTCGGCCTCTTCCGACGAGCGGGCGATGCCGTTCTTCGGCTGGCGCAGCTTCAGCCGGTGCAGCAATTGCTGGAAGCGCTCGCGATCCTCGGCGAGGTCGATCGCATCCGGCGAGGTGCCGAGGATGGGAATCTTGGCGGCCTCAAGTGCTGCTGCCAGTTTCAACGGCGTCTGTCCGCCGAACTGCACGATGCAGCCGAGCAGTGTCCCCTTGCTCTGCTCCAGCCGCGCGATCTCGATCACGTCCTCGGCGGTCAGGGGCTCGAAATAGAGCCGGTCAGAGGTGTCGTAATCGGTCGACACGGTTTCCGGATTGCAGTTGACCATAATGGTCTCGATGCCGGCATCCTTCAGGGCATAGGCGGCGTGGACGCAGCAATAGTCGAACTCGATGCCCTGGCCGATGCGGTTCGGTCCGCCACCCAGGATGATCACCTTGTTGCGCGCACTCGGCTCCGCCTCGTTCTCCGCCGGCTCCACGCCATTGCCCTCATAGCAGGAATACATGTAAGGCGTGTCGGAGGCGAATTCGGCGGCGCAGGTATCAATACGCTTGTAGACCGGGTGCAGATCAAGGGCGAGGCGGTGCGCCGTCACCGCGGCGGGCTTCTGGCCGGTCAGCAGCGCCAGGCGCGCATCCGAAAAGCCCATCTTCTTGAGGCGCATCAGGCCAGGCCGCGTATTCGGCAGGCCGCCGGTGCGGATTTCGGCTTCGGTGCGGACAATGGTCTCGACCTGACGCAGGAACCAGGGGTCGTATTTGCTGGCGCGGTGGATTTCCTCGACCGTGAGCCCGACCCGCATCGCCTGGGCGATCACCAGCAGGCGGTCGGGCGTCTGTCGGGCCAGTTGTGCGAGGATCGTCTCCTTGTCCTCGCCGTCGAGCGGCACTTCGTCGAAACCGGTGAGGCCGGTTTCCATAGAGCGCAGCGCCTTCTGAATGGATTCCAGGAACGAACGGCCGATCGCCATCGCCTCGCCCACGGATTTCATCGAGGTGGATAGCACCGCCTCGGCACCGGCGAACTTCTCGAAGGTGAAGCGCGGCATCTTGGTGACGACATAGTCGATGGTGGGCTCGAATGCGGCGGGCGTCACCTTGGTGATGTCATTGGCAAGCTCGTCCAGCGTATAGCCCACGGCAAGCTTGGCCGCGATCTTGGCGATTGGAAAACCGGTCGCCTTCGAGGCGAGTGCCGAGGAGCGCGAGACGCGCGGGTTCATCTCGATCACCACCAGGCGCCCGGTTTCCGGGCTCACCGCGAACTGCACGTTGGAGCCGCCGGTATCGACCCCGATCTCGCGCAGTACCGCGATCGAGGCGTTGCGCATCACCTGGTATTCCTTGTCGGTCAGGGTCAGCGCCGGCGCCACGGTGACGGAATCGCCGGTATGCACGCCCATCGGGTCGATATTCTCGATCGAGCAGATGATGATGCAGTTGTCCGCCTTGTCGCGGACAACTTCCATCTCGAACTCCTTCCAGCCGAGGACCGATTCCTCGACCAGCACTTCGCCGACGGGGGACGCCTTGAGGCCGCCCTCGATGATGCGGATGAACTCATCGCGCGACTGCGCGATCCCGCCGCCGGTGCCGCCCAGGGTGAAGCTGGGGCGGATGATGGCGGGAATGCCGACATAGGCGAGGGCATCGAGTGCCTCTTCCATGTTGGAAACCAGACGCCCGCGCGGGCTTTCGAGACCAATCCGGTCCATCGCCTCGCGGAACAGGAAGCGGTCCTCCGCCATGTCGATCGCCTTGGCATTGGCGCCGATCAATTCGACTCCGAGCTCGGCCAGCTTGCCGGATTTATGCAGCGCCATCGCGGTGTTGAGCGCGGTCTGCCCGCCCATGGTAGGCAGCACCGCATCGGGCCGCTCCTTCTCGATGATCTTGGCCACCACATCGGGCGTGATCGGCTCGACATAGGTCGCATCGGCGAGATCCGGATCGGTCATGATGGTGGCCGGATTCGAGTTCACCAGGATGACCCGGTAGCCCTCGGCTCGCAGCGCCTTGCACGCCTGCGCCCCCGAATAGTCAAACTCGCAGGCTTGCCCGATAACGATCGGCCCCGCGCCGATGATCAGGATCGATTGGATGTCAGTGCGTTTGGGCATATTGGATCACTTTTTCTTCGCCATGTTTTCGACGAAGCGGTGGAAGAGGTAATGGCTGTCCTGAGGGCCTGGCGATGCCTCGGGGTGGTATTGCACCGAGAAGACCGGTCTTTCCTTCATGGCGAGGCCCTCGACGCAATTGTCGAAGAGCGAGCGGTGGGTGATGGCGACGTTGTCGGGAAGGCTTTCGGCCACCACCTCGAAGCCGTGATTCTGGCTGGTGATCTCGACCTTGGCGGTGCCGAGATCCTTCACCGGATGGTTGGCGCCGCGATGGCCGAGGCCCATCTTCCGGGTCTTGCCGCCCAGGGCCAGTGCCAGCATCTGGTGCCCGAGGCAGATACCGAAGATCGGCAGGTCCTTGGCAATGAGGTCCCTGATGACGGGAACGGCATATTCGCCGGTCGCCGCCGGATCTCCCGGGCCGTTGGACAGGAACACGCCGTCGGGCCGGTGCCGCAGTACGTCGTCGGTGGTGGCAGTCGCCGGCACCACGGTGACGTCGCAGCCGGCATCGGCCAGGCAGCGCAGGATGTTCTGTTTGGCGCCGTAATCGATGGCGACCACCTTGAACTTCGCCGGCGGCGCCTTCTGATAGCCGCCATTGAGCGCCCACAGCCCGCCGTCCCAGTGATAGGTCTGGCGGCAGGTCACCTCTTTCGCGAGGTCCATGCCGTCGAGACCTGGCCAGGCCTTGGCCTCGGCCGCGAGGGCGGGAATGTCGAACTGGCCGTCGGCCCGGTGGACAATGATGCCGTTGGGGGCGCCGAGATCGCGGATGCGGCGGGTGAGCGCTCTTGTGTCGATGCCGGCGATGGCGGGGAGGTTGTTGGCCTTCAGCCAGGCGTCGAAATGCTGGGTGGCTCGCCAGTTGGAGGGTTCGGTGATGTCGAGATTGAGGATGCAGCCGCGGGCGGCCACGGTCTGGGTCTCGACGTCCTCGGGATTGGCGCCGACATTGCCGATATGGGGAAAGGTGAAGGTGATGATCTGACCGGCATAGGAGGGATCGGTCATGATCTCCTGATAGCCGGTCATCGAGGTATTGAAGCAAATCTCGCCCACGGCCATGGTCTCGGCACCCAGCCCGCGGCCCTTCAGTACGCTGCCGTCCGCCAGCACGATCAGCGCGGTGGTGATCGGCAATTCATTGGCTGTGGGCGCGTGGGCGGATGTGGTCGCGGCGGTCATGCGCGGGCCTTTGCTCGGTCGTGAAAAAGGGGGGCGGGCCAACCTGGGCAGCCGCCTTCCGCTTCAGGAGCACTTGGCGCCGGCCGCAAGTTGGGAGTTTCTAAGCTGCGACAGCCTTCGCGTCAAGCAGATGCTGCAAAAGAATTGCAAGTATTATCAATGAGTTGGGATCAATCAGCCACATGGACTCGCAATGGCGAATCCTATATGGTCCGACCTTTCCACAATCCTCCAGACCATCGGGATGGCGGCCATGCTGCGGCAGCGGATCAATGACGATGTCAAAACGGCAATGAAAGCCAAGGACGAGGCGCTCTCGGCGCTGCGCCTCATTACCTCCGCCATCAAGGACAAGGACATCGCCGCCCGGCCCGGCAACATGAACGGCGTCAGCGATGCCGAGATCATCGACATGCTGCAGAAGATGGTGCGCCAGCGCCAGGAAAGCATCGAGATGTACACCAAGGGCAACCGTCCCGAACTCGCCGCCAAGGAACAGGCGGAAATCGCCGTGATCCAGCGCTACCTCCCTCAGCAGATGACCGAGGCAGAGACCCAGGCCGCCATCGCCGCGATCATCGCGGAAACCGGCGCCAGCTCGATCAAGGACATGGGCAAGGTGATGGGCGCCCTCAAGGAACGCTTTGCCGGGCAAGTCGACTTCGCCAAGGCCGGGGTGCTGGTGAAAGCCCAGCTCGGCTAGGGCGCGCCGCGATGGCGCTGCTCCCCCAATTCCTCGAGGAACTGCGGCGACGCATCTCCATCGTCGATGTCGTTGGGCGCCGCGTGCGCCTCAACCGGCGCGGGACCCAGGCCACCGGCCTCTGTCCCTTCCACAACGAGAAAAGCCCGTCCTTTCACGTCTATGAGGGACCGGACGAGCCGCATTACCACTGCTTCGGCTGCGGCGCCCATGGCGACGTCATCACCTTCGTGATGGAGACCGAGGGGCTGCAATTCCGCGACGCGGTCGAGAAACTGGCCGGCGAGGCGGGATTGGAGATTCCCCGCGACAATCCGGAGGCCCGTGCCCGGGCCGAGCGACAGGACACGCTGGCCGGCGTCATGGAACTCGCCGCCCGCTTCTTCGAATCGCAGCTGGGCGGCAGTGCCGGTCGGGCCGGGCTCGAATACTTCAAGGGGCGCGGGCTCAATGCCGAGACCATCAAGCGCTTCCGCCTCGGTTTCGCGCCGGAGGGGTTCGAGGTTCTCAAGGCCAAGCTCGCCAAGGAGAATATCCCGGAGGCGCTCTCGATCGAAGCCGGCCTGCTGGTCAAGCATGAGGATACCGGGCGCATCTATGACCGCTTTCGCGGCCGCGTCATGTTCCCGATCATGGATGCCAAGGGCCGCGTCATCGCCTTCGGCGGCCGGGCGCTGGGTGACGAGAAGCCGAAATACCTGAACTCGCCCGAGACGCCGCTCTTTCACAAGGGGCGCACGCTCTACAATCTCAACCAGGCGCAGAAGCCGGCTCGCGACCGGAACGAGATCGTGGTGGTCGAGGGCTATATGGACGTGATCGCCTTGGCCGAGGGCGGCTTTCCCCATGCTGTTGCCCCCCTTGGAACCGCCCTGACCGAGGACCATATCGAACTGCTCTGGCGCTTCGCGCAGGAGCCGATCCTCTGTTTCGACGGCGATGCTGCCGGGCAGAAGGCGGCGGCGCGCGCGGTCGAGCGGGTGCTGCCGGTACTCAAGCCCGGCCTCTCGCTGCGCTTTGCCTATCTGCCGCAGGGCCAGGATCCGGACGATCTCCTGCGCGGGCCCAGCAGTGGCGGCGGCAGGGGCGGTACCGGGGGGGGCGGTACCGCCGCCATGCGGCAGGTGCTGGAACAGGCGCTGCCCCTGGTCCAGGTGTTCTGGCAGGAGGTGCTGGCCGGCCGCGCGCTGGACACGCCGGAGCGGCGCAGCGGCTTCCGCCGCGATCTGCTGGCGGCTGTCGGGCGGATTGCCGACCGGGGTGTCCAGGAGGATTATCGCCGCGACATGCTGGCACGCCTCGACCAGATGTTCGCGGCACCCCGGTCCGCCATCGCCCCGCGGCCGGCCCCGGGCGGCCCGCGTTTTGGCCGGTTTCCCCAGGCCCGGCAGCCCGGCATGCCCTTCCAGCACCTCGAGGGCGGCGGCGAGGCGGCCCGGCGCGGCATCGCCGGGGTGAAGAAGTTACCCTATGAGGTGCTGTTGATGGGTGTCATTAACCATCCCGACCTGCTGCACCGCCATGGCGAGGCGGTGGCCCTGATCCCGATTCCCGACCGTCAGCTTGACAAGCTGAAGGGGGCCTTGTTAGACCTCGCCACCCGGCATCCGGACCTTGACGCCAACGACTTCAAGAACCACTTGATGGACTTAGGTTTCTCAGGCGCGATCGAGACCTTGGTCCGGCATACCGGAAAGATCAGATTCGCCCTTCCATCGGCCGGGCAAGCCCAGGCCGAGGCAGGGCTTTTGCACGTTATGGCTATCCTGCGCGAGACCGAAATGGAGGTTGAGCTGGAAGCAGCGGCGCGGGCCCTGGAGGAAGACATGTCTCAGGAGAACCTGGATCGCTTCCAGGCCGCGCAGCAACAGAAACTGGACGCCGAAAGCCGGCGCCGCGATCTCGACCTCGCCGATTTTGATCCCTTGTTCAAGAATTGAACATGTATTCAGATTTGTCGGGGTGTTTTTAGGCCGGGATGTTTGAGGCTGCGACGCGCAGCCCAGGTGACCGCAGATTGACCGAGTGACGACGCTCAAAGAGCTCAGGTGAGAGTAGATGGCAACCAAACCGACCGCGAAGCCCCAGGCCGATTCCGGCAAGCCCAAGGAAGAAACCGCCGAGGGTCCGCTGATGGACGGCATGAACGCCGCCGTCCGCAAGATGCTGGCCAAGGCCAAGGAGCGCGGCTACGTCACCGTGGACGAGCTCAACGCCGTGCTGCCGCAGGGCCAGATGTCGTCCGAGCAGATCGAGGACACGCTCGCCCTCCTCAATGACATGGGCATCAATGTCGTCGAGAACGACGACAGCGAGGAGAGCGAGGACGAACCGCGCGCCGAGGCGGAAGAGGAAGACGACGCCAAGCCCGCCGGCAATCTGAACGACAGCGATGTCGGCCGCACCGACGATCCGGTGCGCATGTATCTGCGCGAGATGGGTTCGGTCGAGCTGCTGTCGCGCGAGGGCGAAATCGCCATCGCCAAGCGCATCGAGGCCGGCCGCGACATGATGATCGGCGGCATCGGCGAAAGCCCGATGACCCAGCGCAGCATCGTCGAATGGCGCGACAAGCTGAAGGCGGGCGAGTTGCTGCTGCGCGACATCATCGATCTCGACGCCAGCATGCCGAGCGTGCCGGGCACCGAAGAGGAGATGGCGCGCGAGAACGAGGAAGACCTCGAAGGCGACGACGAGGCCGAGGCTGAAGGCGAGAAGAAGGAAGGCGAGGGCGCCGCCGCACCCGGCCAGGACAATGAGGAGACCGAGGAGGCGGCCGTGTCGCTCGCTTCCATGGAGCTGCAGCTGATGCCGCAGGTCCTGGAGACCTTCGACAAGATCGCCGCCCTCTACAAGAAAATCGAGAAGGCGCAGACCAAGCGCCTGGAGACGATTCTGGCCGGCGACGAGCTTAACCCGCGCTCGGAAAAGTCCTACGAGAAGCTCAAGGCCGAAATGGTCGAGCTGATGTATACCGTGCGCCTCAACAACAACCGCATC
>JAEUKV010000188.1 GCA_016794165.1 Rhodospirillaceae bacterium
GAATGTGCTCATCGTCATGTTCGCGCTCATCGCCCTCTATGCCTTCATTACGTCGAGCACCGTGATCGGACGGCGCATCTATGCGTTGGGCGGGAATGAAAAGGCCGCACGCCTCTCCGGCATCAAGACCGAACGGCTGACCTTCTATGTCTTCATGAACATGGGGGTGCTGGCGGCGCTGGCTGGGCTCATTTTCGCCGCCCGCCTCAACACGGCCACCCCCAAGGCCGGGCTCGGATTCGAGCTCGACGTCATTGCCGCGGTCTTCATCGGCGGCGCCTCGGCCGCGGGCGGGGTGGGCAAGGTGATCGGCGCGGTGATCGGCGCCTTCATCATGGGCGTCATGAACAACGGCATGTCGATCCTGGGCATCGGCATCGATCTGCAGCAGTTGATCAAGGGCCTGGTGCTGCTGGCCGCCGTGTTTCTCGACGTCTATTACAAGAAGAAAGGTTAGGGCCGCCCTCATGCGTCTGATTCAATACCAGAGGAATGGCCGGCGCGGCGTCGCGCGGATCGAGCAGGACAGTGCCGTCGTCGTGCCCCTGGCCGACCGTGTGCTCGACCTCGCCAGCGCCGCCATCGCCGACGGCCGCAGCCTGGCCGACGAAGCCCGCGCACGCGGCGACGGCGAGCGGCTGGATTACGCCGCCCTGCTGGCAGAGGGCGCCGTGCTGGCGCCGGTCGACCACCCGGACCCGGCGCATTGCCTCGTCGCCGGCACCGGCCTGACCCATCTGGGCTCGGCCGACACCCGCGACAAGATGCACCAGAAGGTCGCGGGTGCCATCGAGGACCTCACCGATTCCATGAAGATGTTCCGCATGGGTCTTGAAGGCGGCAAGCCCAAGGGTGACAAGCCTGGTGTGCAACCGGAATGGTTCTACAAGGGCGACGGCTCGATCGTGGCGAAACCAGGTGCCGCGCTCGATTTTCCCTCCTTCGCCCTCGATGGCGGCGAGGAGCCGGAAGTGGCCGGCATCTATCTCAACGACATGCAGGGTAAGCCCTGGCGCCTCGGCTTTGCGCTCGGCAACGAATATTCCGATCATGTGACCGAACGGCAGAACTATCTCTATCTCGCCCATTCCAAGCTGCGCGCCTGTTCGATCGGTCCGGAACTGCTGCTGGGCGATCTCCCAGACAGCGTCGAGGGCGAAAGCCGCATCTGGCGCGACGGCAAGCTGCTGTGGCAGAAGCCCTTCCTCAGCGGCGAGCGCAACATGTCCCACACCATCGCCAATCTGGAATACCATCACTTCAAGTACCGGCAGTTCCGCCGCCCGGGCGATCTCCACATCCATTTCTTCGGCACGGCGACGCTCTCCGTGGGTGACGGCATCGTGCCGCAGCCGGGCGATGTATTCGAGATCGAGGCGCCGGCCTTCGGCGCCCCCCTGCGCAACGCCCTGGGTTCCAAGCCCAACGACGACTTTCCGCTGGGCGGCGTGGGCGCGCTGTGACGTGACGCCCGCCTGCATCGCCATCGATTGGGGCACCAGCAACCGCCGCGGCTGGGCGCTGGATGCCGGGGGTACAGTGCTGGAACGGCGCGGCGACGATCAGGGACTGATGACGATCAAGGCCAGCGGCGGTGATTTCGCGGCCTCGCTCACGGCTTTCGCACAAGGCTGGCTGGGCAGCGCGCCGGTGATCATGGCCGGCATGGTGGGGAGCCGTTCCGGCTGGCGCGAGGTACCCTATCTGGAAACCCCGACCCGGCTCGACGATCTCTGGAATCACCTTGCCGCCTTGCCAGCCGTCCATGGCAGCCCGGTCCGTATCGTGCCCGGCATCGCCCGTCGCGAGGGATCGCAGCCCGACGTCATGCGCGGCGAGGAATGCCAGTTGCTGGGCGCACAGCTGGCACTGGGCATAACCGACGGCATCTTTCTCCTGCCCGGTACCCATGCCAAATGGGTGCGGCTGCAAGCGGGCAGGATTGTGGATTTCCGCACCTACATGACCGGCGAGCTTTTCGCCTTGCTCGCCCGCCAGGGCAGTCTCGCCCAGGTGATCGCGGCCGATGCCGCCTTCGATCCGGTCGCCTTCGGGCGTGGGCTCGACCGCGCGCTCGACCCGGACGGCGGCGGCCTCAGCCATCAATTATTCGGGGTGCGCAGCCGGTCGCTGTTCGGATCGCTGTCGCCGGAGACCGCCGGGACCTATCTTTCCGGCCTGCTGGTGGGAGCCGAGATGCGCGATGCTCTCGCCTGGTTGCGACACCGGGGAAAGGTCAGCCGCGTCACGGCCATCGGGGCCGCCAATCTGCTCGCGGCCTATGGCGCCGCGGCCGTCCGATTCGAGATCAGTCTCGACAGGCTGGAGAGCGACGCTATCCTGCCGCCGGCCCTGTTCGCACTCGGCCGACAGGCCGGGCTTTTCTGAGGATCGAGAGCGATGAAGGATCTGCGCGCCTGGCTCCACGATCTGCCGCTGATTGGGATCCTGCGCGGCATCACGCCAGCAGAAGCGGATGCCGCCCTCGATGCGCTCGAGGGCGCCGGGTGGCGCGTGGTCGAGGTGCCGCTCAACAGCCCGGATGCCCTTGCCACCTTGAAACGCATGGTGGCCAGGGCCGGCGATCGCCTGCTGATCGGTGCTGGTACGGTGCTGACGACGGACGAGGTCGCCGCCATCGCCGATGCCGGGGCAGGACTGATGGTGGCGCCCAATTGCAGTCCGGCGGTCATCCACGCCGCCAAGGCACGCGGCATGTGGGCGGCCCCCGGTGTCGCCACCCCGACCGAGGCGTTCGCGGCGCTCGGCGCAGGCGCCGATGCCCTGAAGATGTTTCCAGGCGAATCCCTGCCGCCGCCCATCGTCAAGGCCTGGCGCGCGGTGATGCCCACGGGCACCCTGCTGCTGCCGGTGGGCGGCGTGAAGCCGGACAATATCGCGGCCTATCTCAAGGCGGGTGCCGATGGTTTCGGCATCGGCACCTCGGTCTATCGCCCGGGCATGGGTCCCGGCGACATCGCCGCGGCGGCCAGCGAACTGGCCGCAAGATACCGCGACGCCGCCCGGATTCTCGGCGCATGAGCGTGGCACCCTTCGGCCGGCTGGCGGACGGCACGCCGGTCGACCGGGTGAGCCTGTCGGGCGGCGGACTCGCGGTCCAGGTGCTCAGCCTCGGCGCCATCATCCAGGATCTCTGTTTCGGGACCGGCACCGGCCGGCAGCGCTGCGTGCTGGGCTTTGCGCAACTGGACGACTACGTGGCGCATTCGCCCTATTTCGGCTGCGTCGCCGGGCGCTACGCCAACCGTATCGCCGATGGACGCTGTGTCATCGACGGCACGGTTCACCAACTCAGCCGCAACGAAGCTGGCCGCACCCATCTCCATGGCGGCACGCTCGGATTCGGCCGGCGCGTCTGGCAGATCCGCGATCACGGCGCCGGCCATGTGCTGCTGGAACTGATCTCGCCCGATGGGGAGGAAGGCTATCCCGGCAGCCTGACCGCAAGCTGCTGCTACCGGATCACCGGAGATGGGGAACTCACCATCGACCTAGGTGCCAGCACGGACCGCGCCACCATCGTCAACCTCACTACCCACAGCTAGTTCAATCTGGACGGCGGCGCCGACATCCTCGACCATGTGCTGGAGATCCCGGCCGCACATTACCTGCCGGTGGACGCCGCGCGGATTCCCACCGGCGAGATCGCGGCGGTTGTCGGCACACCTTTCGACTTCCGCCGCCCGCGCACCCTGCGTGCACCGGCGGGGCAT
>JAEUKV010000219.1 GCA_016794165.1 Rhodospirillaceae bacterium
TGTTGCGGATGGCCAGGGTTCGCGCCGCCGTCACGATCGGGAATAGGGCATAGAGCTTCAGGTCCAGCCACCCGTCATCTGTGTTGAGCCGCCCCAGAAATCCGAACGGATTGGAGATCTGCTCCAGCTTGACGCCGAGCAGCTTGGCGAAGATCGGGTTCTGGCTGCCGGTTTCGTAGGCGTAGGCAAGGAGATCCGTCGCCAGGCGCTTCTCGCCGACGACGGGAATCAGGTCGAAAAAGATGTCGACGTTGAGCAGATTGCGCGGGTTTGCGCTCGCCACCCATACCGCCACGCGGTCGCGCCACGTCGCGACCGAGCCGCGCCACGCGGCGTTCCTCGCCATCACACCACCCTGGCACAGCGGTATGCCGGCTGCGTCGAGGATGGCGGACATGTGCTCGCCGAAAGCGGCGAACCAGCGGTCTTCCTGCCCGTCCGGATCGCCATGGGCGAAGACGATGGCATTGTCCTGGTCTGGCTTGAGCAGGCTCTCGCCGCGCCCGCCGGAACCGAGAACCATGACGGCAAAGGCACAGGGCGGCCCACCCCTGCCCTCCGCGATCATCGCCGCCTCCGCAAGGCCCGCGGCGCGCTCGGTCATCACCCGCAACTCCTCCGAGACGATGCGCGTGATGACGTGCGCTTCGAGCCCCTCCTGCGTGAGCGACTGCACGACCTTGGCGAGACCGGACCAGGCCACGGCCATGTCATGGGGCGACTGCGCTTCCTTGATGGCATCGGTCAGCGCGATGGCCGGCTCGGTCCGCAGCTTGAGGAGGTCGCGCGCCGAGATCATGCCCGTGAGTTGGCCTTCGTCGTCGACCACGGCAAGATGGCGGACTTTCAACCGCTGCATGCGCGCGATGGCGCGATAGACGAACGCCTTCTCGCGGATCGATCGTACCGGCGCCGACGAAACCGCGGCGGTCGGCACCGTGAGCGCGGCCGCGCCGTCCTTTGCGATCCGGCGCAACACGTCGCGCTCCGTCAGGATCGCATAGTCCGCCAGCGCCTGGCCGGATATCGGCGTTTCCGCCACCATGACCGAGCTGATGCCGCGCCGCGCCATCACCTGCGTCGCCTCGTGCAGCAACATCGACCGCGGCACGACCGCGACGTCGCGCGCCATGACGTCGCCCACCGTGTGGCGATAGGCATAGGTGTCGTAGGTGCGGGTACCGCCAAGGATCGCGTCGGCGGTCGGATCGGCGATCGGCTGGATCCAGCCCGATTCTCTTTCCTGCTGGATCTGTGGTGCGCGGCTCAGCGCCGCGCGTTCGGCTTCGGCCAGCGTCTTGATGCCCCGCTCGGCCAGCAACGGCACCATGCGCAGGAAAATCTGTCCCGCCGCCTCGGCATCGGCCAGCGCGCTGTGACGCTGGCCGATTTCGATGCCCAGCCAGGCCGCCAGCTTGTCGAGCGATGGATCGTGCAGATTGGGAATGGCGATAGGTGCCAGGCGACGAATGCACAAGGATCGCGGCCGCGGCCAGTCGAGGCGATATCGCGCCGCCTCGCGCTCCAGGATGGTGAGGTCATAGGCGAGGGTATGGCCGACCAAGATCCGACCCTCGATGAACGCGAGCAGCGACGACCACAACGCCGCCAGATCCGGCGAGGCCGCCGCCATTGCATCCGTGATTCCGTGAACGGCCGTGGACGCGGGCGGGATCGGGTCGCGGGGATTGACGATCTGATTGAGCGGCGTCGCCCCATCGAGCTCCTTGCCGTCCAGCCGCAAGGCACCGATCTGCACGATCCGCGCCAGACTCGCATCGAGGCTCGTCGTTTCCAGGTCGAGCGCCACACAATGCAGCGCAAAGAGGGGGGTCGCTCCCGTAACTGCCCGCATCGGCCAGAATCCTCCGGAACTGCCCGGTCGCACCGGGACGTCTTCGCTGGCCGCATCCTAGCGCAACCAGACCGCATCTCTAAGTGCGAAGCGGCATTGCCGTACGGCTTGACCGACATCAAACAAACGGGCCATATGCTGGCATATTCTTCAAGAGTTCAGCCCATGCAGCTTCGCCCGAAAAGCGCCTCGCCGGAACCGTCGCTTGCCGAGCAGATACAGCGCCTGCTCCGGCTGCTGCGCG
>JAEUKV010000286.1 GCA_016794165.1 Rhodospirillaceae bacterium
TCACGGTCGATCGACTGGGCGCCATGCGGACAGCCGGTGGGATCAGTGCCACGCTGCGCGACCTCGGCCGATTCGGCGAGATGATGCGCCGGGATGGCAGCGTCGGAGACAGGAAGCTGGTGCCCACGACCTGGATCGACGATATCCTGCGCAACGGCGACAGGGGCGCCTGGGACCGCGGCAGCATGAACCAGTTCAACCCCGGCGGCAGCTATCGCAGCAAATGGTACGTGCTGGATGCGGCACGCGAGCAATTCTGCGCCGTCGGCATCCATGGCCAGTGGATCTTCGTCGACCGCCGTTCCGAAAGCGTGATCGTCAAGGTGTCGTCACAACCCCTGCCGGTGGACGAAGCGATGGACCGGCTGATCCTGGCTGGACTGAGGGCGATTGCCGCCCAGCTCGGCTAGAACGCCGACCCCTATTCGGCCAGGAGAACGCTGGCATTGCCGGGCCAGCTCAGCCAGACCGGCCGGCCAATCGACGCCATTTCGTCGAGGCTGCGATCGGCTTTTTGCAGTGCCACGGCAACCGGTACCGTGAGGCCGGCAACGGCCACGTGATAGTGGCTGCGATCGCCGAAATAGGCCTCGGCCACGACCTTGCCGGCGATGACATTGCTGCCATTGGCCGGCTTCTCCCAGACCAGTCGTACCTTCTCCGGGCGCACCGCAATCGAAACCACGCTGCCGATGGCCGGCGCTGAGCCGTCCGTTGCCACGGTAAGATCGCCCAGTTCGCCGGCATCCACGATTGCGGCGCCATTGGTCAGCGACCGCAGGGTACCGGAGAAAATGTTCATCGAGCCAATGAACTCCGCCACCTCGCGGCAGTTCGGCGCCTCATAGAGCCGGTTGGCAGCATCGATCTGCAATGCCTGGCCGCCAGACATGACCGCGATTCTATCGGAGAGCGCCAGCGCCTCTTCCTGGTCATGCGTCACGAAAACGAAGGTGACGCCGACGGTGCGCTGGATCTGCCGCAACTCGATTTGCATCTCCTCGCGCAACTTCTTGTCGAGGGCACCCAGCGGTTCGTCGAGCAGCAGCACCTTGGGCTTGCACACCAGGGCACGGGCCAGCGCCACGCGCTGGCGCTGGCCACCGGAAAGCTGATGGCTTTCCCTTTCGCCATAGCCCGGCATCTTTATGAGCTCGAGGGCTTCCTCGACGGTGCGGGCCATTTCCGCCTTGCCGAGGCCCTTCTTGCGCAGGCCATAGGCGATGTTTTCGCGCACGTTGAGATGCGGGAAGATGGCATAATTCTGGAACACCATGTTGGTCGGCCGCGCATGCGGCGGCACGGTCGAGACGTCCTGGTCATCGATCAGGATAGCGCCGGAAGTGGGCGTCTCGAATCCCGCCAGCATGCGCAACAGCGTGGTCTTGCCGCAGCCCGATGGCCCCAGGAGAGAGAAAAACTCGCCGCGCTTGATCTCGAAGCTGACATTGTCAACGGCGCGTACCGGCCCGAAATGCTTCGAGACGTTCTTCAGTGAAATGATGCTGTCTGCTGCGGTCATGATGGCTAGAGCCCGGTTGGTTTGGTTGACTGGACGCCGCGACGGCGCAGGATTTCGGAGAACACGACAATGAAGGTCGAGATAACGAGGATCGTGGTGCCAAGCGCCAGCGTCATCGGCAGGCGCTGCGGGAAGCGCAGCTGGCTGTAAAGAAAGATCGGCAGGGTCTGATCGACGCCGCTGAGGAAGAAGGCCATCACATACTCGTCGAGCGAGATGGTGAATGACATCAACAGGCTGGCGACGATTCCCGGCATCGCCAGTGGGAACGTCACCCGCCAGAACGTCATCCAGGCAGACTCGCCAAGATCGCTGGACGCTTCCTCCAGCGATCGATCGAACCCTTCGAGGCGCGACATCAGTACCAGCATCGAGAAGGGAACGCAGATCAGCACGTGGCCGGCACCCACGGTCCACAGGGTCAGCGGGATATCGAACACCTGCCGCAACACCACCAGCAGGGCCACCGACAGGATGATGCTCGGCACCACCAGCGGCAGCATGATGCCGCCCATTACCGGCCCCTGCCCGGGCAGCTTGTAACGCGTGACTCCCATCGCCGCCAGAAGACCGAACGTCGTGCTGACCAGCGAGACGCTGACGGCCACCACCAGGCTGTTCTTCAGCGCCGTGAGGAGCTGCGGGTTGTTGATCATCTGCACATAGGCTTTGAGCGTGAAGCCCTTCAGCGGAAACACCGCCACCGTGGCATCGTTGAACGAGAACAGCGGCAGCAACAGAACCGGCGCATAGAGAAAGACCAGAAACAGGATGCCATAGGCAGTCAGCAGATCGGGGCCCTTGCGCATGATCAGTTCGTCCCCCGAGCGCGAATCTTGCGGTAATCGACAAACCAGAGGAACAAACAGACGATCAGCGTAATCGTTGCCATCATCACGACCGACACCGCCGAACCGAGCGGCGCATCATTGCGCCGGCCGAACAGCAACTGAATCGAGTTCCCGATCATGCTGCCGCCGGAACCGCCGACCAGAGACGGTGTCACGTAGTCGCCCACGGTCGGGATGAAAACCAGCAAGGTGGTGGCAATCGTGCCCGGCGCCGAGAGCGGCAAGGTAACGTGCCAGAATCGTTCCCATGGCTTGTCGCCGAGGTCGGTCGCCGCTTCCAGCAGCGAGCGGTCGATCTTTTCCAGGCTGACATAGATCGGCAGAATGGCGAAGGCGACCCAGGCATGGGCCAGCGTGATGATGACCGCGGTTGGGTTGTAGAGCAGGAATTCCAGCGGCGCATCGATGATGCCCAGATTCATCAGGCTGGAATTGATGACACCATTGAACCCCAGCATGATCTTCCAGGCGAAGACGCGCAGCAGATAGCTCGTCCAGATGGGGATCGTGATGAGGATTAGCCAGAGCATCTTGTGGCGCGTGACCCGAAAGGCCATGAAATAAGCCATCGGGTAGGCCACCAGCACCACGACGATGGTGACCACCAGCGACATCGCGATCGATTTGACCAGAAGGATGAGGTAGACCGGATTGGCCAGCGGGAAGGGAATCCCGAACCAGTAGGTGATCCGGTCGGAGAGTTCGAAGATCTGCGCGTAGTTGCGCAGAGTGAAGGTCGTATCGATCTCGAAGACATGCTGGGTCCAGAAGCTGCGCACAACCAGGGCGACAATTGGCGTCACCAGCATGGCCAGCATGACAATCAGCGTCGGCGACATCAACAGATAGCCGCGCAGCCACGGATATCTTTGTATCAAGCGGGTTCTGATCGTCTTGACCGATCGCGCGTCAGCGCCCCGATCGGCATCGGCTAGATCACTCATTCCGAGAATTTCCCAAGCTCTTGGCCGCCCCAAATGCACTTGCCTTGCTGCAGTGCGTTGGGGTCAGTGTCAGTCGAGCTTCCGCACGCTGTCAAGTGCAGCGCATTTCATGAAAGCACGACCTGACTTCATGCAAGTATTTCATGAACATGCCGATGGCGTTCATGCTTTCGTGAAACCCTGCGATTTCAGGCAAATTTGCGTTGACAGCCCAGCGCCCGAAGCCGTCAAATTTGCTCCTCGAAAACGCTCGGCGACCCGTTCGCCCAATCGACAGCTTCAACCGTTAAGAACTCAAATAGGGGGCTATGGCAATGAACAGATTGAAATTCATCGACCGCTTGTCGCAGGGCCGTGTTTCGCGCCGCGATGCGATGCGCGCGGCTGCGGCGTTCGGCGTCGGCGCTCTGGTCATGCCGAAGCGCGCATTTGCGGCAGAACCGCTGACCATCATGGAATGGAGCGGCTACGACATCCCGGAACTGTTCGGATCCTACGTCGCCAAGCACGGCGCCAGCCCGAACTTCTCCATCTTCGCCAATGAGGACGAAGCGCTGCAGAAGGTGCGTGGTGGCTTCAATGCCGACATCATGCATCCCTGCACTTATTCCGTCGGCTATTTCGTCGAGGCAAAGATCACCAAGGCGATTGATACCTCGCGACTCTCGAACTGGGGCGACGTGTTCGAAACCCTGCGCACGATCAACGGCGTCGTCATGAACGACGACGTCATCATGGTGCCTGCCGATTGGGGCAATTCGGGCATCGCCTACCGCACCGATCTGGTCGAGGCGGATTACGAAGCGAACGAATCCTGGAACATCTTCACGGACCCTCGCTACGAGGGGCGCGTGTCGATGTCCGATACCGAAGCCGCGCTGGAAATTGCGGGCCTGATGCTCGGATATTCCGAAAGGGAAATTTTCGAGATGACCGATGAGCAGCTCGCGGGAACGCGCGACCTGGCAGAGAAGATGGTCCGCAACAGCCGCTTCCTGTGGACCGACCCGACCGAGATCAACCAGGCCCTCGCTTCCGGCGAGATCGTCGCGGCCTATGCCTGGAACGAAACGGTCAAGAGCCTCAAGGAACAGGGCATCCCGGTGAAATACGCCCAGCCCAAGGAAGGCATCTTTACCTGGCTGTGCGGGCTCACGCTGCTCAACACCGGCAAGGGCGACGAAGCCGCGGCCTACGACTTCCTCGATGCCTGGCTGTCGCCGGAAACCGGCAAGTACATGATCGAGGAGTACGGTTATGGCCACAGCAACGCGAAGGCGTTCGAGGCGGCCGACCCGGAAAAGGTCGCGGCCCTCGGCATCACCGATCCGGTTCAGCACCTGAAGAACGGCATCCTGTTCGAGCCGGTCGAGAGCACGCTGAACGCGAAGTACATCAAACTGTGGGAAGAAGTGAAGGCGCTGAAGCAATAGCTTCAAGAGCTGCTCGCAAATCAAGGCCGGAGCCGGTACGCCGCGCTCCGGCTTTTTTTATCACACACCCCAACGCAGCGCCGCCGTGTGGACCGGCGAATCCCATAATGCCAAATCGGCATCTTCGACCAACGATACCGTGAGCGAGCAACCCGCCATCTCCAGCGAGGTGACATACGGGCCGACCAGGCAGCGCGCCGCCAGCAGCTTGTGCCCGGCGAGGATGCGCCGCGCAGCGTTGCACATGAGATAGAGCTCCATCGACGGCGTGCCGCCAAAGCCGTTGACCAGCAGCAACACCTGTTGCCCTGCTTTCGGCGACAGATCGCCCAGGATCGCCCCCATCATCTCCTCGGCGATGGCATCGGCCGTGGCGAGTTTCACCCGTCGCCGGCCCGGCTCGCCGTGAATGCCGACGCCCATCTCCATCTCGTCATCCGCAAGCGCAAAGGTCGGCTTGCCGGCCGCCGGTACAGTGCAGGAGGTGAGTGCCACACCCATGGAGCGGGTGCGGGCGTTCACGACCTTGCCATAGGCGGCAAGAGCGTCGAGGTCCCGTCCCTGCTCCGCCGCCGCGCCGACCAGGCGCTCGACGATCATCGTTCCGGCGACACCGCGACGGCCGGTGGAAAAGGTCGACGTCTCGACCGCGACGTCGTCGTCGGTGACGATCGTCGCAACCGGACCTTGCGCCATGTCGGCTGCCATCTCGGACGCCATGGCGAAATTCATCACATCGCCTTCATAGTTCTTGACGATGAACAGCACGCCGCCGCCGGTGTCGACCGCCTGTGCCGCCGCCAGCATCTGGTCCGGCGTAGGTGAGGTGAACACCTGCCCGGGGCAGGCTGCGTCCAGCATGCCATGGCCAACGAAGCCTGCATGCAGCGGCTCGTGACCGGACCCACCACCGGAGATCAGCGCCACCTTGCCGGGTTTCAATGAGCGCCGCTGCACGAACTTGCGGTCCGTGCCCAGCGTGACGATGTCGGCATGCGCCGTGGCGAAGCCGTCCAGGCTCTCCGCGAGAACGTCCTCGGTTCGGTTGATCAGTTTCTTCATGGGCCCCTCCGCGAAGTCTATTTCTCGTTCTCAAGCAGTTTCGCGACCTGGATCGCGAAGTCGGTCAACATCTGATCCAGCCGCCGATTGCGCTCGTCATCGCCAAGATCCGGTACATGCAGGCTCGCTGTCCGAATGCGGCGGCTGGCATGAGCCCGCTGCAGGCGACCCGGATGCGCCCGATCGTAGGCCGTGAGGAAGGCCTGCTTTTCCAGTGGGGGGAAATGCGCGATCTCGAAAATGGTCTCCAGATGGGGCGCCGGAATTGGCACCGCGTAGCTCGCGTTTGTGATCTGTGTGATGAAGCTGCGATTCTTGCCCAGCGCGTGGGCCAGCCGCTGGCGCGTCCCCGAAGGTCGATTGTCGAGCAGGCGCTGGAGAATGCCTTTGTATTCGGCCATCGCCGACGCTTCCGCGCCGATTTCCTCGGGATCCGCACTCATGACGGCGCACCCGACCAGTCCGCGATCGTGGCCTTCGCCCGTGCCAGCATCGAGGGTGCCATGGAGAAATTGCGCAGCCCGGTGGCCAGCAACTGCGGAATGAGGCGCGGATCGCCGCCGGCGTCGCCGCACAGGCTGACTTCCTTGCCCGCCGATTTGCCGAAGGCGGCAACGCGTTCGATCAATCCCAGCACCGCCGGGTTCGCCGTGTCGTTGAGGGATGCGACCGCGGCGATGTCGCGCGCCGCCGCCGTGACGTACTGCGTAAGGTCATTGGAACCGATGGAAAAGAACGACGCCGGAAATCTCTCGATGGCAAGTGCCGCAGCTGGCACTTCCACCATGATGCCAAGCTCCGGCGGGCGGCAATCGATCCCCGCGTTGCCCAGGGCGACGATTTCACCCCGCAGCAGATCCGCGGCTGCCAGAACCTCTTCCGGCACGGTGACCATGGGCAACATGATCTTGAGCGGACCGTTCGCTGCGGCCCGGGCAAGAGCTCGCAGCTGCACCCGGAAGATCTCGGGATGGGCCAAAGACAGGCGGATACCGCGCAGCCCGAGGAACGGATTCGACTCGCCATCTTGCGTCAGGCCGACGATTGGCTTGTCACCACCGGCATCGAGGGTTCGGATCGTCACCGGCCTGCCATCCGCCCAGGCAAGGATGCGCCGGTAGACGGCAAGCTGCTGCTCCTCGTTGGGCAGAGTCGGCTGGTCGTGAAACAGGAATTCGGTGCGCACGAGGCCAATACCGTCGCAGATATCTGGATCGAGATGATCCAGCTCTCCCGGTCCAGCGACATTGATCTGCGTCAAGACCCGATGCCCCGCCGCTGTCTTGGCCGGCCGATGCAGGAATTGCTGCCAATGCTGCGCGTCTGCCACCGCTTGTTTACGCCGGCTTTCGAAGGATCTGATATCATCGGGCGTCGGGGCAAGATTGATCCGTCCACCCTCGCCATCCAGCAGGATCGCGGGGGCATTCGGCCGACGGCCGATTTCCGGCGGCAGGCCGACCACCATCGGTACGCCACGGGCACGGGCCAGCATGGCAACATGACTGGTGGGGCTGCCCCCCATCAAGGCGACACCGCCGCCGCCACTCCAATCCCAAGCCAGGAACCGCGACGGTGCCAGATCCGGCGCCAGGACGATGGCGCCATGTGGCGGCGCGGTGTCGGCAATCCCGAGAAGATGACCGAGTACCCGGTCTCGCATGTCGGTCAGGTCGCCGGCGCGGGCACGGAAATACTCATCGGACGCCGCCGAATAGTCTGCGATCTGCGCATCCATCGCGGTACGCCAGGCGCAATCGGCGGCCATGCCGCCATCGATATCGGCAAATGCGCCCTCGGTGAGCGCGTCATCTCCCAGCATGGCAATCTGGAACTCCAGGATCTCCGCGGCCTCGGCACCGGCCGACAGCTGCAGCATCTCGATCTCGGCGATGGCCGCGGCGATGGCGGCGCGCAGGGCCGCAGTCTCCTCCGCTGCGCTGCCTCGCTGCCGCTGAGGCACATCCGTTGCCGGCAGTCGAAACAGCGGACCGCAGGCAAGCCCCGGTGCCGCAGCACGGCCGATATGCCAGGAATCAGCCGACATGCCCCGGCTCCGCCGTCGATCTTCCGCCAGCGGCATGCGGTCCCTCGTCGAAATCCCGGCGGACGAGATCGGAGAGCGCTGCGATCGCCAGTGCCGCGTCCGTCCCACTGGCCGAGAAGTACAATATGGCACCCCGCGGTGCCTTCAGCGCCATGACCTTGACCACGCTCTTTGCATCGATCCAGGGGCCGTCGGCGGCAAAGGCAAGCTCGATCGACGCCCCGAAGGACTTGGCCAGCTTGGTGAGCTTCACCGCCGGCCGGGCATGCAGCCCGGTCGGGTTGGTGATCTCGATCTCGGCCCTGATCGGCGCCTCGCTCATGCTATCGCTTCCTTGTTCGCGCTCACTGCGGCGACAGTTCTTCAGCGGTGCGCCGTACCACATCGAGCGACGACCCGCCAGCCGCCTCGGTCGCCGCGATCACGGCCCCTTCCACGATCGGAGCGTTGCAGACCACAACTCGGGCTTGCCGATCCGCCGGCAGCATCTCAATCGCCATTTCGGAATTCGTCTCAGCCCCGCCCAGGTCGACCAGCAGCGCCACACCCGCATCCGACCAGGCGCGGTCGATGGCTGTCAGGATGGCTTCGACCGAGGTGCCAAGACCGCCCGAAGGATCGCCACCGCACCATGCCAACGGCACCTCCGAACCGACCATCTGGCGCACCATGTCGGCGGCTCCTTCGGCGACCTTCGCCGAATGCGAGACGATCACAATTCCAACAGTACTCATGCCACTTCCTTCAACACCTGGGCCACGGCCGCGATCATCAATGCGGAGGAACGGGCGCCGGGATCGATATGGCCGATGGATCGGTCGCCCAGAAACGACGCCCGTCCGCGAATGGCCCTGATCGGCTTCGTCGCGTCCACCGCGCCATTGGCCACCCCAACCAGCCGCGTGAGATCCGCCTCGCCTGCCTCGAGCGCCTCGACCACCGGAATCATTACGTCGAGAAGCGTTTTCTGCCCGCGTTCGGATTTGCCCCGTGCCTGAACCGCCACGATGGCCGCCCGGATGGCGCGCACAATGTCGGCCTGGCCGGGTTCCGCAGGCAGCTCCTTGCCCAAGGTCAGGAAAAACGTGCCGAAGAGCGGGCCGGACGCGCCCCCGACCTTCATTACCAGGGTCATGCCGACACCCTTGAGGAAGTCCGGCCAGGGTTTCGGAACCAGATTGGCAGAATCGGCCAGGGCGGCCTCAAAACCGCGCTTCATGTTGATGCCATGATCGCCATCGCCGATCGCCTGGTCGAGCGCCGTCAGTTCCTCCGCGTGGCGGTCGATTGTCTCCGCCACCGCCTTCAGCAGCGCCTCGCGCAGGGTTGCACCCCTATCCATCAATTCACTCTCCGCATTGCAGGGCCGGTCATGCTGCGATCCGCTCGCCCGCAGCATCGAAATAGAGCGGCGAGCGCAGGCTGAGGCCTAGCTCGTCACCCACGGCAAGACGCATATCCGGGTTCACCAGCGTCACCAGCCGATGTTCGCCGAGGGCGAGATGCAGGTGATTCTGGTCGCCCAGATGCTCGATCCACTCGACCCGCGCCGCCACTTGCCCGGATTGCCCCCCGCTCTCCCGTTCCACCACCACATGTTCGGTCCGGGCACCGACCGTGGTCACCCCCGGCGGCAACGGCAACCCTGCCAGCGCCTCGGTCGGCAACAGGTTGATCGACGGCATGCCGAGCCGTGTCGCCACATAGATATTGCGCGGCGACTCATAAATCTCGCGCGGCGTGCCGATCTGCACCAGGCGACCGCGATCCAGCACCCCGATCCGGGTGGCCATGGTCATCGCCTCGATCTGGTCGTGGGTCACATAGAGCATGGTGGCGCCAAGGTCGCGCTGGATGTGCTGCAGTTCAAGTCGCATGTCCGAGCGCAGCTTGGCATCGAGTGACGAAAGTGGCTCGTCCATCAGGTAGATGGAAGGCGAGCGAACCAGGGCGCGACCAATGGCCACACGCTGCATTTCGCCGCCGGACAGGCGGGTGGCTCTGTTCTGCAGCTTCTGCTCGATCCGCAGCATCGCGGCCACGCGCTCGACAGTCGCCTTGATGGTTGCCTCATCGAGCCGCCGCGCGGGCGAGCGGAGAGGAAAAGCCAGATTCTCAAACACGCTGAGATGGGGATAGAGCGAATACTGCTGAAAAACAAAAGCCACATCGCGCTCGGCCGGCGAAAGACGCGCTGCATCCCGGCCATTCAGGAACACCCGCCCTACATTCGGCGACTCCAGCCCGGCGATCAGCCGCAGCGTCGTGGTCTTGCCGGCGCCCGTCGGGCCCAGCAGCACGACAAACTCGCCATCGGCGACGGTAAGATCGATTCCATCCACCGCGACCACGTCGCCAAACCTCTTGGTAACCGATTCAAGCCTGACCTCAGCCATGGGCCTCGCCTTCATAGAGTGCGCTCTTCACGGCACGACCGCCGTCGCCACGAAACAGGGAAAGACGCTCCGAGTTGAGTTGGAGGCCGACATGGGAACCAGGCCGCAGGCTGAGTTCAGAGCTGGTTCGGGCCTTAACCTGACCAAACGGGGTGTCCACGGTCACAATCTGCGTCGTGCCAAGATATTCCGAGCCGTAAACGGCGCCTCGCAGCTTCGACGTATCATCAAACCGGATATGTTCCGGGCGAACGCCAAGCACCAGCTTCGATGGCGCCAGTTCCTCATGCACCGCCGGCATCGCCACGACCGCCTCACCGAACCTGACTTCCGTGCTGCCGCGGGCCAGGCCGGATTCGAAGTGCAGGAAATTCATCGGCGGCGAGCCGATGAAGTCGGCCACGAACATGCTGACCGGCCGTTGGTAGATTTCCTCCGGTGCCGCGAACTGCTCGATCACCCCCTTGTTCATGACGGCGATCTTGTCCGCCATGGACATGGCTTCGAGCTGGTCATGGGTCACGTAGACCGTCGTCGCCTTCAACCGGTTGTGGAGACCCCGAAGCTCGCCGCACATCAGGTGCCGGAACTCGGCATCGAGCGCGCCCAGCGGCTCATCCATCAGGAAACACTTCGGTTCCCGCACTATGGCGCGACCCAGGGCAACCCGCTGGCGGTCGCCGCTGGAAAGCCCCGAAACCGACATGTCGAGCATATGGTCGATCCGCAGGATGCGCGCTGTCTCCTCGACCCGGCGCCTGATTTCCGCCCGCGCCACACCCTCGCATTTCAGTGAAAAGCCGATGTTGGCCCGTACGTTCATATGCGGATAGAGGGCAAACATCTGAAACACGAAGGCGATGTCGCGTTCGCCGGCGCGCTTGAAGGTGACGTCCTTGCCCTCCAGCAGGATGCGCCCGGCACTCGGCAGTTCCAATCCCGCGATCATGCGCAGGGTGGTTGTCTTGCCACAGCCGGACGGTCCCAGCAGCACGACAAACTCGCCATCCGCGACCACGAAGTTCGAGTTCTTGACGGCGACAAAGTCGCCGAAGCTCTTTTGCAGGTTTTCAACCTTGATCTCGGCCATCGTCTACTCCGGGAACTTGCTGACGATGATGAACATGACGACGCCGAAGAGCACGGTGACGAACGACCAGCCATAGAGCGTGATGGAAAAAGGCTGAACCAGCATCAGCACACCCAGAAGGATGATGGCGATGGCGATGTTTTCCAGAAGGCCGCGCCGCGCCCAGATCGGCCAGCTGCGTTTCCGGCTCGGTCGATCGGCCATGACGGGGTCCCGACTCATTTGCGCACCGCGCCGAAGGTGATGCCGCGCAGCAGGTGCTTGCGCAGCAGCACCGTGAACACGACGATCGGAATCAGGAACAGGGTGGTGCCGGCACCGACCGCGGGCCAGTCCATGCCGCCTTCCCCGATGATGGTGGGAATGAAGGGTGGCGCCGTCTGGGCCTGGCCAGAGGTGAGCAGCACGGCAAAGGCGTATTCGTTCCAGGCGAAGATCATGCAGAAGATGGCAGTCGCCGCGATGCCGGTCGCCGCTTGCGGCAGCACCACCTTGAAGAAGGCGTGCAGCCTGGTATAGCCGTCGATCATCGCCGCTTCCTCGTATTCGCGCGGAATCTCGTCGATGAAGCCCTTGAGCAGCCAGACAGCCAGCGACACGTTCACCGCCGTGTAGAGCAGGATCATGCCGAGCGCCGAATCCGAAAGCCCGAGTTCCCGGTACATCAGGTAGATCGGGATCGCCACTGCGATGGGCGGCATCATGCGCGTCGACAGGATGAAGAACAGCAGATCGTCCGCCAGCGGGATCTTGAAGCGGGAAAAGGCATAGGCCGAAAAGACCCCCAGCGAGACGGCGAGGAAGGTCGAGCCGAAAGCGATGACTAGCGAATTGATGAACCTGGGCACATAGTTGGATGAGCCCGCGATCACCATTTCGCGCCGCCGCGTTACCTCGTCGCATTCGCCCTGCGGCGGGCCCAACTCCTCAATATAGGCCGCCGTCTGGCGCGTCCGCGTCGTAAAGAGGTTGCAGTACCCCTCGAGCGATGGTTCGAATACGACCTTGGGCGGATAGGAGATGGAATCCGGTGGCGTTTTCCAGCCGGTGGCGAAGATCCAGGCCAGCGGAATCATCGAAACCACCGCATAGAGAATGACCAGGAACCCGGCGATCCGCTTCGACGTTCCCGATGGCTCGACGACCGAGTGGGCCGTGGTGGACGCGCCGCTCATCGCTGCTTCACCTTGTTGAGGGCCTTCACATAGACGTTCGCGAGCCCGAAGACGACAACGAACAGGATGATGGCAAAAGCCGAGGAGTATCCGGTGCGGTAGGCCTCGAAGGCCTGGCGCTTCAGGGTGATCGAGGCCAGCTCCGTGGTCGAACCAGGCCCGCCACCGGTCAGCAGCATCACCATGTCGAACATCTTGAAATTCTCGATGCCGCGGAACAGCACCGCCAGCATGATGAAGGGCAACGCCATCGGCAGGGTAATCGACCAGAATTGCTGCCAGCGCGATGCGCGGTCGACCTCTGCCGCCTCAAGAATGTAGTCGGGGATCGAGCGCAGGCCGGCGAGGCAGATCAGCATCACATAGGGCGTCCACATCCAGGTATCGACAATGATGATCGCCCACGGCGCCAGTGTTACCGAGCCCAGCATTTCGAAGGAGGATGGCGGCATGCCCGTGAAGAACGAG
>JAEUKV010000288.1 GCA_016794165.1 Rhodospirillaceae bacterium
CGGCTGCAGCGAGCCGATCAGCTTGGGCGAGAAGGCGGGGTTGGCAAGCCGCCGGAGCCGGGCATGATCGTCGCCCACGCGGTTGAGCAGCATGCGCAGCCACCACTCGGCGAACTTGCCGGTGGCCTGGTTGTGCGCGGGCCAGGCATGGCTGCCCTGGCGCATCCTGGGATCGCGCAGCAGCTTGCCGACATCCTCGTAGCGCAGAACGGCGATGCCATAGGGCGTGCGGGCATACCAGTGCCGCTCGCGCGCTTCGCGCACTTCCGCGGATCGGATCGAGAAGCTGGGATCCGAGAGTTTCAGATACGGAATCTCGATCGATTCGACGGCGGCCATGCCCTGCTCCCCTGTTGGCTTTTCCTGGCTGGCGCTCCTTCAGCAAACCGCGTGCCAGCCAGCCAAGCATCGCATTTGTGACAATTTTCCGTTTCTAAACAATGCGTTGAAGATCAAGCAGCCAACTCCCCCGGATTCGATCATCTGCATTTCCAGCAGGAGTGATGCAGGATTGCAGCGGGCCAATGGCTCGGACCCGTTCGATGCCAGTCTCAAGATCTGAGCCTAGCGCGAGCAATTGGGGAGTGGTGCCGGGCGCATTGCGCCGGCACAGCTGACACCAGGCTAATGATCGCGCAGGAATGGTTCCCGGCCCTGCCAAATTCGACTCCGACGCCGGAAATGCAGCTATAACCAAGGGCCGATCGCGCACCCTCTTCAGTGAGCACATTTTGACAAGACCAGCGCTCCTTCTGCTTCCGTTGCTTTTCCTGCTCGGCGCCTGCGCACCACGACTACAGGAGATCGGACCCGATATCGCGGCACCGGCGCTCACCGATGCGACCATGCGAACAGCCGACGGCGTTGAGCTGCCGCTGCGCACCTGGTTGCCCAAGGACAAGTCGGCAAATGCTGGTCGGCCAAAGGGTGTGATCGTCGCATTGCATGGTTTCAACGACTATTCGCGCGGCATGGAGGTCCCCGGGGCCGGAATGGCGAGGCGCGGCTATGCCGTCTACGCATACGACCAGCGCGGGTTCGGTAGGAGCCCACAGCGCGGCATCTGGCCCGGCGAGGCCCGCCTCGTGGCAGATCTGCGCCTCGCTGTCGCCCTGGTGCGGGAGAAGCATCCCGATTTGCCCCTCTATATCCTGGGCGAGAGCATGGGTGCCGCGGTCGCCATGGCCGCGGCGGCGACCGAGCCGGGCCTCGACGTGGCAGGATTGATTCTGGTTTCCCCGGCGACCTGGGGCTGGGAGACACTGACCCCCGCCTATCGACGCCTGCTGGAGTTCGGCGCCCATACCATTCCCTGGATGACGGTGAGGCCGACGACGCTCCGCGTCCAGGCCTCCAACAACATCTCGGCCCTGCGCAAGATGAGTCGCGATCGTCTGGTGATCAAGAACACGCGGATCGATGCCGCCTACGGCTTGGTCAACCTGATGAGCACCGCCTACCGCGCCATTCCGCTGGTCTGCGACACTGCCAGAAACATGGCGCCATGCTTCGTCGCTTATGGTGGCCGCGAAGATATTCTCGACAAGGGAGCCGTAGCGGACTCAATCGGCCGATTCCGCGCGCACCCGGAAGGCGACCTGCATCTGGCACTGTACCGGAACGGCCATCACCTACTCCTGCGCGACCTCGAATCGCGAATAATCCTTGATGATATCGCGGCGTGGCTGGCAGCCCAGTCGACGCCGTAGAGTGACGACGCCGAACCGGTCCGGAAATCAGATGAGCACGGCGCGGCTGCCATTCTCGTGCTTCGCTGTCAGCTCTACTCCGCTGTCACGATCAGCGCATCGACGGCGACCACGCCCGCACCGGCAGCGCGAACGATAATCGGATTGACATCGATTTCGGCAATCTCGTTCGCATTGGCCGCCGTGAATTCGGCAACGGCGGCGATGGCCGAAACCAGTGCCGGCAGATCCGCCTTTGGCCTGCCACGAAAGCCGTCAAGCAGCGGGAAGGTCTTCAGGCGGCGGAGCGCTGCTTCGATCTCGCCTGCGGTGGTCGGCAACAGCAACCGTTGGGCATCGCGCAGCAGTTCCACCAGAATGCCGCCGGCGCCGATCACCAGGACGGGACCGAAATGGGGATCGACGGTGACGCCGGCCAGGATTTCGGCAACGCCGCCCTGTGCCATCGGCTCCAGCAGGAACCTGTCGACGACCAGTCCCGGCCTGTGGGCGGCGACGTCACGCTGGATTCGCTCAGCCGCGGCAAGGACGGCGGCGGCATCGGCCAGATTGAGGGCGACACCGCCCGCTTCGGTCTTGTGCGGCAGATCGGCCGAGAGCGCCTTCAGGGCATAGGGACCGGGCATCGACGCGGCGAGATTGGCCAACTCGCCAAGAGATGCCACGCGCCCGGCGGGTACAGCGAGGCCGAACTCGGCCAGGCGTCGCTTGCTCTCGGCCTCGTCCAGATGGCGACGACCAGGCCCGCATGGCGATGCCGGCAGCGGTGTTGTGGGCAACCCCTCCCGCGACACCCGCGCGAGGGTTGCGGCATAGTCCGCCACGCGTCCCAGCACGATGAAGGAATCATGAATTCCCTGCAGCGGGATGAGACCTTCCGCCAACACCATCTGTCGCATCTTTCGGGGCATCGACTCCGGGTTCACGCTGGCAACCGCGCCGATCTTGCCCGTCTTCCTGGCGGCGGTGCCGATCGACCGCACCATCGCCGCCATCAGGCCGTCGACCGGGTCCTCTTCGCTCTGCCGGGGATGATCGATCACGATCGCGCCGATGTCATAGTCGCCCTCCAGCATGGTGGTGAACATCGGCGTCAGCAGGTTTTCCTGCCCCCAATAGCCGGCGGTGAAGTCGAGCGGGTTGCCGGCCGCGCCGAAATCCGGCAGCAGGGCGTTGACCGCCGCCGCCTGTGCTTCGCTCGGCGGTGGCAGTTCCAGACCGGCGAGGCTGGCGAAATCGGCCGACATGCCGTTGTCGCCACCGGAACTGGAAAAAACCGTGAGGCGCCGGCCTCGAGGCAACGGACTGACCGACAGTGCCTTGAGCAGTTCCAGGAACTGCGGCACCGATTGTGTGGTGAGGATTCCAAGACGTTGAAACAGCGTATCGTAGAGTTCGTTCTGACCGGCCAGCGACGAGGTGTGGCTCGCCGCCACCCGCGCTCCCATTTCCGAAACGCCCGAGCGCAGGGCGACGATGGGAATCTTGCGCTCCAACGCCCTGCGACAGGACGCGGAGAAGGCGACAATATCGCGGATACCTTCCAGGAACAGGCCGATCGCGGTGACCTTGGGATCGTCGACGAGAACGTCGACATAATCTTCGAACCCCAGCACCGCCTGGTTGCCGGCGCTGATGATATAGCTGAATGGCACCTCGCGCTGGTTCATGGAAAGGTTGATGCACAGATTGCCACTCTGGCCAATGATCGCGGCACCGCGTGCGGCCGTCCCCGCCGGATACGGTACCGACCACAGGCTGCCGTGATTGACGTAGTTGATGATGCCGAAGCAGTTGGGGCCGACGATGGCCATATCGCCGGCAGCCGCGATGAGCGCCTGGTTGTTCTCAGCGCCGGCGGCACCGATTTCGGCAAAGCCCGAGGCATAACAAACGGCACCCGCCGCACCGGCCTGCGCCAGATCGCGGACGATGGAGACGGTCGCAGGTGCAGGCACGCTGATGAACGCGGCGTCCGGCACCATCGGCAGGTCGCCGACCCTGGCGAAGCAGGGTATGCCGGCAATCTCCTTCTTCTTCGGGTGAATGGCCAGCATCTCACCCGCATAGCCCGCCAGGCGGCAGGCCCCGATCGCGGCACCGGCGCGGTCGCCGCCGATAAAGACGATCTGGCGCGGCGACAGGAGCTTCTTGAGATTGGCGCGCCGCGCCGAGGTCACATTGCTGCTTTCGGCCGACATGCCGATACTCTCCCCTGACCATCATTGAGTCGCCCGCGCTCGGATTCCGCCGGCGATTTCGAACAGTTTGCCCAGCCGCTGCTATTTCTTCGGCTTCAGGGCCTGCCAGTCGGCCTCCGACATCATGCCGCCGATGAAGTTGAACTGCCCGGCGCCCTGCAGCCACTCGCCACCGTCGATGGTAACGACCTCGCCGTTGATGTAGGCGGTCTCGTCGGCCATGAGGAAGCTCGCCAGATTCGCCAGTTCTTCATGCCTGCCGGCGCGTTTCAACGGGTTCTTGGCTTCGAAGGCGGCAGCCATTTCGGGTTTCGGTACCAGCCGCTCCCAGGCCCCCGCCGTCGGGAACGGACCGGGCGCGATCGCATTGAGACGCACGCCTCGACCGCCCCACTCGACCGCGAGCGAGCGGATCATCGCGAGCACACCGGCCTTGGCCATCGCCGAGGGTACGACATAGGCCGAACCGGTCCAGGCATAGGTCGTGATGATCGAGAGCACATTGCCCTTGCGCCCTTGCGCCAGCCATCGCTTGCCGCATCCCAATGTCGCATAGGCCGACCCGTGCAGCACGATCCCGAGCACGGCATCGACAGCGCGCGGGCTCAAGCTCTCGCTCTGGGCGATGAAATTGCCGGCCGCGTTGTTGACGAGGCCGTCGAGGCCGCCCTCGCTCCAGGCCCAGTTGAGAAGGTCATCGACCTGGGCGGCGTCGCGCATGTCGCAGGGCTTGAAGCTGACCTTGCCGCCGGTTTCCTTGGTCAGGGCCTCGGCGGCTTCCGCGAGAACCTGCTCGCGCCGGCCGCAGATGACCAGTTCCGCGCCCAGTGACAGGTAACGCCGCCCGATGGAAAGGCCGATGCCGGTGCCCCCGCCGGTGATCAGGATCCGCTTGCCGGACAACAGGTCGCTTCTGAACATGGCTTGCCTCAGGTTTTCTTCCCGCCGGACACCTTGCGCGCCGGCGATTTTGCCTTCGATGACGGTTCCGGCTTGCGGGCCGCCGCGCCGCGTACCGGCGCCTTTCTTCCTTCGCCGAACAAATCGCGCAGCCAGTCGCAGACGATGTCGCGCGCATCTTCCGGCGTGTAGGCGTCGCGGTCCGAGAGCCAGCCAAGCCAGAAACCATCGACCATCTGCGCATAGGCAAGCGCCGCGCGCCGCGCGTCCACCTTGATGCCCCGTTGGTCCGCCGCCTGGGCAATCATGCGCTCGACCCAGCTCCGATAGCGCCGCCACAGCTTCCGCTGCAACTCGTGCATCTCCGGGACCCAGGGCGCCACGCCCCAGCAGGCCAGCCAGACCATGCCCCCCTCGCGGTCATCGCTGGCGCGGTTGAAGGTAACCTCGGTCGCCGCCAGCAGCCGCTGCAGGGGATCGTCGCCAACCGCGCGCACCGCCTTTCGCGTTTCCTCGTCCGCGCGTCCGACAAGATATCGGAACGCCTCCAGCAGCAGATCGTCCTTGCCCTTGAAATAATGTCCGATCAGCCCCCGGGACAGGCCAGCCGCATCGCAGATGGTCTGCACGGTGGAATTGTTGTAGCCGAGCGCTGCGATCGACCGGATCGTTCCCTGAATCAGGTCCTGGCGCCGGGCCATGATGGTCTTGGTTCGCTTGGCGGCAATGGCCATGGCTCAGCTCCGGTATTCCCTGAGAATGTCTCGCGCGATGATGTCGCGATGGATTTCCGAGGTACCTTCCCAGATTCGCTCGATTCGCGCATCCCGCCAGAAGCGCTGGATCGGAAAATCCTCCATCATGCCCATGCCGCCGAAGATCTGGACCGCGTGGTCGGTCACCCGGCCGACCATTTCCGAACCGTACAGATTGACGATGGAGGCCTCGTGGCGGGTGAGGCTGCCACGATCCATCTTCCAGGCCGCTTCCATCACCAGCAGGAACGTGGTCTTGATGTCCACGGCCATGTCCGCGATCTTGAAGCCGATACCCTGGAATTCGCCGATGGTCTTGCCGAAGGCCTTGCGTGTCGCCGCCCATTCGCAGGCCATCTCGAAGGCCCGCTCGGCCAGGCCGCAGCAATGCGCCGCCAGCATCACCCGGCCGGAGTACAGCCAGTCATTGGCGAAATTGAAGCCCTGCCCCTCCTCGCCGAGGATCTGATTGTCCGGCACCCGTACATTGTCGAGATAGATCATGTTGGGGTTGTAGCCGCGGGTGCAGATCGACTTCATCGGCGTGATCGTCACGCCGGGCGTATCGTGGTCGATCAGGAAGGCGGTGAAGCGCTTGCGCGGCCCCTTCGGCGTTTCATCCATGCCGGTGACCGCGAACAGAACCATGAAGTCGGCAACGTCGGCATGGCTGATGAACTGCTTGACGCCGTTGACAATCCAATCGCCACCGTCGCGCTCGGCCCTGGTAACGATGGCCTTGGCGTCGGATCCCCCGCCGGGCTCGGTGAGAGCGAAGCAATCCAGCCGCTCGCCGCGCATCGCCGGCATCAGGTAGCGCTCGCGCTGCTCGCCCTTGCACCCCAGCAGGATTTTAGAGGGCGATTTGAGGCAGAGCGAGAGGGCCGTGGAAACCTTGGCGAGTTCGCGCGAGACCAGGGCCATCGTCTCATAGTCGAGACCGCCGCCGCCCACTTCCTCCGGCATGCCCATGTTGACGAAACCTGCCGCCTTGCCTTTCTCGTAGATATCCTTGGCGATCTCCTTCGGGACGGCGCGTTGTTCCTCAACCAGGCCTTCGTGGGGAAGCATCTCCTTCTTCACGAATTCCTTCAGCGAATCGATCAGCGCCTGCTGCTCAAAGGTCAGTGCAAAGTCCACATTCGGCTCCTGTTTCTTCTCGTTAGCTGCCGACAAATCGTGGCGCGCGCCGTTCATTTGCGGCGGCCAGGCCTTCGGCATGATCCGCTGTCTTGCCGCAGATCTTGCCCGCGCGATCCTCTTCGCCCAGTTGTTCGTTGAAAGTGCGACGGTGGGCATTGTCGATGAGGCCCTTGGCAAGGCCGATGGCAACCGTCGGGCCCGAGGCCAGTTTCTCGGCCAGCGCCATGGTGCGCGCCTCAAGCTCCTCGGACTCGACCACCTCCGTGACCATGCCGACCGCATGCGCCTTGACGCCGTCCCAGGCATCGCCGGTAAAGACGAACATCTTGGCAGCCTCGATCCCGATGAGGCGCGGCAACAGCCAGGATCCGCCGGCATCCGGTGGATAGCCGACGCGGGTGTAGGCGCAGATGAATTTGGCGCGCGTACTGGCAATACGGAAATCGCAGGCAAGTGCGAAGTCGAGGCCGCCACCCACGGCCGGGCCATCGATCATCGCGATGGTTGGCTTCGGCAGGCGCGCGATTTCCTGTACCAGGCCGATCGCTTCCTCCACCCAGTTGTGCTCGGGATAGGGGTTGTTGCCCTTGGCGATCTCGGCCCATTCCTTGACGTCGGCGCCACCGGAAAAGGCACCGCCCCGACCGGTCAGAACCACGGCGCGCAGATGTGTCGCCTTGGCAGCCTCCTTGAAGGCCTTCTTCAGCTTCAACAGAACCGGTGTGCTGATGGCATTTCGCGCTTCCGGTCGATTGATGGCGATGATGCGCACGGCACCACGATCTTCGACGTCGACAAGATCCGACATAACGCTACCTTCTTTCTAGGAGACTCGACTTCTGTCGCGCCGCAGGACAATCAAGTGTCCGATCAGCGGCGGCAAGGTGGTCAGCATGATCATCAGCGAGGAGATCGCCGCAATGGTCGGATCGATCTCGTTGCGTAGGCTGGCAAACATGAGATTTGTGAGCGTGGCCCCTTCGCCGCCGGACATCAGGATGGCGATGACCACCTCGTCAAAGGCAATGATGAAGGCGAAGAAGGCGCCGGCCATGACCGACCCCTTGATCTGGGGCAGAGTGACCGTCAGAAACGCCTTCAGGCGCGGCGCGCCCAGTGAACGCGCCACCTGTTCCTGATTGAGATCGTATCCCTTGAGGCCGGCCGAAACGGTGACCAGCACGAAGGGCACGGCAAGCAGCGTGTCGCATAGCACCAGGGCCGGAATGGTGTTCACCATGCCGAGCTGCGCGAACAGGAAAAACGCGCCGATGGCGATCAGAATCACCGGCACCATCAGCGAGGCGAGGAGCGCACCATAGATCAGCGTCCCGAAGGCAAAGCGCCCGACATAGAGACCATATGCGGCAGCCGTGCCGATTGGCGTTGCCAGCAGCGTGGTCAGGACGGCGACCTTGATCGACACCCAGGTTGCCGCCTGCCATTGCGGCGAGGAAAAATAGGCCTCGTACCAGCGCAGCGACCAGGTTTTCGGCGGGAAAATCAGCGAATTGGCGCCAGACAGGGACATCGGCACCACGATCAGGCTGGGCAGAACCAGGAAGACGATGATGAGGCCGGTCAGGACATAGAGCCAGAGCCGCTGCCGGTGAGGAATGTAGCTATCCATGGTACCGCCTCCTCACATGCCGCGCCGGCGCAGGCGACCGATCAGCCAGTGACTGAACAGCAGCACGGCGATCGTGAGAACCAGCAGCACGACGCCCAGAGCCGCCGCCGGCCCCCAGGTCGGGAAGAGATGCACCGAGGCCTCAATGCGCTGCGCGATCATCTGGACGCGACCGCCGCCCAGAATGGCCGGCGTGATATAGAATCCGAGGCAGAGGATGAAGGTAAGGACCAGGCCGGCAACCAGACCCGGCATCGACAGCGGCAGATAGATCTGAAAGAACGCCTTCACCGGGGACGCCCCGAGATTGGCAGCTGCACGCACATAGGTACCGTCGATCGAGCGCATGGAGGCATAGAGCGGCAACACCAGGAACGGCAGCATGATGTGCACCATGCCGATCACGGTGCCGGTGAGATTGTGCACCAGGCGCAACGGTTGGTCGACGATACCAAGGTCGACCAGGACGTTGTTGATGATGCCCCGCCGCTGCAACAGCACCAGCCAGGCATAGGTACGGACCAGCAACGAGGTCCAGAACGGCATCAGGACGCCGATCAGCAGAATGCCAGCCCAGCGCGTGGGCAGTTGCGAGAGGCAATAGGCCAGCGGATAGCCCAGCAACAGGCATATCCCGGTTACCAGGATGCTGACCTGGAAAGTGACGAGGAAAATCTGAACATAGGCGCCTTCGGTCCAGATGCGGGCATAGTGCTCGATGGTGAAGAGGCCGGCGTCGTCGATGACGGAGAACCAGAACAGCCAGCCGATCGGGGCGATCAGCAGCCCCAGCGTCAGGAGCAGGCCCGGGGAACAGAGGGAGAGCAGACGGCACCGCTCGGCCCGGCCGTCCTGCTCCAGTTCCGCGGCGTGCAAAAGCATCCCGCCACGTTCTGATCCCGCCATATCGGTTGCCGCCGCCATTCTCATGCCTCCGCAACCAGCAGCGTGTCCTCGGGCGCCAGCCCGAACTCGATGCTGCTGCCCGGGGCCGGAATACCGTGCTCGCCGAACCGACGGTTCGGCAGGCGTGCGCTGATTTCATGCCCGCCAGAGAGCCGAACCGACAGCAGCAGGCTGTCACCCTGGAATATCGCATCCACAACAATGCCGACAAGACGATTGATCCCGCCGGGGATCGTGCCGTTGAGTGGCACCAGCTTCTCGGGCCGCAGCAACAGGAGCTGATTTACCGTGTTCGATGGGATTTCCGCCAGTTGCAGCGCGAGATCGCCATAACGCGCGACACCACCCGTGACGCTCACAGGCACAAAATTGGATTCACCGATGAATTCGGCGACAAAGCGGCTGCAGGGACGCTCATAGAGCTGTCGCGGCGTGTCAAACTGCATCAGGCGCCCTTGATGCAGCACCGCCACCCGGTCCGACATGGTAAGGGCCTCGCGCTGATCATGGGTGACCGCGATGGTGGTCGTGCCGAGCCGGTCGTGCAGCCGCCGGATTTCCACCTGCATGCGCTCGCGCAGCTGCTTGTCGAGCGCCGACAGCGGTTCGTCCATCAGCAGAATACCGGGTTCGAAGGCGATGGCCCGGGCCAGAGCAACACGCTGGCGCTGGCCGCCGGACAAGGCATCGACACGCCGCTCGGCATAGCCACTGAGCTGAACCAGATCGAGTGTCCGGGCAACCTTCTCCGCGACCTCCGTCTTGCCGACACCGCGAAGCCTGAGGGGATAGGCGATGTTCTCGCCGACATTCATGTGCGGAAAGAGCGCGTAGTTCTGGAACACCATGCCAATATCGCGCTTGTGCGGGGGCAGGCGAACGATTTCATTCTCGCCGACCTTGATCGACCCGGCTTCCGGCCGGGCGAATCCGGCGATGGTCATCAGCAACGAGGTCTTGCCGGAGCCGGATGGCCCCAGCAAGGTTACGAACTCACCGGCCGAAACCGAGAGTGAAACATCGTCAATGGCCCTGACGCTGCCGTAGCGCTTGACGACATGGCTGATCTTGACCGGCAGGGCTCTGCCGGTCGCGGCGCCGCGTTCCATGCTTGCGTTCCGTCCTGCTGCAATTGTCATTGGCGGGGTTGGCCGGGCGGCCGTTCAGGAGGTTCGGCCACCCGGCGTTCCTACAGTCGACCTATTGCTGCATGAAGGCGTCCCAGCGCTCCTGTTCCGCCTGGCCATTCTCCGACCAGTAGGGTTTGTCGAGCACCACCTGCCTGGCAAAGTTATCCGGCGAGGTGGCCGTGTTGGCGGTCATTTCCGGCGTCAGCTTGCCGGTTTCGAACGCCTTCTGGTTGACCGGGCCGTAGGGGACGTATTTCGGCAGATCGGCTTGGTTCTCCGGCTTCAGAAACTCGTTGATCACCTTCATGGCGAGTTCCTTGTTCTTGGAGCCCTTCGGCACGACCAGGCATTCGACGTCCAGAATACCCTGCTCATAGGTGTAGTCGAAAGGCGCTCCCTCCTTGATCGCGGCATCGATACGCGCCACCCAGATCGCCAGCATGTCGACCTCCTGGTTGAGCGCCAGCTGGCCGGACTGCGCGCCCGAGTTCCACCACACCGCGACGTCCGGTTTCAGCTTCCCGATCTTGGCAAGCGCCCGCTCCATGTCCAGCGGATAGAGCTTGTCCGGCGCAACGCCATCGGCCATCAGGGCCGCCTCGGCATTGGTGCTGGGACCGTAGCCAGAGAGGGCACGCGTGCCGGGGAACTTCTCGGTATCGAAGAAATCAGCCCAGTTCTTGGGCGGGTTGTCCTTATAGACTTCCTTGTTCCAGGCCATAACCGTGGAATAGGCGGTGAAGCCCACCCAATGGCTCTGCACCAGGTCCTTCGGGACGCCGTCGGCATTGATCACGCCGTAATCCAGTTCCTCGATCAGGCCCTCATTGGCGGCCTGCTGGCACTGGCCGCCATAGAGTTCGACCACGTCCCATTCGACTGCACCGGCCTTGACCTGGGTACGCACGTCGGTGATGCCCGAAAGCGTGAATTCCTTGACCTCTATGCCAAGGGTCGCGGCGGTAGGCTCGTAGAATGCCTTGCGCAGGGCGTCCTGATAGGCGCCGCCGTAGGAGGCCACCGAAATGCTGCCCTCGGCGTAGGCGGGGGTGACGAGGCTGGGCAGGGTGATGGCAAGGCTCAACAGGGCCGCACCGGCGGCCCTCGGATGCAACTTCATGAATGTCTCCTCCAGATGCTGGCCCGGGTCGGCTGTTTCTCCGGAACATCCGGGACCGATTCCAGGACGGGCCATGGCAGGGAGACTGTTCCATAGTTTTGTTGGACGGACAACAAAAATTTGGACACACGTCCAATAACGCTGCTGCACTGGCAGCTCAGCCGCGCCAGACGGGTGCCCGGCGCTCCAGGAAGGCGCGTGGCCCTTCGACCGCGTCCGAGCTCGCCCACATGCGGCGATAGATCGGCAGTTCCGGCCCGGCCGGTCGCACCGCTTCCATCGCCGCGCGGACCGTCATCTTCTCGATATGCTGCGCTACCTCCTTCATCGCCTGCAGTGCCAGGGGCGCGCCCCGGGCAATCTCGGCGGCGAGCGCCAGCGCCTGGGGCAGCAGCTCACTCGCTGGCAGCACACGATGGGCAAGCCCCCAACGCGCCGCCTCGGCCGCTTCCATGCGCCTTCCGCACAGCATCATTTCCGTCGCCACATTGTAGGGCACGCGCCGCGGCAAACGCTGCAACCCCCCGGCATCCGGCAGAAAGCCGCGCTGCATTTCGGGTAATTCGAAATAGGCATGCTCTGCCATCAGGATGATGTCGCAGGCGAGCACCACCTCGAACCCACCCCCGATCGCGGCCCCATTCACCGCCGCGATCAGCGGTTTCTTCAGGTCCCAATAAGCCGTTATGCCGCCAAAACCACCGGGACCATGATCGTCCCCCTCGCTGTTCGGCTCCGTTGCCTCGTTGAAGTCCCAACCGGCCGAGAACACCCGCTCGCCGGTCGCTGTGAGGACCCCGACGCGCAGTGCCGGATCCTCCTGCAAATGCCGCGCAGCTTCATGAATGGCGCGGCTGAAACTGCGGGAAATCGCGTTCACCTTCGGGCGATTGAGACGGATGAGCAAGACATGACCATGCCGCTCAGTTTCGACGGGGTTCACCAAATGCCGACTCCTCTATCTGGGATGAACTTGGACAGTCGTCCAATTCAATACCGAATGAGGCGCGGGCGCGGCAAGTGACGATTTCAAAGTCGCCACACGGTTCGGTTGCCCCAATCCTCTATTGCTGGTCCCCGTCGATGTTTTCGGCAAGCGTGGAATGGCTGCCGCTGGGTTCGCTATGAATAGAGACAAGCTGACCGATGCGAAAGTCGAGCTACACTGCCGGCAGCCTGTGCTTGCCGGTGACCCGACGGAGAACTC
>JAEUKV010000319.1 GCA_016794165.1 Rhodospirillaceae bacterium
TAGTTCGGCGTCACGACGATGGCATGGTCGTCCTTGTCCAGGATCGCATGCATGGCGCAGAAGATGCCTTCCTCCGCCCCGGCAAAGGCGAGGATGTCCTCCGGTGCCACGTCCTGGTAAGTCGCCGCCACCGCCTGGCGCAGGGCCGGGGTGCCGGTGGGCTCGATGTAATGCAGCGGCTGGTCCTCGAACGCCGCGCGATCCACGGGGCTCGCCAGCGCCAGCAGGTCCTTCAGGGAGAGAGTCTGCATGTCGGAGGCGGTCATGTGATAGCGGCAGGCGAACTCCCACTTGCCGAGATAGGTCTCGAGGCGGAAATCGGGCAGCATGGTCATGGGTTCGGTCCTTGCGCGCCGCGCGCGTCGGTGAGGAGATTGTAGACGGTGGCCCGCGAGAGGCCGAGCGCCTCGGCCACGTGTTGCGCCGCCTTGCGGGTGGCAAAGAGATTCTGCGCGTCGAGCGTGGCCACCAGTGCCACCCGGTCGGCGCGGTCGAGGGCCTTCAGGGTGATCTGGCGCTGCTGCAGAAAGGCGCGGATGCCGAGGTTGATCTGCTCGCGCCAATCCTGGGCGAAGATCGGTTCGGGACGCGGCACCTCTGCCCGGGTGAAGGCCTGCAGCAGATCCACGGCGCGGTCGAACACCGCGACGTCGAAATTGATGCACAGAAGCCCCACGCGCCGCCCGCTCTCGTCGCGCAGGACGGCGCTCACGGATTTGAGACGACCGCCATCGCTGCCGGCCTTTTCGTAGGGGCCGTGGACATCCTGGTCGCCGATCAGTTCCGGATCGTCGCCGAGCAGCGACGGATCACCGGCCTTCCGCTTGGAGAAGGCGTTCCAGATGCCGGCGATCCGGTCCTTTGCCAGATCGTGAATCACCACCTCCGCCTGCGGCGCCAGCAGGGCGGCGATGGCGGCGGCGGTCGGGAAATGGAGCACGAGCGCCCCGGGCGCTTTCGGCAGCTTGCGGGTCATGAGTCGGTAAATAGTCGAATTTGGACAAAATGTCTATATGCGCTCGCAAGTCATCATGCCCGTGAATCTGGAGCTGCCTATGTCGGCCGTTTCAGCCGATAGAGCACATGCGGCCGCAGCGGGTGATCCGGGCCAAGGCTGGGATGGTCGAAATCGCCATTGGGATCGTAGACGAGGCCGATCCGTTCCATCACCGCGCGGGAGCGTGTGTTGCCGATGGTGGTGAAGGAGACGATCTCGGGGAGGTGCAGCGTCTCGAAGGCGAAGGCTTTGACCGCCAGCGCCGCCTCGGTCGCGTAGCCATGGCCCCAATGCGCAAAGGCGAGGCGCCAGCCGATCTCGACGCAGGGCGTGAAGGCGGCCTCGAAGCGTGGCCGGGAAAGACCGGCATAGCCGATGAAGGGTGCGCCCTCCTTGACCTCGATCGCCCACAGGCCCCAGCCATGTTCGGCGATATGAGCGGCGAGGCGGTCGGCGAAGGCATCGCTTTCGGCCCGCGTGAGACTGCCGGCCAGTGTCGCGGTGACGCGCGGATCGGCATTGAGCGCCGCGAAGGGCGCCTTGTCGCTTTCCCGCCACGGGCGCAGGAGCAGGCGCGCCGTGGCGAGAATCGTCATGTCACATCCGTTCCGGCGTCTGGATGCCAAGGAGATCGAGGCAGATCTCCAGCTCCTTCAGCACCAGTTCGGCCAGGGCGAGGCGCGAGGCGCGCTTCGCGGCGTCCTTCTCCGAGAGAACATGGAAGGCGTTGTAATAGGTGCTGAACACCTGGGCGAGATTGAAGGCGAAATCGGCGATGCGGTTGGGTGCCAGTTCCTTGTAGGCGTCGCCGATGGCATTGGGCATCTGGCCCAGCATCAGCATCAGGTCACGCTCGCCTTCTTCGGGCGGCAGGATGGCACCCGGCCGGAAGCCCTGGTCCTCGGCCTTCCGCAGCAACGATTTCACGCGCACGGCGGCATAAAGCAGATAGGGGCCGGTTTTCCCTTCAAACCGCGAGAAACGGTCGAGGTCGAAGATGTAGTTGGCAATCGGGTTGTTGGAGAGGTCGGCGAACTTGAGCGCCGCCACGCCCACCTTCTTTGCGATGTCGGCACGCTCCGCCTCGCTGTAATCGGCGCCGAGCCCGTGCTCGGTCAGCTTCTTCATCGCCTCGCCCGAGATCATCTGGATGAGGTCGTCGAGGCGCATGACGCCGCCTTCGCGGGTCTTGAACGGCTTGCCGTCGGTGCCGTTCATGGTGCCGTAGCCAAGGTGGAACATGCTCGCCTTGCCGTTGATCCCGGCCTTCACCGCGGCCCGGAACACCTGCAGGAAATGAAGGCCCTGGCGATGGTCCACCACATAGATCATGCGGTCGGGGTTCTGGCAGTTGACCCGGTCGACGATGGTGGCGAGGTCCGTGGTGCCGTACATCGCCGCGCCATCCGACTTCACCAGGATGAGCGGCGGCACGTCCATCTTGTCGCTCTCTTCCTTGACCGGGATGATGAGCGCACCCTTGTCCTCGATGGCGATGCCGCGCTTCTTCATGTCTGCGACCATCGGCGGGATGAGGTCGTTGACGCAGGCCTCGCCCTTCCAGAGGTCGAAATAGACGCCGAGATTGCCGTAGTCGCGTTTCATCGCATCCACGGAGATGTCGAAGAAATGCTGCCAGACCGCGCGGTAGCCCGGGCGCCCCTCCTGCAGCTCGGCTGTAGCCTGGCGTGCGCGTTCGAGCCGCGCCGGGTCGGCTTTGCAATCGCCCGATGCCTTCGGATACATCTCCTCCAGTTCGGCCAGGGTCACCGGGCTCGTCTCGGGATAGGGGCCGTTGAAGCCGGGCTTGAAATAGGGAAGGTCGGGCCGCCGGATCTCGAGCTCCGAGATCAGCATGCCCATCTGCAGGCCCCAATCGCCCATATGGACGTCGCCCACGGTCTCGTCGCCGACGAACTTGAAGATGCGGCGCAGCGCATCGCCGATGATCGCGGCGCGCAGGTGGCCGACATGCATGGGCTTGGCGATATTCGGTCCGCCATAGTCCAGCACCACCATTTCCGGCTTTGCCTTCGGCGGCTGGCCGAGGCGCGCGTCGCCAGCGACACCGTTCATCGCCTGGGCGAGATAATCGTCGGTGACCGAAAGATTGATGAAACCGGGTCCCGCCAGCGAGACGTCGCGGAAGACCGGGTTGGCGGTGAGCACCGCCGCCACCTTCTCGGCGATGGCGCGCGGGTTCTGCTTCGCCGCCTTGGCGGCGGCCAAGGCCCCGTTGCACTGGAACTGGGCGAGGTCCGGGCGGCCGGAGACGATCACCTGCCCGAAGGCGGGATCGAGGCCGAGGCCCCGGAAGGCATCGGCGGCGATGGCGGTCAGCTGGTCGGTGAGGGAGGTCATGGGGATTGTCTGGTAGCTGAAGGAAGGCTGCTGTTTAGCACCCTGGGGCATGCAGGGCGAGGCCCCTGTCTTCCCTCCCCTTGACGGGGGAGGGAAGCGTCAAAACGCCACGTCGCCGGTGGCGGGGCGGTCGCGGCGGCGCTCGCGGCGGCCGGAGACTGCCGGTGCCTCCCCGGAAAGGGTGGCACTGGCGCCGGCGGTGAGGGGACCGAGGCGGCCGACGATGGTCTCGACGCTGGGGGCGGATCCCGGCTGGTGGGAATCGAGGGCGGCGCGCATCGCCACCAGATGCTCGGGCGAGGTGCCGCAGCAGCCACCGACGATGGCGGCCCCGGCATCGCGCGCGAGGCGGACGTAATCGGCCATCAGTTCCGGCGTGCCGTTATACTTGATCTTGTCGTTCTCGAAGAACGGGATGCCGGCATTGCCCTTGGCAATGATCTTGTCGGCCGTCCAGCCGCCGGCCACCGCCGCGGCGTGCAGCTGCACGATGGTGGCGGTGAGGTCCGAGGCGCCGACGCCGCAATTGGCGCCATAGGCGACCGGCTGCGGGTCGAGGGTATGGACGAAGGCCACGAAATCCGCCGGGGTCAGACCCATCATGGTACGGCCGTTGGTGTCGAAGCTCATCGTGGTGACGATGGGCAAATCCGCCGCCGCGGCACCCTTCACCGCCGCCGCCACTTCCTCCTTGGCCGACATGGTCTCGATCCAAAGCACGTCGACGCCGCCGGCCTTCAGGGCCAGGGCCTGCTCGCGGAAGGCGGCGACGCCGTCTTCTTCCGTGAGCGCGCCTAGGGGCTGGAACAACTCGCCGGTGGGGCCCATGGAGCCCGCAACCACGATCTCGCGCCCGCTCCGGTCGGCGACGCGGCGCGCGATCTCGGCGGCGCGCTGGTTGATCTCGGCGACGCGGCCTTCCGCGTTATGCAGCTTCAGCCGGTAGCGCGTGCCGCCGAAGGAATTGGTGAGGATGATGTCGGAGCCGGCATCGACGAAGCTCTGGTGCAGCGCCTCGATCCGGTCGACATGGTCGAAGTTCCACATCTCCGGCGCGTCGCCAGCCTGCAGCCCCACCTGGAACAGATTGGTGCCGGTGGCGCCGTCCGCCATCAGGAACGGCTTTTCGGCCAGCAGCCGCAGGAATCGGTTACTCATTTGAATTTCCTCGAAAAACGGGCAGAACCTCATATAAAGGTTCCTCTATGTCTGGCGCCAATCTAGGCCTTTACGGCCGCTGCTTCAAGAAGCGAGATTGGCTAGACTGCGCCCACCATGGATGATGATCCCGCTCCCGCCCCGGACACGTTCGACCCGGCCGCCGGCTACTGGCCGGACACGCCGGCGCCGGGCTGGCTGACCGATGCCGAGCGCCAGGCCTCGCTCGATGCCATGCTGGCCGATCACGACCCGGCACAGCCG
>JAEUKV010000299.1 GCA_016794165.1 Rhodospirillaceae bacterium
CCTGGTGGCGGCGGTGGACTTCGCGGATGTCGACCTCTTGGTCACCGATCAGGCGCCGGTCGAGGATCTCGCTGCCGAACTCGATGCCCATGATGTGGAAGTCCTGGTCACGGAAACGCGATAATCGGCCGTTATATCAACCTTTGATGTTGAATTTGCGTTGACGACGGCGTGCCTCGGTGCCAATTCTAGGGTGCCCGAGTTGCGGAGACCCATCCATGAGCGACAGTCAAACCGGTCGGCGTCATGCCGAAATCCTGATCATCGGCGCCGGCATCATCGGCTGTTCCATCGCCTATCACCTGACCCGCATGGGCCGGAAGGATGTAGCGATCCTGGAAAAGAGCGGGGTCACCCATGGGGCAACCTGGCATGCCGCCGGTCTGGTGGGACAGCTGCGCTCCTCGCGTAACGTCACCCGCATGCTGCGGCACTCGGTGGAACTCTACGACAAGCTCGAAGCCGAGACCGGCATGGCGATCGACTGGAAGAAATACGGCAGCCTGCGGCTCGCCTGTTCCAGCGAGCGCGAGATGGAGAACAAGCGTTCCCTCACCATGGCGAAGAGCTTCGGCCTGGAGATGAGCGAACTGTCGCCAAAGGAGGCGCAGGACCTTTTCCCCATCATGTCGACCGAGGATGTTCGCTCGGCGGTCTACATTCCCTCCGACGGCTACATCGATCCCGCCGGCGTCTGCCAGGCGCTGGCGAAGGGGGCGAAGGACCAGGGCGCGCGGATCGTGACCGGCGCGCGGGTCACCGGCGTCAAGGTCGAAAACCGGCGCGTGGTCGCGGTGGAGACGGAGGAAGGGCGCTGGACCTGTGACATGCTGGTCAATTGCGCCGGCATGTGGGGACACGAGATCGGCAAGCTGGCCGGCATCCGGGTTCCGAGCTTCGCGGTCGAGCATCAATACCTCATCACCGATCCGATACCCGATGTCCCCAAGCGCATGCCGACCATGCGCGACCCCGACCATCTGGTCTACTACAAGCCCGAGGTGCGCGGGCTGGTCATCGGCGGCTATGAACCAGACACCTTGCCCTTCGCACCCGGCGGCATCCCCCATCACTTCGCCCAGGAACTGCTGCCGGGGAATTTCGAGCGCTTCGAGATGCTGGCGAAACTCGGTGGCAAGCGCACGCCGGTCATCAACACCGTCGGCGTCCGGCAACTGATCAACGGCCCCATTCCCTATTCGGCGGATTCCGATTTCGTCATGGGCAAGGCGCCGGAGCTCGACAATTTCTTTGTGTCAGCGGGCTTTCTCTACGGCATCGCGGCCGGTGGTGGGGCCGGGCGCATGATGGCGGAATGGATCGTCGACGGGGCGCCCAGTCTCAATCTCTGGCCGCTCGATGTGCGCCGCTTCAACTTCCATCACAACACGCGCCACTTCATGTACCCGCGGGCGGTGGAGCTCTATGGTCATCACTACAAGCTGCATCGGCCGGGCGACGAGCACGAGACCATGCGCGGTATCCGTCGCTCGCCGCTCCATGAGGCGCTGAAGGCACGCGGTGCCGTGTTCGGCTCACGCGGCGGCTGGGAGCGCCCGAACTGGTTCGCGCCGGCCGGGGTGACACCGGTGGACGAACCCGCCTTCGACCGCGCCCGGACGAACTGGTTCCCGCATGTGGCAGCGGAGCACAAGGCGGTGCGCGAGGGCGTCGCCCTTATCGACCAGACATCCTTCGCCAAATTCGAGATCATCGGCCCGGGTGCCGAGGCAGCCCTGCAGAAACTGGCAGTCTCCGACATGGCGAAGCCCGTGGGGAGCACGATCTACACCCAGCTCTGCAACGAGAAGGGCGGGATCGAATGCGACCTCACCTTCTCGCGCCTGGCCAGAGACCGCTATTACTTCGTCACCGGCAGCGCCTTTGGCCTGCACGACCGGCAGTGGATCGAAAGCCACCTGCCGCGCGACGGCTCGGTACAGATTGTCGACGTGACCTCGGCGCGGGCAGTGATCAACCTCTGCGGGCCGAAGGCGCGCGAGGTGCTGGCAGCAGTGGCCGAGGAGGATGTTGCGAACGCGGCCTTTCCGTTCTCGGCCTGCCGCGAGATCACCGTGGGGGCCGCTCCGGTGCTGGCAATCCGCATCGGCTATGTCGGCGAACTGGGCTGGGAATTGCACATCCCGACCGAGTATGCCGCCCATGTATATGAGGTCCTGCGCACGGCCGGTGAGCCGTTTGGCATCCGCGATGTGGGTTACCGCGCCATCGATTCCCTCCGCATGGAGAAAAACTACCTCTACTGGTCGAGCGACATCACCCCGGATTACACGCCCTATGAGGCCGGACTCGGATTCCGGGTCAACCTGAAGAAGGGGTCGTTTATCGGCCGCGAAGCGCTCGCCCGGCAGAAGGAGAAGGGCGTGACCCAGAAACTGTGCACTTTCACCCTGGAAAAGCCGCTGCCGCTCTATGGCGGCGAGGCGGTGATCCAGAACGGCAAGGTGGTGGGTGTCACCACCAGCGGAAACTTCAGCTACACCCTGGGCCGATCGGTGGCCTATGCCTATCTGCCGGTCGAACTTGCTCAGGCGCAGGATTTCACCGTTGAGGCCTTCACCGAACAATCGCCGGCGACACGTCACGACGGTCCGCTCTATGATGCCGGGAACGAGCGGTTGAAGGCATAGGGGAGTGCCATGAGCGACGATACGGACCGGACGTCCCTCGATCAGGCCCTGCGGCGCATTCCGTTGCTGGCCGGGCTGGGCGTCGACGACGTCACCAGCGAACGCCTGGGTGGTCTCACCAACAAGAATTTTCTCCTTGGCACCCCGAAGGGCAAGTTCGTGCTGCGGATCCCCGGCGAGGGAACCAGCGAGTACATATCGCGTGCCAATGAGGCCCATGCCGCACAGGTAACCTCCGACATCGGCGTCAACGCGCCGCTGCATTTCTTCGATCCGGTGGACGGCATCCAGCTTGCCGGCTTCATCGAGGGGGCGGCCACCCTCAACACCGAACGTTTCCGGGATCTGGGCTCGGTCCGCCGCGCCGCGCAGAGCTTGCGCCGGGTGCATGACAGCGGCAAGTCGTTCCGCAATCGCTTCGAACTCTTCCAGATGATCGACGAGTATCTCGATATCCTCTCGCGCAAGGGCGCCACCTTGCCGGACGGCTACCACGACGTGAAGCGCGAGGCGGAAGCCGTCCGCGCGGCGCTGGGCCGCCGGCCGCTGCCGTCGGTCCCCTGTCATTGCGATCCGCTGGCGGAGAACTTCCTCGACACCGGCGACAGGGTCTATGTGATCGACTGGGAATATGCCGGCAACAACGATCCAATGTGGGACCTGGGCGACGTCTCGGTCGAGGCGGGATTCGGGCCGGACCAGGACGCCGCCCTCCTGGAAGCCTATTTCGGTGGCCGCGTGCCGCCCGGCGACGCCGGTCGTATGGTGCTCTACAAGGCGATGTGCGACCTGCTGTGGACCCTTTGGGGCATCATCCAGCATGTCAACCAGAACCCGGCCGACGATTTCTGGGCCTATGCCACCAACCGCTTCGGCCGCTGCAAGGCGCTGATGGGCTCGTCCGCCTTCGGCCGCGCCATCCAGGCCACCATCGACGGCTGACGGCGCAGGCCGTCATGGGCGGCTGACGGCGCAGGCCGTCATGGGCGGCTGACGGCGCAGGCCGTCATGCCCTTGCTGCAAGGCTGGGTGCGCGTCAGCAGGGTTGCCTTTGCCGTGCCTTTCTGGTCCCTATGGCGCCTCGATCCGACCGCCTTGGGAGTTCGCCCGCATGGATGACAGCGTTTCGCCGCGCAAGGCCGCGATCGCGGCCCGCGCCTATCAGGATGGACTGCTGGTCGAAGACGCGCCATTGATCGGCGTCATCGACGTGGACGCGCTGAAGGCGACCATCGACGATTTGCGTGCGTCGTTTCCCAATTTCTTCCGACATGCCTTCGCCGCCAAGGCCAATTCGATGCCGGCGGTGCTGGATCTCGTGCGCCGCGGCGGCATGAG
>JAEUKV010000019.1 GCA_016794165.1 Rhodospirillaceae bacterium
CCGGTCAGTTTCGGGCTGGTGATGAACAGCATCACCGTGGCCCCCACCATCATGATCGAATTGCGCAGCGCGATGGAGGCGGAGGAGCCGACCACCTGCTGCAGCAGCGTGGTGTCGGTGGTAAGGCGCGAGATCACCTCGCCGGTCCGCGTCACCTCGAAGAAGCCGGGGGAAAGGCGCACCAGATGGTCGAACACCGCCTTCCGCACATCCGCCACCACCCGTTCGCCCACCCAGGTGACGAGGTAGAAGCGGCAATAGGTGGAAAGCGCCATGATCACGGTGACGCCGAAAAGAGCCAGCACCGCCTGGTCGAGGATGCCGGGATCGCCGAGGCCGAAGCCGCGATCGACCAGGTAGCGCATGCCGGCACCGAGGGCCAGCACCGTGCCCGCAGAGACCAGCAGGGCCAGGGTGCCGCCCACGACCTGCAGCCGGTAGGGCCGGACGAAGCGGATGAGGTCGCCGAGGCGGCGGTATTCCCGCGAGATCGGCCGGTCCGGCAGGTTGGCACCCCGCGCCATGGCCGCCTCAGCCCGCCGGCTTCACGGGGGCGAGAAGGAGCGGCCGCCCGCTTGCCGCCGCCAGCTCCGCGCCGAGGCGCGCATGGAGCGGATCTCCGCCCCGTGTCGGCTGCCATTCGCCGCTCGCTGCGTCATAGGCGAAATGCGCGGCGCCGCTCCTGGGACTGGACAGCCAGATCTCCTTGCTGGCGGCATGCTTGTTGATGACATAGGTGCCGCCATCCGCGAGCTCGATGGTCAGCACCGAGCCCTGCAGATCGATATCCTCCAGCTCGTCGGGGAGGGCTGCCTCGATCGCCGCCATCAGCTCGCGGAGGGTGGCGCTGGCCAGTCTGTCGAAGGTGGAATCGTCCATCTTGCCCGGAATCCCTGAGATCGCATGGGGTGGGGTCGTTTTCAGGATCGCTCTTGATCACGATCATATCCGGCCCTGGAATAGCCGTCCCGGCGCGGGGCCGCAATGCCTATTGCCCGGGCCTCGTTAACCATTTTGCCGCAGTGTACCCGCCAGGTCGAACTGGCGCGGGGCGGTTGAGGTGATTGGTCGCGCCCCTTCGCTGTTTCCGGCCCGGCGCGATCGGCCTATCGTTCATTCATCAACGCGAGAGAGAGGCGGAGGGCGAGGCGCCATGACCGACCAGATGCCGCGGGCGATCGCCCGGCTGCAGCTCGACCACCGCAACATGTCGCGGCTGCTCTCCCACCTGCGCGATTCGTTCGAGGATTACCGGGCGGGCGGCGCGCTCGACATCGACCTCCTGGGCGCCATCATGGAGTACAGCCTCAATTATCCGGACCTCTGCCACCATCCGCTGGAGAACCGGATCTACCGGCGCATGGCCGAACGCGACCCGGCGGCCGCTGGGAAAATCGGCGACCTGCTCAAGGAACACGCCCATCTCGGCGAACTCACCCGCAAGCTCGCCGCGGCCCTGCGCAACCTCGCCCGCGACAGCGAGATCCCCCGCGCGTGGCT
>JAEUKV010000021.1 GCA_016794165.1 Rhodospirillaceae bacterium
AATGGTGATGCCGGGCGACAACATCTCGATGGTGGTCAACCTGATCGCCCCGATCGCGATGGATGAGGGCCTGCGCTTCGCCATCCGCGAAGGCGGCCGCACCGTCGGCGCCGGCGTCGTCGCCAAGATCGTCGAGTAAGGGCGCGATCGAAAGAGGCTGAGGGCGGCTGCCAGCCGCCGGCATTCATGGCCAGAAATGCTGTTCCGGCGGTCGCCAAGTGCGGTCGCCGGATCGGCGTTACAAGGGCCCGGGAACAAGAGAGTTGGGAGTAGAGGTGCGAATAGGGGCATAGCTCAACTGGTAGAGCGTCGGTCTCCAAAACCGAAGGTTGCGGGTTCGATCCCTGCTGCCCCTGCCAGCTTCCGGCCCGGACCGGATAGCGCCCGTCGCACAGTGATTAGTCGATAGGTTTGTCGGTCCGGTTCGATCGGCACGAAACGGTTTAGTTGAAGCAGATTGTCAGGTTCCAAAGCGATGGCGAAAGCAAGTCCGATCGAGTTTTTCCGGCAGGTTCGCCAGGAGGTGCAGAAAGTCACCTGGCCAACCCGCAAGGAGACGACGGTAACGACGTCCATGGTCTTCGTGATGGTGGCGGTCGCTTCGGTGTTTTTCTTTTTGGTCGATGCGATCCTCGGCTGGACCATCACGACCTTTCTGGGATTGGGGAGCTGAGCGCAATGGCGCATCGCTGGTACGTCGTCCACGTCTATTCTGGCTTCGAGCGCAAGATCGCTGAATCGGTGCGCGAGCAGGCCAAGCAGAAGGACATGGCGGAGCTGATCACCGACGTGTTGGTGCCGACCGAGGAAGTGGTCGAGGTGCGCCGCGGTTCCAAGGTGAACGCCGAACGCAAGTTCTTCCCGGGCTATGTCCTGGTTCGCATGGAACTGACCGACGAGACCTGGCACCTCATCATGAACACGCCGAAGGTGACCGGCTTCCTCGGTGGCAAGGGCAAGCCGAGCCCGATTTCGGAGGCCGAAGCGCAGCGCATCCTGCACCAGGTTCAGGAGGGCATCGAACGTCCGAAGCGCGCGATCATTTTCGAAGTGGGCGAGCAGGTCCGCGTCAACGACGGGCCGTTCACCTCCTTCACCGGCCATGTCGAGGAAGTCGACGAGGAAAAGGGCCGCCTGAAGGTCGCTGTGTCGATCTTCGGTCGCGCGACGCCGGTCGAGCTTGAGTATTCGCAGGTCGAGAAGGTCTAGCACCCGGTCGATCTGTTCATCCGCCCGGTGACGGTTTCATCGGAATGAGCGTGTGGGAGGCCAGCCAGGGCCGGACCACAAACCCCAAGGAGCCGGGATTGGCTCCATAACGAGGTTTTGACATGGCAAAGAAGATCGAAGGCTATATCAAGCTGCAGATCCCGGCCGGCAAGGCGAATCCGTCGCCGCCCGTGGGTCCAGCACTTGGTCAGCGCGGCCTGAACATCATGCAGTTCTGCAAGGAGTTCAACGCCGCCACCCAGCAGATGGAAGCGGGCATGCCGATTCCGGTGGTGATCACCGCGTTCAGCGACCGCTCCTTCACGTTCGTTACCAAGACCCCGCCGGCCAGCTATTTCCTGAAGAAGGCCGCCAAGATCGACAAGGGCTCGCAGACCACGGGTCGCAATGTGGTCGGCAAGGTGACGATGGCCCAGTGCCGCGAGATCGCCAAGCAGAAGATGGCCGATCTCAACGCGCACGACATCGACGCGGCGGCGGAAATGATCCGCGGATCGGCCCGATCGATGGGCCTGCAGGTTGTGGAGGATTGAGCATGACCGGTAAGCGCATCACCAAGGCCTATGACGGCGTCGATCGCACCAGGTTCTATTCGGTCGAGGAGGCCGTGAAGGAACTGAAGGCCCGGGCCAAGACCAAGTTCGACGAATCGATCGAGATCGCGATGAATCTCGGCATCGATCCGAAGCATGCCGACCAGAACGTGCGTGGCGTCGTTTCGCTGCCGCACGGTACCGGCAAGACCGTCCGCGTCGCCGTGTTCGCCAAGGGCGACAAGGCGGAGGCGGCAAAGAAGGCCGGCGCCGACGTGGTCGGTGCGGACGATCTCGCCGAGCAGGTTCAGGCCGGCAAGATGGATTTCGACCGCGTGATCGCCACGCCCGACATGATGGTGACCGTCGGCAAGCTGGGGAAGGTGCTGGGTCCGCGCGGCCTGATGCCGAACCCGAAGCTCGGCACCGTCACCAACGACGTCGCCGAAGCCGTCAAGGCGGCCAAGGGCGGTCAGGTCGAGTTCCGCGCCGAGAAGGCGGGTATCGTCCATGCCGGTGTCGGCAAGGTCAGCTTCTCCGAGACCAATCTGGTCGAGAACGTGAAGGCCTTTGTCAGCGCCATCAACAAGGCCAAGCCCGCGGGCGCCAAGGGCACCTATATCAAGAAGGTGTCGCTGGCCTCGACCATGGGCCCTGGCATGAAGCTGGATGTCGCCACCCTGGTGGTCGCCGGCTGATATGAGTTTCCGCCCGACCGCCGGTAAAACGGCGGCCGGTCGGATGGACGGGTGGGAAACCGCCCGTCTCCCTGTCCGAGACTGCAGGTCCCCTGGGCGTAGGGGACTAATGGAAGGCCGCTCCGCCTTTCGCCTGCAATAGACAGAGGCGTACCGGATTGAAGGCATTTGCCAGGTGGCATTTGTCTGTTCGGGTCGAACTTCTGGGACAGGTCAACCGGAGCTTCCGGTTCTGTCTTGGGCGCCCGTTCCTCGGAGCGGGCATAAGATGGGTCGGAAGGTCCAATTGTAACCGGTCCCGCGCCACCAAGAGGTGGCAAGGGGTCATTTGTATCGGAGACGAAACGTGGACCGATCTGGCAAAGAGAAGCTGGTCACGGAACTCCAGGAGACCCTCAACGCCGCGAATCTGGTGGTCGTTACCCACCAGGCGGGGCTGAGCGTCGCTGAAGTATCCGACCTGCGTCGCAAGATGCGGGCGGCCGGAGCCGGCTTCAAGGTCGCCAAGAATCGGCTGGCGAAACTCGCTCTCACGGGTACCAAGCACGAAGACCTGGGGAAGCTCCTCAAGGGCCCGACCGCGCTCGCCTATTCGGCGGACCCGGTGGCGGCCGCGAAGGTTGCCGTGCTGTACGCCAAAAGCAACGACAAGCTCAGCATCGTTGGGGGCTCGATGGGCCCCCAGCAGACGTTGGGCGCCGATGGGGTCAAGGCCTTGGCCACCCTGCCGTCGCTCGATGAGCTCCGTTCGAAGCTTATCGCCATGCTGCAGACCCCGGCCACCCGCTTGGCCGTGATCTCGCAGGCGCCTGCTGGTCAGCTGGCGCGCGTGATTGGCGCTTATGCCCGCAAGGGTGAGGCCTGATTGGCCGATCCGCGACTGACTATCTGAAGTTCGAACCCAACAAGACTGAAGCCTTTAGGAGATAAAAATGGCTGATTTGCAGAAGCTGGTTGACGAGCTCTCGAAGCTCACCGTGCTCGAAGCCGCCGAGCTTTCCAAGAAGCTCGAAGAAGCTTGGGGCGTTTCCGCCGCGGCGCCGGTTGCCGTGGCCGCTGCTGGTGGTGGCGCCGCCGCCCCGGCCGCCGAGGAGAAGACCGAATTCGACGTCATTCTCGTCGATGCCGGCGCCAACAAGATCAACGTGATCAAGGAAGTGCGTGCCATCACCGGTCTCGGGCTGAAGGAAGCCAAGGATCTGGTCGAAGGTGCGCCGAAGTCCGTGAAGGATGGTGCCTCCAAGGCCGAAGCCGAAGAGCTGAAGAAGAAGCTCGAAGCGGCCGGCGCCAAGGCCGAGCTGAAGTAAGCTCCGAGGCCGATTTCTGGGGTGGGGAGCGCCGGCCGCAAGGTCCGGCGCTTCCGCGCCTCCGGAGATTCGGCGATGTCGGGTGTCCAGCGATCGACACCCGGACGGGCCCGGTGCCCGGACCATGTGATCGTGGCGGCAGCCGCCGCCGTGCCGCGGATCATGACGAAGTGCTGATCCGCGAGAGTTCCGGGAGGCCGGAACAAGGCGGCAGAGTTTTTACGATCGTTCGTTGTTGATCTCACGGCAACGACCGATCGCTAGCCCCACTGTTTGAGACGAGGGATGTTCATGTCGAAGTCGTTCACCGGCCGCAAGCGCATCCGCAAGACCTTTGGCCGTATTGCCGAGGTCACCACCATGCCGAATCTGATCGAGGTGCAGAAGAGCTCCTATGATCAATTCCTGCAAGTCGGCGTGACTGCGGAGATGCGTCAGAATTCCGGCCTCCAGGAGGTCTTTCGGTCGGTATTTCCGATCAAGGACTTCTCCGAGAAGGCCGAGTTGCAGTTCGTTCGCTACGAGCTGGAAGAGCCGAAATACGACGTCGAAGAATGCCAGCAGCGCGGGATGACCTTCGCGGCGCCGCTCAAGGTGACCTTGCGCCTGGTGGTCTGGGATCACGACGAGGAAACCGGTGCGCGGTCGATCCGCGACATCAAGGAGCAGGACGTCTACATGGGCGACATGCCCCTGATGACGCATAGTGGCACCTTTGTGGTCTCCGGCACCGAGCGCGTGGTGGTCAGCCAGATGCACCGTTCGCCTGGCGTGTTCTTCGACCACGACAAGGGCAAGACCCATAGCAGCGGCAAGTACCTCTTCGCCGCGCGCGTCATTCCCTATCGCGGTTCCTGGCTCGATTTCGAATACGATGCGAAGGACCTCGTCTATGTGCGCATCGACCGTCGCCGCAAACTGCCGGCGACGACCCTGCTGCTGGCGCTGTGGAACAAGAACGTCCAGGCCAAGCTGAAAAAGGGCGAGCAGCTGAGCGAGGAAGACCGTCGCTTCGGCGGCATGTCGGCCGAGGAAGTGCTCGGCTTCTTCTACAAGCAGGTCGTGTTCACCAAGACCAAGAAGGGCTGGACCACCAGCTTTGATCCAGAGCGCACCAAGGGTGCCAAGCTGACTGCCGACCTGGTCGACGCCAAGACCGGCAAGGTGGTGGCGGAAGCCGGCACCAAGATGACCCCGCGCCTGGCCAAGAAGCTCATCGAGGGTGGCCTCAAGGAGCAGTTGGTGCAGCCCGAGGAGATCATCGGCCGCTTCGGCGCGCTCGACATGATCAACGAGGAGACCGGCGAAATCCTGATCGAGGCCGGCGACGAGATCAGCGAAGCCGTCATGACGCAGCTGGATGAAACCGGCGTCAAGGAACTGGTCACGCTCAACATCGACCACGTCAATGTCGGTCCCTATATCCGCAACACGCTGAAAGCAGACAAGAACTCGAGCCGCGAAGAAGCGCTCATTGACATCTACCGCGTGATGCGCCCGGGCGAGCCGCCGACACTGGATACCGCCGAGGCCCTGTTCAACGGCCTGTTCTTCGATCTCGAGCGCTACGACCTTTCCTCGGTCGGTCGCGTGAAGATGAATTCGCGCCTGTCGGTGCTGCCGAGTGCATCCTTCGATCCGGCCGGTGCCAACGATTCGGTGCGCGTCCTGCGCAAGGAGGACATCCTCGCTATCCTGCAGGTCATGCATGACCTCAAGGACGGTCGCGGCGAGATCGACGACATCGACCATCTCGGCAACCGGCGTGTGCGTTCCGTCGGCGAGCTGCTGGAGAACCAGTACCGCCTGGGCCTCTTGCGCATGGAGCGGGCGATCCGCGAGCGCATGAGCTCGGTCGAGATCGACACGGTCATGCCGCACGATCTCATCAACGCCAAGCCGGCTGCGGCCGCGGTGCGCGAGTTCTTCGGCTCGTCCCAGCTCAGCCAGTTCATGGACCAGACGAATCCGCTCTCCGAGATCACGCACAAGCGGCGCCTCTCGGCGCTCGGGCCGGGCGGTCTGACCCGCGAGCGCGCCGGCTTTGAAGTGCGCGACGTGCATCCGACGCATTACGGTCGCATTTGCCCGATCGAAACGCCGGAAGGTCCGAATATCGGCCTGATCAATTCTCTGGCGACCTTTGCCCGCGTCAATCAGTACGGCTTCATCGAGAGCCCGTATCGCCGGGTTGAGAAGGGCGTCGTCACCGACGAGGTGGTCTATCTCTCGGCGATGGAAGAGGGCAAGTACACTATCGCCCAGGCCAATGCCGGAATCGATGCCAAGAACAAGCTGGTCGAGGATCTCATCTCGTGCCGTCGCGGCGGCGACTTCATCATGGCCCGGCGCGAGGACATCCAGTTCATCGACGTCAGCCCGAAGCAGTTGGTCTCCGTGGCCGCGGCGCTCATTCCGTTCCTCGAGAACGATGACGCCAACCGCGCGCTGATGGGTTCCAACATGCAGCGTCAGGCGGTGCCGTTGTTGCGCGCTGAATCCCCCCTGGTTGGGACCGGCATGGAAGGCACCGTGGCGCGTGACTCAGGTGTCGCCATCGCCGCGCGCCGCAGTGGTGTCGTCGATCAGATCGATGCGACGCGTATCGTCATCCGTGCCAATACCGACATGGATACGGCGGCGCCGGGCGTCGACATCTACAACCTGCTGAAGTTCCAGCGCTCCAATCAGAACACCTGCATCAACCAGCGCCCGCTGGTACGGGTGGGCGATATCGTGGAGAAGGGCGACATCATCGCCGACGGTCCCTCGACCGAGCTCGGCGAACTCGCCCTGGGTCGCAACGTGCTGGTCGCGTTCATGCCCTGGAATGGCTACAACTTCGAAGATTCGATCCTGATCTCCGAGCGGATCGTCGCCGACGACGTGTTCACCTCGATCCATATCGAGGAGTTCGAATGCGTCGCCCGTGACACCAAGCTTGGGCAGGAAGAAATCACCCGCGACATTCCGAACGTGGGCGAGGAAGCGCTCAAGAACCTCGACGAGGCCGGCATCGTCTATGTCGGTGCCGAGGTGAAGCCGAGCGACATCCTGGTCGGCAAGGTGACGCCGAAGGGCGAGAGCCCGATGACGCCGGAAGAGAAGCTGCTGCGCGCGATCTTCGGCGAAAAGGCATCCGATGTGCGCGATACCTCGATGCGCCTGCCGCCGGGTGTTTCCGGCACCATCGTCGAGGTGCGCGTCTTCTCGCGGCGCGGTGTCGACAAGGATGAGCGTGCGCTTTCCATCGAGCGGGCCGAAATTGAACGCCTGGCCAAGGACCGTGACGACGAAAAGGCGATCCTGGAGCGGAACTTCTATAGCCGCCTGAAGGAAATGCTGGTCAACCAGGTCGCGGTCGGCGGTCCGAAGACGCTGAAGGCGGATACCAAGATCACCGACAAGGTGCTCTCGGAGTTCACGCCGGGCCAGTGGCGCCAGATCGGCGTCAAGAACGACAAGCGCATGGCCGAGATCGAGGCCCTGAAGAAGCAGTTCAACGAGGGCATCGGCGCCCTCGAAAAGCGCTTCGAGAACAAGGTCGAGAAGCTGCAGCGCGGCGACGAGCTGTCGCCCGGCGTCATGAAGATGGTCAAGGTGTTCGTCGCGGTGAAGCGCAAGCTGCAGCCGGGCGACAAGATGGCCGGCCGCCATGGCAACAAGGGCGTCGTCTCGCGGATCGTGCCCTGTGAGGACATGCCCTATCTCGAGGACGGCCGCCCGGTCGACATCGTGCTCAATCCGCTGGGCGTGCCCAGCCGCATGAATGTCGGGCAGATCCTGGAAACCCATCTCGGCTGGGCTTGTGCCAATCTTGGCCGGCAGGTTGGCGAGATGGTCGACAAGGTCCGCGAGAACGGCAAGTACGCCGAGCTCCGCAAGTCGGTGAAGGACATTTACGGCGAGAAGACCTACAAGGCCGAAGTCATGGAACTGCCGGACGACCAGCTGGTCGAACTGGCTGGTAACATGCGCGGCGGCGTGCACATCGCCACACCGGTGTTCGACGGTGCGCGCGAGGACGATATCGTCGAGATGTTGACCAAGGCGGGGCTGCACAGTTCGGGCCAGGTCACCCTGATTGACGGCCGCACCGGCGACGTGTTCGAGCGCCAGGTGACCGTGGGCTACATCTATATGCTGAAGCTCCACCACCTGGTCGACGACAAGATCCATGCCCGTTCGATCGGCCCGTACAGCCTCGTGACCCAGCAGCCGCTGGGTGGCAAGGCCCAGTTCGGCGGTCAGCGTTTCGGCGAAATGGAGGTCTGGGCGCTCGAGGCCTATGGCGCCGCCTACACGCTGCAGGAAATGCTGACAGTGAAGTCGGACGACGTGTCGGGTCGAACCAAGACCTACGAGGCGATCGTGCGCGGCGACGACAATTTCGAGTCAGGTATCCCCGAGAGCTTCAACGTGCTGGTCAAGGAACTCCGTTCGCTCGGCCTCAACGTCGAATTGACGCAGACTGACTACTAAACCGGCCGACGACTAAATCGGATTGCTGCCCGGGGTCCGGTGGGTGCGCCCACCGGACCGGCAGCGGAAGGAGACGGTAATGAACCAAGAGCTGATGAGCGTATTCGGACAGCCCCAGGGTCCGCAGAGCTTCGACAACATCCGCATCTCGATCGCCAGCCCGGAGCGCATCCGCTCCTGGTCGTTCGGTGAAATCAAGAAGCCGGAAACCATCAACTACCGGACCTTCAAGCCGGAGCGCGACGGTCTGTTCTGCGCCCGCATTTTCGGTCCGATCAAGGATTACGAGTGCCTGTGCGGCAAGTACAAGCGCATGAAGTATCGCGGCATCGTCTGCGAAAAGTGCGGCGTGGAAGTGACCCTCTCCAAGGTCCGGCGCGAGCGCATGGGGCATATCGAGCTCGCTTCGCCGGTCGCCCATATCTGGTTCCTGAAGTCGCTGCCCTCGCGCATCGGCCTGCTTCTCGACATGACGCTGAAGGATCTCGAACGGATCCTCTACTTCGAGAACTACGTCGTGATCGAGCCGGGCCTGACGCCCTTGAAGCAGCACCAGCTGCTCAACGAGGAGCAGTATCTCGACGCCCAGGACGAATACGGCCAGGATGCGTTCCAGGCCGGGATCGGTGCCGAGGCACTCAAGGGGATGCTCTCCAGCATCGACCTCGAGGAAGAGCGCGACACGATGAAAGTCGACCTGCGTGAGACTTCCTCCGAGGCCAAGCGCAAGAAGCTGGTCAAGCGCCTGAAGCTGGTCGACGCCTTCATCGAATCCGGCTCCAAGCCGGAGTGGATGATTCTCGATGTGGTGCCGGTCATTCCGCCCGAACTGCGCCCGCTGGTGCCGCTCGACGGTGGCCGCTTCGCCACCTCGGATTTGAACGATCTCTATCGCCGCGTCATCAACCGCAACAACCGCCTGAAGCGCCTGATCGAGTTGAAGGCGCCGGACATCATCGTGCGCAACGAAAAGCGCATGCTGCAGGAGGCGGTCGATGCGCTGTTCGACAACGGTCGCCGCGGCCGCGTCATCACCGGCGCCAACAAGCGCCCGCTGAAGTCGCTCTCCGACATGCTGAAGGGCAAGCAGGGCCGTTTCCGCCAGAACCTGCTCGGCAAGCGCGTCGACTATTCCGGCCGATCGGTCATCGTCGTCGGTCCAGAGCTGAAGCTGCATCAATGCGGCCTGCCCAAGAAGATGGCGCTCGAACTGTTCAAGCCGTTCATCTACTCCAAGCTCGAACTCTACGGCATGGCGTCCACCATCAAGGCAGCCAAGCGCATGGTGGAAAAGGAACGTCCCGAGGTCTGGGACATCCTGGAAGAGGTGATCCGCGAGCATCCGGTGATGCTCAACCGCGCACCGACGCTGCATCGCCTCGGCATCCAGGCCTTCGAGCCGGTGCTGATTGAAGGCAAGGCCATTCAGCTGCATCCGCTGGTCTGCACCGCCTTCAACGCCGACTTCGACGGCGACCAGATGGCGGTCCACGTGCCGCTCTCGCTGGAATCTCAGCTCGAAGCTCGCGTGCTGATGATGTCGACCAACAACATCCTCAGCCCGGCCAACGGCAAGCCGATCATCGTGCCCAGCCAGGACATCGTGCTCGGCCTCTATTACCTGACCATGGAAGGCAAGGGCGAACCCGGCGAAGGCATGGCCTTCAGCGATATCGGCGAAATCCAGCAGGCCCTGGCGGCCAAGGTCATCACGCTCCATACGCCGATCCGCGCCCGGTTGAAGACGGTCGATGAGACCGGTGCGCCGGTGACCCGACTGGTCACCACCACGCCGGGCCGCATGCTGCTGTCGGAAGTGCTGCCGCTGCATCAGAACCTGCCCTTCTCGATCATCAACCGCGTGTTGACCAAGAAGGAAATCACCAACGTCATCGACTCCGTCTACCGCCATTGCGGTCAGAAGGAGACGGTGATTTTCGCCGACCGCATCATGGGCATGGGCTTTGCCCAGGCCTGCAAGGCCGGCATCTCCTTCGGCAAGGATGACATGATCATCCCGGAAGCGAAGAAAAAGCTGGTGGCTGACGCGCAGCAGAAGGTGAAGGAGTACGAGCAGCAGTATCTCGACGGCCTCATCACCCAGGGCGAGAAATACAACAAGGTGGTCGACGTCTGGTCGAACTGCACCGAGCGCGTGGCCGAGGAAATGATGAAAGTCATGTCCAAGGAATCCACCGGCAAGGGCATCAACTCGGTCTACATGATGGCCCACTCCGGCGCCCGCGGTTCCGCGGCCCAGATCAAGCAGCTGGCCGGCATGCGCGGGCTGATGGCGAAGCCGTCCGGCGAAATCATCGAAACGCCGATCATCTCGAACTTCAAGGAAGGCCTCTCGGTGCTCGAGTACTTCAACTCGACCCACGGCGCCCGCAAGGGTCTCGCCGACACCGCCCTGAAGACCGCGAACTCCGGTTATCTCACCCGCCGCCTGGTAGACGTGGCCCAGGACGCCATCATTACCGAACTCGACTGCGGCACCGAAAACGGCCTCACAGTGAAGGCGGTGGTCGAGGGTGGCGAAGTCATCTCGGCGCTGTCCGAGCGCATTCTCGGCCGCACCGTGGCCGCCGATGTCAAGGACCCGCTGTCGGGTCGGGTCATCGCGGCGCGCGGTGTCCTCATCGACGAGCCGATGGCCGACGAGATTGAGCGTGCCGGTGTCGACACGGTAAAGATCCGTTCGGTCCTCACCTGCGACACCAAGACCAGCGTCTGCGCAGCCTGCTATGGTCGCGATCTGGCGCGCGGCACCCCGGTCAATATCGGCGAGGCGATCGGCGTTATTGCCGCCCAGTCGATCGGCGAGCCGGGCACCCAACTTACCATGCGCACGTTCCACATCGGTGGTGCCGCCCAGCGCGGTGCCGAGCAGTCGGCCATCGAGGCGGCTTACGACGCGGAACTGCAGGTGAAGAACCGCAACGTGGTCATCAACAGCGACGGCCTGCCGGTCGTTATGGGCCGCAATTGCGAGATCGTGCTGATCGACGAACAGGGCCGCGAGCGCGCTCGCCACCGCGTGCCCTATGGCGCCAAGCTGATCCAGGATCATGGCACCAAGGTCACCAAGGGCCAGAAGCTGGCGGAGTGGGACCCCTACACCCTGCCGATCATCACGGAAAAAGAAGGCATCGTGAACTACATCGACCTGGTCGAGGGCCTGTCGATGCGCGAAGTCCTCGACGATACCACCGGTATCTCAAGCCGCGTCGTGGTCGACTGGAAACAGCAGCCGCGCGGCGCGGATCTGCGGCCGCGCATCACGCTCCGCGATGAGAAGGGCAACGTCATCACGCTGCCCAACGGTGTCGAGGCGCGCTACTTCATGTCGGTGGATGCCATCCTCTCGGTCGAGAACGGCGCCCATGTCCGGGCCGGCGACGTGCTGGCCCGCATTCCGCGCGAAAGCTCGAAGACCCGCGACATCACGGGTGGTCTGCCGCGCGTGGCCGAACTGTTCGAGGCCCGGAAGCCGAAGGATTACGCGATCATCAGCGACATCGCCGGCCGGGTCGAATTCGGCAAGGACTACAAGGCCAAGCGCCGCATCGTCGTGGTGCCGGAGGATGCCAGCCAGGAATCGATGGAATACTTGATCCCGAAGGGCAAGCATATCTCGGTTCAGGAAGGCGACTACGTCCAGCGTGGCGACCTGCTGATGGACGGCAACCCCGTGCCGCACGACATTCTCAATGTGCTCGGCGTCGAAGCGCTGGCGTCATATCTCATCAACGAGATCCAGGAGGTCTATCGGCTCCAGGGCGTGAAGATCAACGACAAGCACATCGAGGTGATCGTTCGCCAGATGCTGCAGAAGGTCGAGATCAACGATCCGGGCGATACCACGTTCCTCGCCGGCGAGCAGGTCGATCGCACGGAGATGGAGATCGAGAACGAAAAGGTCCTTAAGGAAGGCGGTCGTCTGGCCAGTGCGCGCCCGGTGCTGCTCGGCATCACCAAGGCCAGCCTGCAGACGCGGTCCTTCATCTCGGCGGCATCGTTCCAGGAAACCACTCGCGTGCTTACCGAGGCGGCGGTTTCAGGTCGTGTCGACAGCCTTATTGGCCTGAAGGAGAACGTCATCGTCGGCCGCCTCATCCCGGCCGGTACCGGCTCGGTGATGGCGCGCCTGAAGCAGGTGGCGGCAGCGCGCGACAAGGAACTGCAGGCGGCGGGAGTCGACAAGCCGGCACTTACCGACCAGTCGCCCGCAGCCGACGTGGCCTGAGGGACGCATAGATCGGTTACTTGATGCCCCGCTGCCTGAAAGGCAGCGGGGTTTTTTCTGGACCGTCAGATCCCGTCATGGCGCCGCGGCAGGGTCATCGTCACCGTGGTACCGAGATTGTGTGCGCTGGCGACGTCGAGCCTGCCGCCAATCAGATGCAGAAACGCCGAGCAGAGACTAAGGCCGCCGCCACTGTCCGTTCCCGCCGAGTCCAAAGATCGCCGTAGTGTACCGAGTTTGTCGGGAGTCATTCCGATGCCCGTATCGGCGATGACCAGTTCGAACTGGTTGGCATCCTTCTTCTGGTCGGTTGCCACGGAGACTTCCACCTTGCCGCCGAAACGATTGAAGGCGATGGCGTTGTCGATCACATGCCCGATCATCTTCTCCAGGGTCTCGTCATCCAACATCACCGGGAGGCTGCCGCGGCGGACATTGTTGGTTACCCGGATACCCTGGTGACTGGCCGCAGCGGCGGCATTTTCCATTACTCGTTCGATGATTTCGCCGAGATCGGCTTGGCGCGCATGCGCCATGGCCATTCGACCCTCGAGCCTAGTGACGTCGATGATGCGCTCCACCGCGTCCGTCAATTGCTGCCCGCTCTTGCAGATATCAGCCGCATAGCTCTGATAGAGCTTGACGCCGAGCGGCCCGAACATTTCGTCTCGCATGACCTCGCCAAAGCCGATGATGGCGGCGAGTGGCGTGCGCAACTCGTGGGATAGCTGGCTGAGGAACTCCAGTTTGGCCACATTGGCACGTTCGGCGATTTCCTTGGCTTCGGTGAGAACCGTCTCGCTGTGCTTCCTGTGCGTGATGTCGCGCAGTGCGCAAACGGTGAAAATCGCGCCGGCCTGGTCATGGCGCATGCTGGTGATCTCGACGGCGAGGTGCTGACCGGCCATGGTATGGGCGGTTGCTTCCAGTGGTTTGCCGTCCCCCGCCAGTACATGTTCCAGCAGCCGGGGCGAGCTTGCCTCGGGGGCCGCCTGGTCGTCGGCAATGAAGGCGCCGAGATGGGCGCCCGTCATCAGTTTGCTATGGCACCCGAACATAGTGGCGGCACGGTCGTTGACGGCGCAGATGAATCCGGACTGGTTCAGGCACAACATGGCGTCGGGGGCGATATCGAGCCACAGTTCCGGCAGTGCCGGCGGTGCAACGAGCAGTTCGTTGGCAGCGGGCGCCATCGTCCTGCCGTGCTCCGGACCCAACACGTCGGAAGGCAGAGCCAATCGGTCGCCCCGTATCGCGGGGTTGCCCGTCATTGCT
>JAEUKV010000075.1 GCA_016794165.1 Rhodospirillaceae bacterium
GCGGCACCATCAAGGGCGATGGCTATACCGGCAAATGGTCTATCGAGGGCGATACCATGTGCTTCGAATATGAGGGCACGCCCAAGGATTGCTGGGCCGTCGAGATCAGCGGCGATCAGGTTCGCTGGCTGAAGGACGGCGTGTCCGGCGGCACCGGCACGATCCTGCCCGGAAACACCAACGGCTTCTAACAAGGCGATGCGGCCGGCTATAGTGCCGGCCGCATGACCCTTCTCGCCTATCTTACGCTCTTTCTCTCGGCCTTTGGCGCCGCCACCATCCTGCCGGGATCGTCGGAGGTGGTGCTCTCGGCCCTGCTGCTCGATCACCCGGGAGCGATCTGGGCGCTGCTGGCGATAGCCACCATCGGCAACACGCTGGGCTCGGCGGTCAATTGGGTGCTGGGGCGATTTCTGCTGCATTTCCGGGACCGCAGATGGTTTCCGGTCAGCCACAGGAGGCTCGACCAGGCGAGCAACCTCTTCCAGCGCTACGGCTATCCGCTGCTGCTGCTCGCCTGGGTGCCGGTGATCGGCGATCCGCTGACCGTGGCGGCGGGGATTTTGCGCGCCCGGTTCCTGCCCTTCCTCCTCCTCGTTCTCATCGGCAAGGCGGCACGCTATGCTGCCCTGGGCGCCGGCATCTGGTTCGGCGCGGGGCTGGATTCCTGACGCCATGCACTCTCCCTACAGCTATCGCGACGATCCCGCCGTGCCTGCCTTTCCCGACGACAGGCCGCTGATCGTCTTCGATGGAGCCTGCGTCCTCTGCTCGGGCTTCGTGCGCTTCGTGCTGCGCCATGACCGGCGCGGCCAGTTTCGCTTCCTTGCCGCGCAAAGCGATCTTGCGACGGCGATCTACCGCCATTACGGCCTCGCCGTCGGTGTATGGGAAACCAACCTCCTGCTGGCAGATGGACTTCTCCATACCAGGAGCGAGGCGGGGATCGAGATCACATCGCGCTTCGGTGGCATCTGGTCGCTCATGCGCGTCCTGCGCCTGCTCCCGCGCCCCATCCGGGACTGGCTCTATGATCGCATCGCCCGCAACCGCTATCGCTGGTTCGGCCGCCAGGATCTCTGCCTGGTGGCGGATCCGACGCAGGCCGACCGGTTCCTCACCTGATGAAGGTCCTGCTGATCGGTGGCAGCGGCACCTTCGGTCGGCGCATTGCGCAATTGCTGGCCGAAACCGGCGGCTTCGACATCCTGATCGCGGGCCGCGACCTTGCCAGGGCCGATGCCGCAGCCGGCGCGCTGAGGCCGCCGGCCCGCGCCGTCAGCTTCGATCGGAATGGCGACGTTGAGGCTCGGATCGCCGCGCTCAAGCCCGATCTCGTGATCGATGCCGCCGGCCCGTTCCAGGACGCGGCGGGCGACCCCTATCGCGTCGCCAGGGCCTGCATCGCGGCGCGCTCGCACTATCTCGACATCGCCGATGCGCGCGATTTTGTCGGCGGCATCGAAACCCTCTCGGCGGCGGCAGGGGCCGCCGGTGTCAGCGTCATTTCCGGCGCCAGCTCCGTCCCGGCGCTCAGCAGCGCCTATGTCGCCGAGCTTGCGCGCGGCATGAGCGAAATCGCCGCCATCGACATCGCCTTGTCCGCCAGCAACCGCGCCACCGCCGGTGCCAATGTCAATGCGGTGATTCTTTCTTATGTCGGGCGCACGGTCTGCTATCGCCGTGCCGGTGGGTGGGTCAGCGGCCATGGCTGGGGCGAGATGGTCGCGCGGGACTTTGTGGTCACCGGCCGCGCGCCGATCCGGCGGCGCCTCGTCGCCCTCTGCGACGTGCCGGACCTCGATCTGTTGCCGCGCCTCCATCCGGGCGCGCGCAACGTGATCTTCCGTGCCGGGGCGGAACTGGCCCTCCAGAACCGCGCCCTCGCCACGCTCGGCTGGCTGGTGCGCCACGGCTGGCTTCACAATCTCCAGCGCTGGGCGCCGTTTCTCACGCGCTGGCAGCACCGCCTCGGATTTCTTGGCAGCGACCGCTCCGGGATGCGCGTCGATATCCTCGGCCGCGATGACACCGGAAAGGGGGTCGTCCGGCGGTGGACTCTGCTCGCCGAGGACGGCCACGGTCCGTGGGTCCCGAGCTTCGCGGCCGTTCTCCTGGCGCGGAAACTGGCCAGGGGCGATTTGATCCCCGGCGCCATGAGTGCCGCCAATCTGCTGACACCAACCGATTTCAGGACGCTTTTCGAGCGCTTCCATCTCTTCGAGGAAGCCACCCGCGAAGCGGCGCCATTGACGCTCTATGCACGAACGATGGGGCCGGATTTCGATCGTTTGCCGTCAGCGGTCCGCGCGCTCCACAATTTCCTCGCCCCGGACCGCGCCGCCGGGCGCGCCTCGGTGACCCGCGGCAACAGCCTCCTCGCGCGTCTCGCCGCAAAACTCGGCGGTTTTCCCGCAGCCGTGGCCGACACGCCGGTTGCGGTCGATTTCGACGTGACCCCGGCCGGCGAGACCTGGACACGCGATTTCGGGGGGGAGGTTTTCCGCAGCCACCTCTCCCTCCGGCAGCGGGGAAAC
>JAEUKV010000109.1 GCA_016794165.1 Rhodospirillaceae bacterium
ACAGCAGCATCGTGTCCTGTCGCTCATGGCCGAAGGCATGGCCAACAAGCTTATTGCGTTTGAAATGCAGATCAGCGAGCCGACCGTCAAGGCGCATGTGACGGAGATCCTGCGCAAACTCGGCGTGACTTCGCGCACCCAAGCGGTGATCCTTGCCCAGCGCCTGGCGCTCGGGCCGGCCCTGGTTCCGGCGGCACCCTCGCCGGAGGAATAGGCGCCCAGCTTTCGACCGGCAGCAGCCCGTCCCGCAACGCGGATTTTGGTCGGTGCAAGGCAGCGATTTGAAACATTCGGTCAAGCGGCGGCGGACGAAAGGACGATTGCAGTCTGGGTCAGTCTCAATCTGAAATGCTGCATTGCAACATAATCATTGAAAATAGAATGGAATCAGCGCTATATTTTAGGTGCAATGCAGCAGCGGCGGAGAACCGCTGGCGCACGGGAGGAAGATACTCGTTCAAAACGGAGGTCTTCCATGTGGCCCTACAATGACGACGAGAGCAGTTGGCTCGACACCAGTGCCCCGGCGCGCCTGGTCCCAGCAGATCAAATCACCCCGGAACTGATGGCCTATCATGAACGCCGTGCGCGGCAACTGCGCAGCGAGGCGATGGCACAGGCCTTTGGCGGGCTTGCCGCTGTCTTGCGCCGTCCCGCGCAGCCTGTCGGAACCGGTGCGGACCGCCCCTGGCCCCAGCGGTTGCCGGGGCATTGGCCAAGCGGGCCCTGGCGACAGCGCGGGGCCTGACTTCGCGGGCGAAAGACCTCGCCACCTGTCGGTTCGGATTTAGGCCGCCGCCCGTTGTGCAATCAAGGCGCGAAGCTTGGCCGGCTTGACGGGTTTGTGCAGCACATCCAGACCCAGGGATCTGGCGCGCGCAATCAGCGCCGGATCGCGGTTTGCGGTGATCAGGACCGTCGGGATGCGTGGTCCCCAAACGGCCCGCAATCTGCCGATTTCGGTCAACCCATCGGGCTGGTCGTCGCCGAGATGCAGATCGATCAGGATGAGGTCCGGGCCCGTCGTTCGGTTGGCGGTCGCTTCCAGCGCCTGCTCGGCGCTGGCCGAGACGATGACATCGCAACCCCAGCTTTCCAGCAGGACTTGCATGCCTTCGCGTACCTGCTGTTCGTCGTCGATGCATACGACATAGGGCGCCCTTGCCATCAGGCCGGTACGCGATTCGTCGCGCTGGTTGTCATCGATCGCCGCGGGATCAGGCGCCGCCATGGGCAGGTCGATGCTGAACGCGGCACCCTTGCCGGGGCGCGAAACCAGGTCCCGGCGATGACCGAGCATGCGGGTGATGCGGTCGACGATGGCAAGGCCGAGGCCGAGGCCGCGCTCGCCGCCGACCTGGCTCGAGCGCAGGCGGATGAACTCCTGATAGATGGCGCCATGCTGTTCCGCGGCGATGCCGGGGCCGTTGTCGCGGACTTCGATGCGCAGCACGTCGCCGACACGTCTGCACCCCATCAGTACGCGTGGTCGGGCGGTGACGCCGCGTCCATAGCGAATGGCGTTGGATAGGTAGTTCTGCAATACGCGACGCAGCAGAGCCGGATCCGTCTGTACCCAGGCGCGACTGGAGACCAGACGCAGACCCATCCCGTTGCGAGCCGCCAATGGCGCGAAGGCATCGGCGAGGGATTGCAGCAGGGGCCCCACGGCGATGCTGCGGGGTTCCGCCTTGATGGCCCCGGCATCGAGTTTCGCGATGTCGAGCAACGCATCCAGCAGCGCCTCGACGGAGGAGAGGCCGAGATCGACCTTGCCGACCAGGTCATCCTCGGCGTGGCGTTCGGCCAGCGCTGCCACGAACAGCCGGGCCGCATGCAGGGGCTGCAGCAGATCATGACTGGCCGCGGCGATGAAGCGGGTCTTGTCGATGTTCGCTTCCTCCGCCCGGGCGCGCGCGGCCTCCAGTTCCGCCGTGCGCTGGGCGACGCGCCGCTCAAGGCTCTCATTGGCGTGCCGCAACGCGGCCTCCGCCTGACGCCGTTCGGTGATGTCGACGTAGAGCAGGAAGAAACCCAGCACCTGGCCACTTTCGTCGACATGCGGAATATAGGTGCCGCGGGCGATCTCGATCTTGCTGTCGTTGGTGGGGAATTCGATTTCGAAGACCTGCATGCGGCCATCGAGGGCCGCATCGATATGCGGCTTCAGTTGCTGATACCGCGCCTCGCCGAGGACGTCGGAAACCAGGCGTCCCTCGGTTTCGCCGGGGGCGACCATCAACGCGGCCTGATAGGGGCGGTTGGTGAAGCGATAGCGCCGTTCCCGGTCGATATAGGCGATCAGGACCGGCACATTGTCGGTGACGATCCGGGTGCGGCGCTCACTGTCCCGCAATGCTTCCGCCGCCCGGACCCGATCGGTCACGTCATTGGCGGTGACGACAATGCCGCCGCCCGAAAGCGGATCGACCCGAAGTTCGGTGACCGCGCCGTCGGCGAGCTTGAACTCCCGCATGGTCGGCCGGTGATGACCGAGCGAGGCTGCCAGCGAGGGGATGTGGGCCGGCAAAGTCGCGAGATTGACCCCAACGGCGAGGCTGTCGGGATCGAGCCCGGTGAGAATGGCAAAGCGTTCGTTCCATACCTCGAGCTTGCCGCTGGAATCGAACACCGCAAGGCCGAGGCCCATGTGATCGAGCGTCCGGCGCAGCAGATCGGCATTGTAGCGAATGGCCGCGGTGGCCTCGTCGAGCATGTCGCGGATGCTGCCCGGCATCCACAGGCCACCGGGGATCCACAGGCTCTTGCGCCGGGAGGTGGTGACGACGACGCGCGCGGAAGCGGCGCCGATGGTTCCCGACAGCAAGCGTTCGGTGAATTCCAGCGCGGCCGCGCCGGAGAGGGCGAGGCCGCGGAAAGCCTCCTCGGCGCGTTCCGGCCCGATGAAGCGCGCGGCCAGTTCCTTGAGCTGGTCGAGTTCGGTGGGTGCGGCACCGCCTTGCGGCCGGCGCGGCACGACTTCTTCTTCGCCGACAAAGGCGGTGGCCTGCTGGCGGTCGCGGGCCAGCGGTCGTGCCAGCCAGGAGCCCAGCACCAGCAGGGCGATATTGACCATCATCCCGACCACAAAACCGCGGATCAGTGGGTCGAACCACGCCAGTGGCCCCCAGGGCGGCAGAGCCGCCGCTTCGCCGGGCTGAATCGTCGGCCAGAGGATCGCCCAGAACCAGACCGCGAACCCGCCTACCAGGCCGGCAATGACGCCCAGCCGGTGCGCCTTGCGCCAATAGAGCCCGATCAGCAGTGGCGGCGCGAAGTTGGCGACGGCGCAGAACGAGATCAGGCCGATCGTCACCAGCGGCAGAAGGCCGGCGATGGTCCGATAATAGGCATAGGCGGCGAGCAGGATGACCACCACCGCGAGGCGCCGCACCAGCAGGCCGAGCTGGCCGAGATTGGCACCTTCCTCCTGGCGCCGGCGCAGCAGCCACGGCATGACCAGCTCGTTGCTGACCATGCCGGAGAGGGCCATGCAAGCCACCGCGACCATGCTGGTGGCGGCGGACAGGCCGCCGATGAAGATGAGCGCGGTGAGCCAGTCGGCGCCCGCCGAGAGGGGCAGGGTGAGGATGTAGAAATCCGGCGTGTGACCAGGATCCAGCAGCACCAGCCCGGCCAGGGCCACGGGTACCACGAAGATGTTGATGAGGACGAGATAGAGCGGAAACATCCAGCGCGCCATCCCGAGGCTGTTGGGATGGTCGTGTTCGACCACGGCGACATGGAACTGGCGCGGGAGGCAGAGAAAGGCAAAGCCGGAGAGAACGGTCAGTGCCAGCCAGTTGGCACTGACGCCTGGCTCCAGCATCGGCCGCGCCGCCGGCAGGTCCCGCGCCGCGCTCAGCAAGGCGGCCGGCCCGTCGAACAGCCACCACACGACGAAGACACCGCCGATCAGCAGGGCGAACAGCTTGACCAGGGATTCCAGCGCAATGGCCAGCATCATGCCACGATGCTGTTCGCTGGCTTCGACGTGGCGGACACCGAACACGATGGTGAAGGCCACCATGAGCAAGGTCACGATCAGTGCGGTATCTTCCCAGATCGGCACGAAGCCGAGGGCGGTGCCGTTGCCGATGGGCGCGCCGGAGAGCGCCTCGAAACTGAACGAGACCGCCTGCAGTTGCAGCGCAATATAGGGCATGGCGCCCATTACGGCGATCAGCGTGGCGAGAACCGCCACCGCGCGGCTGCGGCCGTAGCGTGCCCCCAGGAAGTCGGCGATCGAGGTTACGTTCTGTCTTTTCGCAACCGCAACAATCCGCACCATCAGCGGCCAGGCCAGCACGATCACCAGGGCCGGCCCGACATAGATCAGGATGAAATCATGGCCGTTGGTGACCGCCCGTCCGACCGATCCGTAATAGGTCCATGACGTGCAGTAGATCGCCAGCGAGAGGGCGTAAATGACCGGCCCGAGTCGGCCACGCGACCAGCGAATGGCGTGCCGCTCGCCGGCATGGGCGATCACGAACAACAGGCCCAGATAGGCCAGCGACAGGGCAAGGATGGTGCTGCTTTGCGACATCGCCGACATTACTGCATGCGCTCGATCCGGCTGTCCATTTGGGCCTAGGTCGCTACGACGAAAGTCGGGGGTCCATTTGACTTATCATCAGCTTAAGACACACTGACTGCAAATATGGCAGCACAACCGAGTCGTGTGATGCCGATAATCCGACAGGCTCTGCCGGCAGGATCGCGGGCGGAGGGACAAGAATCGGAGCCAAGAACACGGTTGGGAGAGGCTGGACGGCGCCGCTGTCCAGAGGGGTGCGGGAGCCGCGTCGGCCTCGCACCGCATGATGAGGGGGAGCCGTCAATTGATCGACACAGCGCAGTCAAGTTTGCCTGCGGCAGCCGCGGCCCGGAGAACCGGGGTCGGGTGCCCGAGCTCGTCTGGCCGGCTACTCAATCGCAATGACTGATCGAAACGGGAGGGACAGACAGTGACCCAATTGACCCAGATGTCGATTGAAAATCGAAACGCTCATTGGCGGAAAACACGGCGACTGATGTTCATCCATCTCGCCATCTGGTTTCTCTTCGCCTACCTCATCCAGTGGTTCGCGAACGACCTGAACCAGTTTCGCTTTCTGGAGTTCCCGGTCGGCTTCTACATGGCCGCGCAGGGATCGCTCTACGCCTTCGTGATCCAGCTCTTCGTCTTCGTGAAGCAGCAGGACGCGATCGACCGCGAATTCGGCGTCGCAGAAGAATAACGAGGGGGAAACGCCATGAGTCTCTTCAGGTTACAGGGCAAGTTCACGGATAACCTGCCAAAGATCTACGCGCTCTATACGGGCGGATTCCTGTTGTTCGTCGCGTTGATGGCGATCTTCGAGCAGATGGGCATGAGCGCCGATACGATCGGCCTCTGCTTCGTCGGCTTCACGATCGCGATCTATGCGCTGATCGGCTGGCTGTCGCGCACGATGCAGGTCGATGCCTATTATGTCGCTGGCCGCGAAGTGCCGCCGGTATTCAACGGCATGGCCACCGCCGCCGACTGGATGTCCGGTGCCTCCTTCGTCGCCATGGCCGGCGGCATCTACATGGGCGGCCACCCCTACCTCGCCTTCGTGGTGGGCTGGACCGGCGGCTATGTGCTGGTGGCCATCCTCATGGCGCCCTATCTCAGGAAGTTCGGCTGCTACACGGTGCCGGATTTCATCGGTACGCGCTACGGCGGCAATCTTGCCCGCTTCTGTGCCGTCGTGGTTCTGGTGGTCGCGTCCTTCACCTATGTGACGGCACAGATCGACGCTACAGGCACGATCGCGTCGCGCGCCCTGCAGATCCCCTACGAAGCCGGTGTCTGGTTCGGCCTGGTCGGCATTCTGCTCTGCTCCATGCTGGGCGGCATGCGGGCGGTGACCTGGACCCAGGTGGCGCAGTACATCGTCCTCATCATCGCCTACCTGGTGCCGGTGTTCTGGATGTCCATCGTCCAGGATTTCGGCTGGTTCCCGCAGCTCGCCTATGGCGACGCGGTGGCCCGCATCCAGGAACTGGAGCCGATGCTGCAGGTGGGTGTGCTGAAGCCGACGGAAACCATCGCCGGTGTTTCCACCCTGACCAACCTCCACGCAGCACCGGGGGATTCCGCCCTGGCCGCCTGGAAGTTCGTGACGCTGGTGGCCTGCATGATGCTGGGCACCGCTTCCTTGCCGCACATCCTGATGCGCTACTTCACCACGCCGACGGTTCGCGCGGCGCGGTCGTCCGTGGCGTGGTCGCTGTTCTTCATCACGCTGCTCTATTTCACGGCGCCGGCACTCGCCACGCTGACCAAGCTGCAGATCCTGGATCCGAACCTGGCGACCAGCATCATCGGCAAGGCGGTGGCGGACGTGAATGCCCTGGAATGGATCCAGAAATGGGGGGCGGTCGGCATGTTGGCGATCTCCGACTCCAACGCGGACGGCATCCTGCAGATCAACGAGTTCTTCATGCGCGCCGACATCGTGGTGCTTGCCACCCCGGAAATCGCCGGTCTGCCGTATGTGATCTCGGGCCTGGTGGCAGCGGGCGGCATGGCGGCGGCCATGTCGACGGCGGACGGGCTTCTGCTCGCTATCGCCAACGCGCTGTCGCATGATCTCTACTACAAGATGATCGACCCGCATGCGGAAACGAAGCGACGCCTGATCGTCGCGCGCGTTCTCCTGGTGGTGCTGGGCGCGGCAGCGGCCCTTGTGGCCAGCCTGAAGCTCACCGGCATTCTCGGCGCAGTCGCCTGGGCGTTCTGCTTCGCGATGTCCGGCCTGTTCTTCCCGCTGGTCCTGGGTGTGTGGTGGAAGCGCGCCAACCGTGCCGGCGCCATCGCCGGCATGATCGTCGGCCTCGGCTGCGGCTCGCTCTACCTCTATCTGGTGAAGTGGGGCGGCATGGCGCCGTGGGCGGGCCTCGACGATCTCAGGTTCGGCATCGTCGGCACGGCGGCCAGCGGTATCGCCATGGTCGTCGTGACCCTGATGACCAAGGAACCGGATCGCGAGATCCAGGCCATGGTCGATGAGGTGCGCGTCCCGAGCGGCGCCACCATCCTTAGTTCAACGCACTGATCAACCACTCCAACACAAGCCGGGGAGAGGGCTTCTCTCCCCGGCTTCTTTTTTTGTATGCTGCCCACCGGTAGGCAGCAGAAGAGACTCTGGAATCATGACCGCGATCCCGGCCTGGGCAATTGTCCTCGACTATATTCTTGGCGTGATCATGTGGACGCTGATCGGTCGCTTCGGCATGCGCCTGTTCCTGCCGGAAGAAAGTCGATTTTTCTTTTCGCGCTTTTTCGTGCGAGCGACCGACCCGCTGCTGAGGCTGTTCAGGCCGATCACGCCGGGCTTCCTCGTGGCACCCATGGTCCCGCTCTATGTGGCGTGGTTCTTTTTCATGATCCGCTTCTATTTGATGCCCTGGCTGCTCGGCTACTCGGTCATGGGGATGCTGTCGTTCCCGCTGGAAGGCGAGATCGCGCAGGGCATCTATGCCGTGTTCGGTCGCTTCTTCAACTGATGGCCTGGAAGTGCCAGGCCGCGCCGCAATCGCGCGACATGCTCAGCTTCGCAGCAGTGCTGCTGGATCGAGGCAGCGCCGCAGGTCCCGTCGCACTTCCTGCCAGCGGAAGCGCACCGAATTGAGAACGATCGGTTCGTCGAGTTCCTTGAGCTTGTCGACCACCGGCGCCCATTTGACCAGCGCTTTTGGGCTCTGCGAGAAAGCCAACTCGCTGTCGGTAACCTCCGACCAGTCGCAGCCGGCAAGGCGGGCGCGGACCTCCTGCGCGCCGGCGAGGAACTCCGGACCGGCATCCGGCGGCACACCGGTTTCCTCAAGCGTCCTGGCGACGGCGGCCTCGATCAGCGGACCTACGCGTCCCGCCGCGGAGGGGGCCGCCAGGCTCAGCAAGCCTCCCGCATAGACGGCGAGATCCGACAGGCAGGCAAGCCAGATCTGCCACTTCGCCTGATTGATGGATCTGATGAAGACCTGGTTGTCGAACAGCTCCGGGTAGCGCTGGCCAGCGCGTGTGCGCAGATAGCCATAGAGGGATGTTTGGGCGACGAAGCTGGCGCGGGTTTCGAGAAAATGGCACAGGCCAGCGACATCGGTGATCGGGTCCAGTCGGCGTTTGCGACCAATGCCGATATAGGGACTGAACGCTGCCCAAGCTTCGCCGGGATCGCGCAGCAGCCGGAGCAGGCGCTGTATCTGCTCGGCAAGCGACGGTTCCGGCGAGGCGCTTTTCGGGCGAAGCTGCATGGGCTGAACTCTTGAAGAATATGCCAGCATATGGCCCGTTTGTTTGATGTCGGTCAAGCCGT
>JAEUKV010000183.1 GCA_016794165.1 Rhodospirillaceae bacterium
ACGATTGCACTTTCGCTCGCCAACCAGGCGCAACAGGCCATTCTGCGATTGTTCTAATCGCTGGTGGTTGAGTAGGATTGGGCGGCGGCAGCAATGCCGTCGCCCGCCCTTCTCACGTAAGTCTTCGCGTCGGCAGGAAAACCCAATACGGCCAGCGGGCAGCCAGAACCACCCAGATTGACGAAGGGGGCTGCCTTGCCACTGAAATTCACGCTTCGGCCGGGGGAAAAAGTGATCGTCAACGGCGCCGTCATTGGCCGGGGCGAGGAACCAGGAAGCTTCTACCTGTTCAACAAGGCCAATTTCCTGCGCGGCCGCGAAGTGATGAAGGACGAGCAGGCGGATACGCTGGTTAAGAAACTCTATCTGATTATCCAGCTGATCTACCTGTTTCCGGAGAACGCCCCGGAAAACCTTGTGAAATTCGAAACCATTCTGGCGGAAAATATGCGCCTTGGCCCTGATAACGTCGAAAAACTCGCCGAAGTGGCACGACTCGTGCATATGAGCGATTATTACCGTGCGTTGAAGGCCACTGCGAAGCTGTTTTAGGCTGATGTCGGCGAGAAACGGCTATTGCCAGGCACAGGTCGTGGCACGGAGGAGAGTATGAAACCAGCAGTCGGGTATACCAGTCAGCCCAGAGCGGCAGATTCGCGCAGTACCGAGGCTTGGGCGCTCGCGGAAGCGTCGCGCCGGCTCGCCCTGGCTGCGCGCGCCGAGGATGATGGCGAAAGCCTGCGGGCGGCGCTTGTCCTCAACCAGCGCCTCTGGTCGATTTTCCAGGGGGCGCTCATTGACCCGGCCTGCCCTCTCCCCAAGGAGATTCGCGACAACGTGCTGGCGCTCTCGATCATGATGGATCGACACGTGATGCAGCGCCTGGGTGACCTCGACGGCAGCAAGATCCAGCCGATCCTCGACATCAATCGTGCCATTGCCGAGGGTCTCGCGACCGAGGCGCCGATCGCTGCGAATACGCCGGAGCCGGTCGCTGCCCCCGTCGCCGGAAGCCAGGGCACACCGTTCATGAACCTGACCGCGTGATCATCGCGGCTACCTGAGGACTGACGTCATGGCGACGACCATCGGGTCCACAAGCACAACGGTCTCCCAGCTGTTCACCACGACTGCGACCACCACCAGCACGACCGCCAGCGCCGGCGCGGTCGACGAATTGGAGGAAATCTCGAAGGAGATCGAGCGGATCGCTTCCGAGATCAAGAAATCCGGCCCGATCGGCACGGTCCAGGAATTCGAGAAAACCACGAACGACGTCACCATCGATAACAACATGACGGCGCGCGATCTCGGCATTCTGCGCGAGAACGACACGCGCCTGAACCTGTTCAGCTCGCTCGCTGCCGGCGACAAGGTCGATGTTTTCAAGCTGCGCGTCGCAACCACTGCCCTGACGACGATCGGCTCCCTGGTCGGCGAGGCTGAGGACAAGGATGCGCTCCGGATTCAGATTTTCAGCCGCAGTTCCGGCACATTGATCGCCGATAACGATCTCGATGCCGGCGACGCGCGCAAAAACTACCTGCTGCTGACCCAGGGTGCGCTTGAGCTGGCGCAGGGTGACTATGCCGTGCGCGTTTCGCGCATCGACGGGTTCGACAAGGCCGCTGCCAAGGGCGTGCAATATGCCATTCAGTTCACCCAGGGCGGCTACAAGCGCGACTTCGACACGGTCGAAGTGGGCATCAATTCCGAAGCGGACGCCTACGGCTTTACCGGATTCTCTGCCAGCACCAATGCCCTCATTTCCTCGCTGACGGCCGGCTCTTCCTTCATTTCGAACCTGCCGCCAATCGGCACCTCCGCCACCTCCAAGCTGAGCGGTGTGCTCTTCGACTCACTCTTCTAATCGACCAATCGAGGATCGCCATGTCCGGCCAGACTTTTGCACAACCCCTGCAGATCTACATCGGTTTCGACCACCGCCAGGCGGTCTCCTACAATGTCCTGCAGTTCAGCATCTTCCGCCGCGCCAGCAAGCCGGTGTCGATCACGCCGCTGGTCCTCCCCACACTGCCAATCACGCGTCAGGGTCTCACACCCTTCACCTACAGCCGTTTTCTCACGCCGTGGCTGAACGGATTCCAAGGCTGGGCCATGTTCCTCGATACCGATTACCTGTGCCTTGCCGACATGGCCGAGATTTTCGCCATGTGCGACGACCGCTATGCCGTGATGGTCTCGAAGAACGTCAAGCGCTTCGAATGGGCCTCGATGATCATGTTCAACTGCGCTCACCCAGCCAACCGCATCCTGACCCCGGACTATGTCGAGGATGCCAATCGCTGCCGTTCGCCCCATGCCATCGACTGGCTGCCGGAGGAATTGGTGGGCGATCTGCCCCGTGAATGGAATCACCTGGTCGGCTATGACCCGCCGCGTACCGACGCCAAGCTGGTTCACTACACCCAGGGCATGCCGGTGTTCGAAGAAACCAGCGGCAGCGAATACACCCAGCATTGGATGGCGGAACACAAGGCCTCCAACCAGACGCTCGGCTGGGTCGAACTGATGGGCCGATCGGTGCACGCCAGCACGACCGCCGACGGTCGCCAGGTCGCCAAGCTGCACGCGGCGGCTGTGAAGCAATAGCGGGCGGCAGCTTGCCAGGAGCCCGTCGGGTCCGCTATCTGGATTATCGCAACGGCCCGGCAAGGTGATCTCTCGTCATGGTGAACCAGGAGTGGCGCGATTGTCCGGTGCTGGTCACCGGCGGGATGGGCTTCATCGGCTCCAATCTGGTGCGGCGCCTGGTGTCGCTGCGCGCCAAGGTTACCGTCATCGATCTCAACCTTACCGAATACGGCGCCCATAGCCATAACCTCGCCGACATCGCACCGTCGGTCGAGATCGTTGCTGCCGATATCGGCGACGACACAGCGACGGCCGCTGCCATCGGCAAGGCCGCGGTCGTGTTCAACCTTGCCGGCCAGACATCCCACGCCGATTCGATGACCAGACCCGCCGCCGACCTTGCTCTCAATCAGGCTGCCAATCTGCGCTTCCTGGAGCAGATCCGCACGTTGAACCCGGCTCTGCGCATCGTCTATACCTCGACCCGACAACTTTACGGCAGGCCACGCTACCTGCCGGTCGACGAGGCGCACCCCATCGTGCCGCCCGATATCAACGGGATCCACAAATTTGCCGCCGAATCCTATCACCTGCTTTACGCTCGGGTTTACGGGCTGCGGGCCACGGCGCTGCGCCTCACCAACGTCTATGGCCCACGCATGCGAATCCGCGATGCCAAGCAGACCTTTCTCGGTATCTGGGTGCGCCACGTCGTCGAGGATGGTTGCTTCGAGCTGTGGGGCGGCGATCAGCTGCGGGACTTCACCTATGTCGACGATCTGGTCGACGCCCTGCTCGCCACGGCTGCCTCGCCGGCAACGGTCGGTCAGGTGTTCAATGTCGGCGGCTGCCCGCCAATCACCCTGCTCGCACTGGCCGAACAATTGGTGGCAATCGCCGGCAGCGGCCGCTTTGAACGCCGCGCCTTTCCGGAGGAACGCAAGAAGATCGACATCGGTGACTTCTACAGCGCCGATGGTCCGTTCCGCGCAGCGACTGGCTGGCAACCCAATACCTCGTTAAGCTCTGGCCTTGCCGAAACGCTGGCATTCTATCGCAGCAACCTCGCCCACTACCTTTCGGAATCATAACCCGTGATACCTCAAGCCAATCCCAAAGCCGGCTATCTGGCACAGCGCGCCGACATCGACGCGGCCATCCTGCGCGTGCTCAATGACGGCTGGTACATCATGGGCGAGGAAGTCGCGGCGTTCGAGCGCGAGTTCGCCGCTTTCACAAGGACCCGCTTCGCGGTCGGCGTCGCCAGCGGTACCGATGCGCTGACCCTGGGCCTGCGCGCCCTCGATATTGGTCCGGGCGACGCTGTGATCACCGTCTCGCATACTGCCGTGGCGACCGTCGCGGCCATCGAGCTTGCCGGCGCGACCCCGGTGCTGGTCGATATCGGCGCCGACTGGACCATGGATCCTGGCGCGCTTGAGAAACTGCTCGGTGCCTGGCCGGTCGGCGTCCCGAAGGCCAAGGCGATCGTGCCGGTGCACCTCTATGGTCAGCCGGCCGCGATGGCCAAGATCGCCGCGATCGCCGATGCTCATGGCCTCATCATGATCGAGGATTGCAGCCAGGCCCATGGCGCCGGCATCAACAACCGCCTGGTCGGAAGCTGGTCGCGCCTGGCTGCCTACAGCCTCTACCCGACCAAGAATCTGGGTGCGCTCGGCGATGCCGGCATCATCAGCACCGACGATCCGGTTCTCCAGGAAAAGCTCTGTGCGCTCCGCCAGTATGGCTGGCGCGATCGCTACATCAGCGACATGCCGGGCATCAACAGCCGGCTCGACCCAATCCAGGCCGGGGTGCTGCGCGTGAAGCTGCAGGTGCTGGAGCGCGACACCGAGCGCCGCCGCGCCATTGCCGCACGCTACGATGCCGGCCTCGCCGGCCTTTCCGGCCTCGCTCTTCCGGCCCGCTCTGCTGGCTACGCGCCGGTGTTTCATCAGTATGTCGTCAATGCCGGCCCACGCCGGGATGCGCTGCAGGCCGCGCTGAAGGCGCGGGAAATCCTGACGGTGGTTCATTATCCCGTGCCGATCCATCTGCAGCCAGCCTATCGCGGCAGGATCGCCATCGGCCCCGGTGGTCTGCCGCAGTCGGAACGGGCGGCGCACAGCGTCCTTAGCCTGCCGATGTTTCCGCAGCTGAGCGACGACGATATCGACAGCGTGATCGAGGCTATCCGCGGCTTCTGGAAGACTACCTGACCAGCTGGCCTCAGCCCATGGCGAGGATCCACTCCAGATACTTGCCATAGGGACCGTTGCCGTAGCCGGCGGCGATCTTCGCCACCTGCGCCGCGTCGATGAGGCCCAGGCGCCAGGCGATTTCCTCCGGCACCGAAATCTTCAATCCTTGTCGCTTTTCCACCGTGGCGATGAAGTTGCTCGCATCGAGCAGGCTCTCCGGCGTGCCCGCATCCAACCACGCAAAGCCACGGCCAAGAACCTGGACCTGCAATTCGTTGCGAGCCAGATAGGCACTGTTGACGTCGGTCACCTCAAGCTCGCCGCGCGGCGACGGCTTGATGCCCGCAGCAACATCGGCAACGCCTGGACCATAGAAATAGAGGCCGGTCACCGCCCAGTTCGACGGCGCCGGGTTTGGCTTCTCCAGGATTGCCTTCACCTTGCGGTCGGCGCCCATGTCGAGAACGCCGTAACGCTCCGGATCGGCCACCCAATGCGCAAATACCGAAGCCCCGTTCTTCACCGCGGCGGCCTGCATCAGGAGGGCGCGCAGACCCAGGCCGAAGAAGATGTTGTCTCCCAGGATCAGCGCGCAGGAATCGTCGCCGATGAAGTCACGTCCAATCAGGAACGCCTCGGCGATCCCACGTGGCTGCGGCTGAACGGCATATTGAAGCCGGATACCCCACTGGCTGCCATCGCCCAGCAGCGAGCGGAACTTCTCAAGATCCTCCGGCTTGCTGATGATCAGGATATCGCGGATGTCGGCCAGCATCAGGGTAACCAGCGGATAGTAGATCATCGGCTTGTCATAGACCGGCAGTAGCTGCTTGGTCACCACGAGCGTCGCCGGATGCAGGCGCGTACCGCTGCCGCCCGCCAGAATGATCCCCTTCATGCCCGCTTTTCCCTGTCGTCAGAAATCAGCCCGATCCGGCGCCGATCATAGCTGACCTCGGAACGTGCGCAAAAGGCCGGATTGTCGAGGTACCATTGCACCGTTTCGCGCAGCCCGCGATCCACCGCGGTCTCCGCATGCCAGCCGATCTCGCTTTCGATCTTGCGTGGATCGATGGCATAGCGCTCGTCATGGCCCGGCCGGTCAGTGACGAATTCGATCTGTTCGGCGTAGGAACGGCCGTCCGGCCTCGGCCTGACTGCATCGAGCAGCGCGCAGACCTTTTGCACGATGTCGATGTTGCGCATCTCGCCGCGTGCGCCGACCAGATAGGTCTCGCGCGGGCGACCGCGCGCCACCACAGCGCGCAGGGCCGCCGCATGATCGTCGACGTGAATCCAGTCCCGCACCTGCCGTCCGGCGCCATAGACCGGCAACCTCTTGCCGGTAACGGCATTGAGTATGGTCAGCGGGATGAGCTTCTCGGGAAACTGGCGCGGGCCGTAATTGTTGCCGCAGTTCGTCAGCAGCACCGGCAGGTCATAGGTGCGGGCAAAGGCGCGCGCGAAATGGTCGGCCGCGGCCTTGCTGGCGGCATAGGGCGAATTCGGGCGGTAGGGGCTGTTCTCATCGAAGGCGCCGCTCGCCCCCAACTCGCCATAGACTTCGTCGGTGGAGACCTGCAGGAAGCGGAACTGGCCGCGCGCCGTCGCATCCAGCCCGGCGCAATAGTCTCTTGTCGCCGTGAGCAAGACCGCCGATCCCTCGACATTGGTGCGCACGAACGGAACCGGGTCGTCGATCGACCGATCGACATGGCTCTCCGCCGCCAGATGATAGATGGCGCTCGGCCGTGCTTCGGCGAAGATGCGGCGCACCGACGGTGCATCGCAGATGTCGACCTGGTGCAGGCGATGAAGGTCGGGCCGCGCGAGGTTGGCGAGGTTGTCCGGATTGGCGGCATAGGTGAGCTTGTCGATCGTCACCACGCTGATGCCCAGCGTGTTCAATTGCCGCACCAGGGCCGATCCGATGAACCCCGCCCCGCCGGTGACAATGACCGTCATGCCGCCTCCTCATCCGCGCCGCGCCGCCACGTCGGCGGTGCGGCCATGCTTCCCGTTCGGACGTCCGGCATTATGAACGGCAACGGCAGTCAGGCAAAGAAATATCGACGGTTCGCGCGCTGTCGCTGGCTTGTTGACACCCGCCCGACGCTCTTACATTCTGCGGGAAACGGCCGAACGTTCGCGGCGACAGCCCATTTGAGGGGACCAGAATGGCGATCGAGGCCATGTATCTCAACCTGCTCAACAGCGCCATCTCGGCGCGGCGCAAGGCCGTCGGTCCGGACATCCGCCTGCGCGCGCTGGCCCTCGCCTATCCCGATCTGCTGGTGCCTCACGCGTCCATGGAGCAATTGTTTGGCGCCGATCTGGTGGCACGGCTTCCGGTGCGGGAAGACGCCGACAAGATCTGGGGCTGGCACGGGCTGCAGGGCTGCAAGGAACCGCTCTACGACTCGCTCTCGTTGTTCGACGCCCTCGGCCTCGACGTGACCGTGATCGACATCGTCAATGCACGCGGCTTCGAGCGTATCGTCGACCTCAACGATCCCCTGCCGCCGGATCTGGTCGGCAAGTTTGACCTGGTCATCGATACCGGCACCTGCGAGCACTGCTTCAATGTCGGCGTTGCCTTCCGCAATGCCTGCGAGGCCGTGTCGCTCAACGGCTTCCTGGTGCATGCGGCGCCGCTGAGCCGCTTCAACCATGGCTTCTGGAACTTCTCGCCAACCGTCTACCCTGATTTCCTCGGCGACAATGCGTTCAAGATCCATGTGCTGACCGGCGTCACTTGCGACCTGCGCAATGGCTTCAAGCCCTTTCAGGTCGAACCGACGCGCCGCTTCGACGCCGCCAGCAATGCGGCACTCTATGTCGTGGCAGAGCGGACCGAGATCCGACCGATGGTCTGGCCTGTGCAGCGCAAGTACCGCACCGCCGCGACATGAACGCCGCAGGCGGCCAGAACCTGCCGCCACCCTTGCTGGCGGCGATCGAGAGATGCCGTTCCGAGCCCGGCAACATCATGGCTGCGGGCGAGTTGGGCGGCCTGTTCCACGATTACGGCATGACCGAACAGGCGGAGCATATCCGCCACCAGCTGGTTGGCGCTTTGGCGACGCTGTGCGGCAAGGGCGCGCCGCTGGACACGATCTTCAACCTGCTGCAGATGCTCTACCAGCACTTCACCAAGAAGGTTGAGACCGAGCAGTATGCGCGCACCTGCTTCCAGGCATGGCAGGACAGCATCGTCCCCTATGCCCGCAAATTCCAGGATCCGGTCCTGCCGCGCAAGCTGCATGCACCGTTGGCATCCCGACCCTGGCGCATCGGCTTCCTGCTGCAGAACGCGGTCATCCTCGGTCATACCGACGGCATGCTCGAAGTCATCGCGAACCGCCCCCATGGCCTGCCCTGGGCCGATCAACCCATCGTCTACACACTGTTCGGGGATCTGCCGGCACTCAATGAGCGGGTTCGCGGCATGGGCGCCGAGATCGTCAACATGGCACAAAATGGCAGCGAGACGGTCGCGGCACGCATCGTGCGCCTGCGCCGCCGCATTGCCGAGGACGGCATCACGCATCTGGTCTGGGTCTCAGCGCCCACCACTGCCGATTTCGTACTCGCGATGCGCCTTGCACCGGTGCAGCTGTTCTGGACCCTCAAGTTCCACCCGTTCCGCATCCCCGAGGTCGATGGCTATATCAGCTATGGCGGTTGGTCCGAGACGCGCCGCGAGGTCCATGGCGAGGAATGGCAGGTGGTGCCATTCCTGCTTGCCAGGCCATCCCCGCCGGTGGCGCCGGAAGCGGTCGCCGCGGCGCGCGCGCGCTTTGCCCAGCATCCGGTGCTGTTCGGCGCTCTCGCCCGTACCGAGAAGCTCAATTCGCCGCCCTATCTCGCCGCCGTGGCCGAGATCCTGCGTGCCAACCCCACTGCCGGCTATCTGTGGACCGGTCGTGAACCGCATGACGGCATCCAGCGTTTCTTCACCGAGGCCGGCGTGGCAGCGCAGACCCATTTCATCGGCTGGGTCGACACCACCCTCTACGCCCAGGTGCTCGACATCTTCCTCGAGACCTTTCCCTTCGGCTGCGGCGTCACCGCGATGCAGGCGCTGGTCGCCGGCACGCCGCTGCTTTCTTTCGCGGCCCCCGAAACGCAATACGGCATGCATTTCTTCCGCCCGCTGGCCGAAGCGGGACCGGCCGCGCCCGAGATCCGCCGCTTGCTCGCCGGCGAGAATGGCGCCGGGCCGCTGCTCTATGCCGCCGACGCGGCACAATATGTCGAGTTTGCCAATCGCCTGGCGCGCGACGCGACCTGGCGGCGCGGAGTCGGCCAGGCCGGACGCGACTATTACCAGCGTTATCTCGCCGATTCCAGCCGGATGAGCCACCGCTTCCATGAGGTCGTCGCCGCGACCATGAAGCCGGATCCGGGCGCCTGATCCTCAGCGCAGATAGTTGCCGCCGTTCATGTCGATGACGGCGCCCGTCACATTGGCGCCGGCCGGCCCCAGCAGCGACAGGGTCATCGCCGCCACCTCGCCCACCTCGGCAAAGCGCTTGAGCGGGATGGTCTCCTTGATGCGCTCAAGATCGTTCTGCTGCCGCCCCGCCGTCATGCGCGTGCCGATGACGATGCCGGGCGCGATGCCGATGACGCGCACGTCGGGGGCAAGCTTCATGGCCAGCGATTTGATGAAGGTGTTGATGCCGCCCTTGGAGGCGTTATAGGCATCGTCCCAGCCGCCACGATAGGCCGATTGCGACGACAGAAGAATGATGGCCCCGCCGGGATTGATCTTGCCGCGCAGCGCGCCGCAGGCCAGCATCGGGCTGATCAAATTGACGTTCATGAGATTGCCGATATCGCCCGGCGCCGTATCCCAGATTGCCTTGCCGATGGCGATGCCCGCCGCGTTGATGAAGGAATCGACCGGCCCCGCGAAGGCCTGGAAGGCGCTTTGAGTCTGCGCCGGATCGGCGAAATCGCACAGCAGGTGCCGGGTGGCGCCCAGCTTCGCCGCGTCCTCGGCACGGCGCACGACCGGCACGACTTCATCGCCCGCGCGCTGCAGTTCCTCGGCGATCCTGGCGCCGATTCCGGAACTGGCGCCGGAAACCAGATGTATGCGAGCCATCGCCTTCCCCTCAGCATCCTGCCGCCATGTCGGCGTGCAGTTGATGATAGGCGGCCGCGACCGCCTTGCCAAACCGGTCGGTGTCGAAGAAGGGCGGCGTGCCGCCGGCGACCGCCTGCAATCGTGCGCGCAAGCCCTCTCGCCGCGTCGCATCTTCTCCCAGGGCTACCGCGAGATCGACATAGGCGGCTCCGGTCTCGACCACCAGTTCGTCCATGCCGACGCTGTGCAGGATCGCCCCACCCTGAGCCGTGCGCAGGGTGCGACCGGCAAGGCTCACCGTCGGCAGGCCAGCCTCGATCGCATCGACGATGGTGGTGACGCCGGTATAGGGGAACGAGTCCAGGCCAAGGTCCACATGACGCAGCATGGCGATAACCGCGTCGCGGCCCGGCAGCGGCGGTGGCAGGATCAGGCGATCCGCGGCGATCCCGCGATTCGTCAACTGTGCGCGCAAGCGCTGCTCGACCTCCATCCCGGCCGCCCCGAAATGGGGTGGGAACGGATAGAGCAGCAGTCGCGCCTGCGGCAGCCGACGCAGGATGTCGATCCACACATCGACTAGGTCGGCATGCAGCTTGGTATGGTTGGCGCCCGAGGTCAGCAGCAGCGTGTCAGGTGATACGCCGAGTGCCGCGCGGTCCATCACCTCGGCCGGCGCCTGCCGTGACGGGAACAGGAAGGCAAAACCCGGGTCCGGCAGGGACACGAACCGTTCCGTGAATTCGCTGGCGCAGCCGCGCGCGGCGTAATAGTCGCAGCCGAAATAGACATCCATCTGCGGCGAGGCCGTCGTCACCAGGGTCGACACGCAGCAGCACATGCGCCGCGCGATGCGGTAGAAACTGAGATAGGCCGGCACCGAAGGTTTCGCCGTGATGTCGTTGCCGAACAGGACAATATCGAGATTCGCCTGGCGCAGCATCGTCACTGCGTCCGGTACCGAGGTCGGCAGCTGCGCAATCTTGTCGCACACGGTCTTCAGATGATCGACGAAGGCCTGGTGGCCGCGCGCTTCGACCACAAACAGGATGACCTCGATTCCAGCCGCCTTCGCATGCTGGAAGAACGGCAGCACCGAGGTCGTCTCGGGATCCTGCTGCATATGCTTGAAGATGATACCGAGGCGCGGCCGCGCGCCATTGGCCACCGGCGTTGGAAACACATGGCCGCGCGGCACGGCGCTGTGCGACAGGGCATAGCCGAACAGGGCCGCGCGCCGTCCCATGAAGCCGGTCAGCGAGAGATCATTGTGCACGGTGTGGCGGAACTGTGCGCCGTGCAGGAACTGCGCCGCGAGGTCGGCCGCAAATCGCGGCTCGGCCGCGCCGCAAGCCGTCTCCACCAGCGCCATCAGGGTATCGGCGAACGCGAGATAATCTTCATGCTCGACCGCAGTCTCGAACCAGGGCGGCGCATTGAACAGCAGGCTCCACAGCTTCGCATTGAGGAAGGCGCGCGGCGCCAGCTGAAAGGCCTTCTGCGTGGCGGCGAGTGCCGCCGGATAGTCTCGCCGCGACCGCCCGGCTAGCGCCGCGTCGACCAGCTGCTGAAGGGGATTGGTGGCAGCGGCGTCACTCGGCATCTGGATGTCCCGGTCCTCTGTCAGCGGCAAGGGTCGCGCGCGTTGCCAGCATGGCATCGCACTCTAGCACGAAGGCCTGCTGCGCGGCGGCGGATTGCAACGCCGATACCTCATGCCCCGCACCCGGCAGGCGAATGAGCTTGGCCCCGCTCTCGGCCGCGAATTGTTCCGACCGCGCGATCGGCGCCACCACATCGTCCGTGCCGTGGATGATGTGGTGCGGCCCCTTCAAGCCCAGCACCCCCGCCTTGATGCGGCAGGCGTCGAGATCGTTGAAGAAATCGCGACTGACGACGATCCCGCTCGCCGGCACGTGAATATGACCGTTGCCGTCGGCGGCAAGGCCGCCGCGCGCCGACAGCGGCTTGAAGTAGGTGAGGTCCCAGTCGATCGCCGGCGCCAGGGCCAGCATGCCCCACAGCAGTCTGTTGCGCCGTTGCTGCGCTGCCAGCAGCGCCCAGGCGCCGAGACTGGCGCCGATGCCGAGACAGTTCTCAAGCCCGAGGGCTTCGGCCGCGGCCAGAATATCGTCGCGCATGCCCGGCACCGACATGCCCTGGGCAAGCGGCGAGGAGCGACCCTGGCTGCGGAACTCCAGCACGATGCAGGCCCGTTGCCGCTGCAGCGCATATTGGAGAGCGATCGGGCCGATCGGCTTCTCCAGCGCGCTCTTGCCATAGCCGCCGACCACCAGCAGACCTGGTTCGGTACCCGCCACCCGCACAAAACCGAGACGATCGCCGGTCGGAAGGCTGATGGTTTCATGCGGCAGGCTTGCCATGACTAGCCTTCGATCGCGGCCGGAGCGCCACCTTGCGCGGCCGATCGATGCGCGGCGGCGACGATCTGCATCACGCGCACGCCACTCTGCCCACTGGCGCGCGGCGTGGACCCGGTGCGAATGCAGGCAACAAAATCCGCCATTTCGGCTGCAAGAGCCTCCGTGTCGCCGAGCGCCGGCACCGTCACCTCGCCATTCCGGTAAGTGACATCCGCGCGCCCCGGCACCACGGCGGATTCGGTACGCGTGATGCCGCTATCGAAGATGCGGATGCGCTCGCCGACGCGGCTGTCATCCCAGGCCAGCATGCGCGCATCGCCGGCGATGACAACCTGCCGCTGCTTGAGGGGCGACAGCCAATGTGCCGCCAGATGCGCCACCAATCCGTCGCGATAGGTGAGCGTGATATAGGCAAGGCTTTCGCGCAACCCATTGAAACTGGCCGCGGCCGTCGCCGACACGGTTGCCGGCAGTTCCTCGAACAGATGTTCCAGAATGGCAATGTCGTGGATTGCCAGATCGTCGACGATGTTGACGTCGCTCTTGAAGATGCCGAGCCCCGTCCGCACGGAATCGTAGTAGAGCGGCTTGCCGAGATCGCCTCGCGCCAGCGCCTGTTTCAGGAAGGCAACCGCCGGTGTGTAGAGGAAGGTATGATCGATGAGCAGCGTGCGGCCGTGTTGGGCGGCAAGCGCCGCCACCGCGGCCGCATCGGCGACCGTGGTTGCCAGCGGCTTGGTCACCAGGACATGCTTGCCGGCCTCGATCGCCCGGCGGCAGATCTCGGCATGAGTCGAGGCCGGCGTCACGACAATAACGGCGTCGATCGTGGCATCTGCGAACACCTCGGCGCCGTCAGCCAGGATGCGCGCCGTGGGATGCGCGGCGGCCGCCCTGGCACGGTTCTCCGCACTCACATCGCAGATAAGATCCAGCGAGAGCGACGGATTCGCGGCGGCGTTGCGGGCAAGGTTGGTGCCCCAATAGCCATAGCCGATCTGGGCTATCGAGATGGTTTCAGGCGCTGCCATAGCAGGCACTCACGACCTTCATCGCGTCTCGGAGATTGCGGTCCTCAGCGCCGGCAACAGCGCGCATCTCGATAGCAACGGCACCGGCGTAGCCGACCTTGCGCAAGGCGGCGCCGATGGCACGGTGATCGACCCTGGACGGGGCGAAGGTGCCGAGCGCCGGTTCACTGGCATGGGCATGGCCGATCACATCGGCGCAGGAACGGATGGTACGCTCGATCGGCTCGCCCTCGCCCGCCAGGAAAGCGGCGTCGAGATTGAGGCAGACGCCCGGATGATCTACCTGGCGTACGAAGGCCGCAGTCTCAAGCGTGGTCAGCAGGAAGCGACCGCCGGCATCGGCCGGTACCGGCTCAAGGCACAGGCGCGTGTCGGCGTCGGCGAAAATTCCGCCCAGCCGGCGCAGGCGCCGAACCGCGATTTCGGTGGCAGCGGCGGCCGGCAGATTGCCGGGGTCGCGGTTGGCCGGCGCCCCGAACACGATCCGCGTCGCGCCGATGTCTCTGGCGATCGCGGCGACACGGCGCAGATGGCGCTTCGTGGCGAGCCAGCGTTCGCCATCGGCAAAGACGTTGAGGCCCGTCGTGCCGAAAAAGATCGATTGCATGCCGATGATGCGCAGGCCGGCGGCCGCGACCTGTTGCTTAAACCGCACCGTTGCATCAGCAGTCGCCTGCCAGTCGGGCCAGATTTTAGTAGGCGCCACGTCGAGCCCGGCATAGCCGTTCGCGCGCAGCAGGTTCAGCAACGCGGGGTCATCGCCTTGTGCCCAAGCGATGTTGGAGACCGAGAGCAGCATGAAATGTCAGCGTCGCGAGACAACGAAGAATGCATTGCCATGCGGCCAGGCCGCCGTCCAGCTGTCCTTCACGCCGCGAAAACTGTGGGTGGCGGAATCGACGTTCCAGCCATTCTTCTGGAACAACTCCATCCACCAATGGAGCGGCTCCATCGTGACATGGGTGATGTCACGGTCATATTCCGGGATAATGAAGCCCTTGCTGTCATCCTTGCCGATTGGAATGGCGGCGAACATGTGCTTCACGCGGCCGCGGGCCAATTGCAGCAGCTCGGTGAGCTGCGCTTCGGTCAGGTGCTCGAACACATCCTTCGACACCATCCAGTCATAGTCGCGGTTGAAGCAGCGCGGATCCTGCGGCCCGCTGATGCGGGTGCACAGGCCGCGCACCTGAGGATCGACGCGGTCGATCGCATATTCCGAAACATCGACGCCATAGGCATCGACATCGAGCAGGCGCAGCGCCTTGACCAGGAAGCCCTTGGCACAGCCGAAATCCAGCACTTTCTCACCATGCTTGATCGGCAACAGCTGCACCAGATGGTGCGCCATCTTGATGGTCAGCTCGGGCAGCCAGGAGTAATTCTGATAGCCGGACTTCTGGGTCTGCACGCCACGCTCGAAGTAGTCTTCGTCATAGGTGCTTGGGTCGACGACCTGATTCTGAGCCATCAGCCGGATATCCTCATTCTTCGCTGGTTTGTTCATGGGAAATTCAGATGCTGGAGGCCGGTCGGAACCTCGAATGAGAGGTCGCGCGGCGCATTGACGATCTCTTTGACAGTGCGGTTGTTGCGCATGAACAGGCAGGACGTGCACACCTTGCGCGGATCGAAATAGGCTTTCACCGGCTCGGTGAACAGGCGGCTCACCTCGGTGTTGGGCACGGTGCCCCATTTCTCGTGATTGAACTTGCGTTCCGAACTGGTGACGGCACCGCTCTCGTCGCTGTCGACCAGGACAGTCACGGAGTCGCACGCGTAACAATAGGACTTGCCATTCTGCTCATGACCCGTCGTGTCCCAGAATACGCTGTAGGTCTGCAGGAAGCACTGGCCGCCATCCCACAGCTCCTCGGCCTCCGGCTTGGAACCATGATATTTGAACTGGTGGAAGATGCGGCCGGTCGGATTGCCCAGCGCGTCGATATAGCCGAGGCGGAACAGCCGCTCGGCCAGTTCCCGGTGCGCGATCAGCTGCATCTCGCGCGTCAGATTGCAGTCGGTGAGGGTGCGGCAATAGTCGAAGCCGTTGTCGGCCAGGGATTGCGTGATCCGGTTCAGGATATCGTCGGTCGTCCACGGGCCGAACACATAGGAATAGCCGACCGTGATGTCCTTGTTGTTCTTGATCAGTTCAGGCATGTACTGCTTGTCGAACCGCTGATCGGGATAGAAAGGCGACGCGTCCTCCGGCGTGATTGAAATCCGGATCCACTGGAAATGGCGGTAGGTCTCGTCCGGTACCTTCTGCGGAAAGCCGTTGGTGATGAGGCCGAGATCGATGTCGAGCGTCGACAGATAATCGACGAACTCGGCGAAATGCGGCCACAGATTGGGCTGGCCGCCGCCGGACAGGATCAGGCCGCGCAGGCGGATATCGCTGCCGGTCGCGGCCTTGTACGCCTCGTTATACTCCGGGAAGTTCTTGCGATTGTAGTCGGCCTGGTCGAAGTAGAGCCGGTCGACGAAATCCTTGGCCTCCTGCAGGGTTACGGCGTCCTTGCGGTTGCGCGAGATGGTCGAGCAGAACGGGCAGCGCGACGCGCAGACCTGATGATTGGTCATGGTGGCGCGGATAATGCTGCCGAACCCGGTGTCGCGATACTTGTCGAAGATGGGTTTATGGTACCAGAGCTTGGCGCCGTTGGCGGTGAAGCTCTTCTCCGCGGCGGTGAGCTGGTGGCGCACCTGGGCCGGAGCCGTGCGCTTCGAGCGCTGCTGGTCGAAATGTCCGCTGTCGAGATCGCTGCGATAGATGCTGAAGGATTCCGTGTCGCCGCGCAGCTCAAAATTGGCAAACACAAACTCGGCGATCGCGTCGTCGATCGGGCGTGTTTCGAGCAGGCGGCCGTCATCGTCGAGGATATCGACCCGCGCGTGTTCAGCGCGGTGCTTGCCCTCCGTCTTGCCCTGGAGGACGAGTTCACGGCGTCCGGACCGCTGATTGTCGATGTAGGACAGGACAAAGCGCGCTGTTTCCATGCGCTTCAAGACTTGCCCCGCGGTCATTGTGCTCATCTAACGCTCTCGCCTTGTGATGACGTCTTGAACCCGCTTTCTGCCGGTCCGGACGGCCCCTGACGCCTGACAGGGCGACAATAAAGCTAGCAATTTTCGGGCCAGAAGTCCCGTTTTGCTGCTGCCAATGGGCCGTCGGTCAATCCCATGCGCCCACATTCCCCAATCATGGCTAAGATTCGGTTAAAAGGGGCGGTGCGGGCGCCGGTCTAAACTGTCTGTACAGGGGCTTAAACATCGACCACCATGCGCCGGCAATTCGTTAATCAGCAGTATTGGCGGCAATGGGGGCGTGGGAAATGGATCGAGACGGCGCAATTCGGGACATTCTGGCGCTGCATGGAAGCGGCCGACTTGCCGAGGCCCATAACCTCGCTCAGGAGGCCAGCAAGGCGCTGGCGACGGACGGCCAGTTGTTCCAGATCCTGCATGCCCTGCGCCTCGAACTCATGGCCAACCGCCAGAACGACCTGCTGGCCGAAATGGCCCAGACGATACGCCGCGAGGCCCAATGCACCTCGCAACTGCTGGTGCGCGACATCCTGCGCGATGCCAAATATGACGACCCGAAGCGTCTGGAACGCTTCGGCTATTCGGTCGCCTCGCAGAACGAGGAAGATGGCATGCTGATGGAGGTGTTTCGGCGCATTGGCCCCACCAGCAAGACCTTCTTCGAGTTCGGCGTCGGCAATGGCCGCCAGAACATCACGCTGCATGCCCTGCTCAACCAGTGGCGCGGCTGGTGGATCGAGATCAACCCGCCCAAGGTGAAGTATATGCGCAGCTACTTCGCCGCCGCCCTGGCATCGGGCCAGCTGGTTCTGGACGATACCCCGATCGACGCCGAGAACATCGACGCGGTCTGCGCCAAGCTCGGCATTCCGGCGGAAATCGACCTGCTCTCGATCGATATCGACGGCAATGACTACCATGTTTTCAAGGCGATGACGGCAGTACAGGCACGCGTCGTGGTATTGGAATACAATCCGCTCTATCCGCCCCCGATGAGTCTGGTCGGCGCCTATGACAAGACCTACAGCTACACGGGCGACAGCTATATCGGCGCCTCGCTCTCGCCCCTCACCCGCCTGGCCGAGGAGAAGGGCTACCAGCTGGTGGGCACCAGCATCAGCGGCATCAACGCGATCTTCGTGCGGCGCGACCTCGTCGGCGACAAGTTCGCAAGCCCGGCGACGCCCGAGCATCTCTACAACGCACCGCGCTACCAGCTCAGCTATCTGGGCGGTTTCGGGGCCGGCGCCAGCGCCAATTTCGGCCCCATGATTCCTGGCTAACGCGCTGGCAGGTCATCTTTTTTCCTTGCGACGGATGACCCTTGCCGGATTGCCGGCGACGGTCTCGTCCGCCGCCACGTCCTTGACCACGACGGCGCCCATGCCGACCAGGGCCCTGGCGCCGACCGTTATATAGGGTCGCAGGGAGGCGCCACCGCCGACAAAGGCGCTGTCCTCAACCGTGACATAGCCCAGGATCGTGATGCCCGACGACAGGGTGACATGGTCGGCGATCCGCGAATGGTGATTGACCACCGTATTCTGCAGGATGATGACGTGATCGCCGATCACCGCGTCCGGGCAGATCACGCTGTTCGCCATGATCGACGTGCCGAGGCCGATCTGCGCCGAACGGGCGATGTTCGCCGCGGGATGAATGATGGAGACGAATTGCTCGCGCGCCAGGCCAGAACGCGCGACGATCTCCGGCTTCCTGGTATAGCTGGATTCGCTGGCGATGCCGTTGATGAACCTGCAATCGCCGAATTCGCGCGCCTGGTCGATGCGCCCCAGCACCGGATAACCCAGCACCGATTTCCCCTGGTTTTCAGGAATGTCATCGAGAAAGCCGCGCAGCTCGAAGCGCGTACCGGTGCCGCCGCGCCGGTTGATCTCCTCGATCGCATCCACGATCGCCAGTGAATTGCCGCCAGCTCCCAGCACCACTACCGCTGTCACGC
>JAEUKV010000251.1 GCA_016794165.1 Rhodospirillaceae bacterium
GAATTGGCATAGGCGAGGTAGGTATAGGTGGAGGCGAGGAAGGCGAGGGGTGCGGTCGCCGTGCCCCTGGGCGGCAGCACGAAGAACGGCAGGATATCCTCGCCACCATCGGGCGTGGTCAGCTCGCAGGCATAGATCCCGCTGGCCAAGTCCATCGGCAGTTCCCAGGAGAAATCGGTCGCCCAGCCCATGTCATAGAGGTCGTCGCAATGGAAGTGAATTGCCGCGTAGAGTTCCGGCCGGTCGCGCCATTGTGTCGTCTGCCCGCGCCAGGCGGCACCCGTCACGGCCCGGGTCGGCAGATTGACCAGCAGCCCATCATGGCCGTTGCCGCTCTGGTCCAGCACCCGGCGCTTGGCCATGTCGCGACTGAAATCCCAGCGCAAGATGCAGGGATTGGTGGCCCAACCGGGATGCAGGATGCGGCTGGGGTCGATCCAGCCGGTGTAGATTGCGGGAGATTCGATCTTGCCGTCGAAATGATGCTGCGACCGATGCGCGGGTTCGGCGTCGCGGATGACGCTGGCGGCGGCGCTCACCTGTGCAGCGGCAAGATCGGGCAGGGCAAAAGGGATGGTGGCGCTCCCGTCGACGAGTTCCGGCTCGCCGAATTGCGGGTTGATCGCGCGCTGGATCACGACGATCCGGCGCTGCGCCGGATCGAAGCTGGCCGCCACCAGATACCATTGCCTGGCGGCAAGCGGCCGGCCGGTGCCAAGGGCGATCTGTCCGCGCCCGTTGCTGAGGGTGACAGAGGCGGCACCGCTGCGATCGAGCGCGAGGGTCATGCCGCGATCACCGTCGACGCAGGCCAGAATCGTCTGCGGGCTACCCTTGTCGATCCAATGCGGCGCCACCAGGGCGGCGAGGGTGAGACCGCCCGCGGCCTGGATGGCCATCGGCGCGGTGGCGACCAGATAGGAACCGATGTCGATCCCCTGGCGCCGGCCGGGATAGGTGCCGTCGACCGCCGCTCCAACAGGTTGCGCCTTGTAGCCGGGACTGTCGCGCCCATCGTCACCGCAGATGAGTCGCACCATTCGTGCCTGATAGGCGGTGGCGCCGGCTTCGCATGAAACCTTGAAGTCCAGCCGTTCCCCCGGCCGGACCGAGGGCCGATCCGTGTAGCCGACGATCTTCAGCATGCCATCCTCGACGTCACGGGTTCACTCAAGCGGCAGTTCCTGACCTGTCAGGCGCTGCCAGCGCAGCTTGAAGACGACCCATTCCGCTTCCCGCCGATCGTTGAAGGCATGGCCGGTCGCCATCATCGGATCCTGTGGCCGCCGCCCAAGCTGGGCCAACCGCCAGGGACCATGTCTACCATCGCGCAGAAGGACGTAATGCCCCTCGAACGGTTCCGAGCGCATGCGGTTGAGCACGCGCTGCAGTTCGGCGCTGTGCCGCCCATAGGGCTGGCGCTTGAACTCCTCCGCCAAATCGATGCGGCTGGGATCGATGTCATACATGCCGAAAGCTCGCCGTCGGGTGGCAGTCGCAGCGCAGAGTGGATCGAGATCGGTGTGGCGTCAATTGACCCCGCGCATGAAAGCGCCAATCCGCCGCAGGGCCTCGTCCAGCGTTTCGGTCCGCTTGGCGAAACAGAACCGGACCACCGACGTGACCGGCGCCTCGGCATAAAAGGCGCTGACCGGGATCGCCGCCACGCGTGCCTCGGTCACCAGCCGCTGGCAGAATTCGCTGTCGCCGGCACTGCGTGGCCCCAGATCGACATTGAGAAAATAGGTCGCCTTCGACGGCAGTACGTCGAGGCCGACGCGGCGGAGTCCCGCCGCGAAATGATCCCGTGCCGCCTGGAAGTCGCGTCGCATGCCGGAGAAATAGGAAACGTCCTTGTCGAGTCCGTAGGCGACGGCCGTCTGCAAGGCCGGCGGCGTGGTGAAGGTGACGTATTGATGCGCCTTGGCGATCACCCGGAGCAGGTGTGGTGCGGCGCAGACGAAGCCGACCTTCCAGCCGGTGAGCGAGAAAATCTTCCCGGCCGAGCCGATCTTGACCACCCGGTCGCGCAGGGCGGGAAGGGTGAGGAGCGGCGTGTGCGCCACATCGTCGAAGAGAACATGCTCCCACACCTCGTCGCACACCGCCACCGCGTCGAACCGGACCATGTAGCGGCCGAGCAATTCGAGATCCTCCCGTGCGAACACCGTCGCCGTCGGGTTGAGCGGATTGTTGAGCAGCACGACGCGGGTCCTGTCGCTGAAAACCGCGCGCAGCTGTTCCTCCTCGATGCGCCAATGCGGCGGCCGCAGCGTCACGAAGCGCGGAACCCCGCCGGCGCGCCGCACCAGCGGCAGATAGGCGTCGTACATCGGCTGGAACAGCACCACCTCGTCGCCGGGCTCAATCAAGGCGAGGAGCGAATCCGCCAGCGCCTCGGTCGCTCCCGACGTCACCATCACCTCGCTCTGCCAATCGAGGGCGAGGTTGTGGAAGCGCTGGTAATGCCGCGCAATGGCCTGGCGCAGGTCCGGGATTCCCATCATCGAAGGGTATTGATTCCAGCCAGAAACCACCGCCTCGGCCGCCTTGCGCCGGACGTCCTCCGGGCCGGGATCGTCGGGAAAACCCTGGCCGAGATTGACCGCGTCATGCTCGCCGGCCAGGCGCGACATGGTTTCGAAGACAGAGGTGGAAACCTGGGAAAAGATCGGGTTCATGGCGCTATGATCTGTCGGATGGCGGAATGACGTATTCTTGTGGGGCGTCGGCCGATTCCTGTCAATTTCTTGCGCCCTCCAGGGATTTGGCGTTCGATACCCGCCGGCGATGAGGGAAATTCGCCCAATAGCAACGGAGCCATATTGAAACCGCGTCACCTGATCCTCGCCCTGACCCTGAGTCTGGTCGGCCTGCTGCCCGGCTGCAGCAGCGAACGTGCCACGGTTGCACCGCCGACGAGCTTCGATGCCTATCGGGAGGCAACCCGGGACCTTGTTGCCGCGACCCGCAGCTTTCAATCGGCGGACCAGGCAGCGGAGATCGGCTACAACACCCCTCAGGAATGGCGACCTGCGATCCAGCCGGCCGGAATGAAGGCGGAGCGGGGCATCCTGCTGGTCCATGGACTGGGCGATTCCCCCTTCTCCTTCAGCGATGTCGGACCTCGGCTGGCGCGCCAGGGATTCCTGGTGCGCTCGCTGCTGCTGCCCGGCCATGGTACCGATCCCGCGCATCTCATCGATGTGAGCGCCGATGACTGGCGCCGCGTGGTGGCGGAACAGACCACGCTCCTGAAGCGGGATGCCGGCGCCGTCTACCTCGGCGGCTTCTCCACCGGCGCCAATCTGGTCACCGCGCTCGCTTTGGCTGATCCGGACATCGACGGCCTGCTGCTGTTCTCACCCGGTTTCCGCTCCGACGAGGGCTATGAGTGGATGGCCCCGCTGCTGGCCCCCTTCGTCACCTGGCTACGCGAACCCGACGTGGCGCGCCCGCAACAGAACCCGGTGCGCTATCTCAACGTGCCCACCAACGGGTTCGGCCAGTTTCACCGCACCAGCAGCGAAATTCGCAACGCCCTTGACGCACAACCCTTTGACCGCCCCGCGACCATCATCCTCGCCGAGAACGATTCCGTTCTCGACGTGAAGGAGATTGCCGCAACCTTTGCGCAACGCTTCACACATCCCGACAGCCGCCTCATCTGGTACGGCTCGAATCCGCTCCTCGACGACGACCGCATATTGGTACGTCCTGACTATCTCCCCGAATATCGCATCAGCCAGTTCTCGCATATGAGCGTGCTGTTCTCGCCCGGGAACCCGCTTTACGGCCGGGATGGCAGCCTCCGCTTCTGCCAGAACGGCCAGAACCCGGATTTCCATGCCCGCTGCATGAGAGGCGAGGAAGTCTGGTTTTCCGACTGGGGCTTTGAAATGCCGGACCGGGTCCATGCGCGCCTGACCTTCAATCCCTATTTCGACTGGCAGATGCAAGTCGCCGGCGCGGTTCTGGGGGCAGAGGGACCGCGGCCGCTGAACGACCAGGCGGCGACGCCGTAACATTGACCGGCCGGTTCCGAACAAGAGTCAGGCAACCGACCATCAGTGCCCGTGGGGCTGGAAGGACGACGCATCTTGTATCCCTGGCTTGATCGTGCCGGCCGTTTCTCTGCCGCCAGGCTGGCAGTGTTTCTGCTTCTGCTCCTGCCAGGCACCTGGATCGCTCTTGCCTGGGCCTTCGCGACCCCGGACCCGGCGGCGGGTTCGCTGCTCGCAGGTGCCGTGGCAAGCGCCACCGATGCCATGCCTGTCACCAAGGCGCTCCACGAGATCGGGCTTTGGGCCGTGCGGCTGCTGCTTCTCACCCTCGCCGTGACGCCCTTGCGCCGAATCGCCGCCTGGCCCGGCTTTGTCCAGTACCGGCGCATGATCGGCGTCACCGCTTTCGCCTATGTGGGGATCCATTTCTGCCTCTACATCGTGCAACAAAATTTTCGCATCGGCTTCGTCGCCAGTGAGATCGTGCAACGGATCTACCTCACCATCGGTTTCATCGCCCTTCTGGGATTGGCGATGCTCGCGCTCACTTCGACCGATGGCATGCTGCGGCGCCTGGGCGGGCGCCGATGGCAGTTGCTGCACTATCTGGTCTATCCTCTGATCGTCCTGGGGCTCTGGCATTTTTTCTTGCAGTCCAAGATCAACGTGACGGAGCCCGTTCTGATGAGCGGCCTCTTCATCTGGCTGATGCTCTATCGCCTGGCCTATCGCTGGAACGGCGCGCGCACCCTTGCCTGGTGGCATCTGGTCGCGCTCGCTGGTGTCGCAGCGGCGCTCACCATGGTCGGGGAATGGGCCTGGTACGAAACCATGACGACCCTGGGTGGCGAGCGGCTCCTTGCCGCCAACTTCACCCTAGCGAGCGGCATGCGCCCGACCTGGTGGGTTCTGCTGGCCGGCCTCGCGATCGTCCTGCTGCAACTGGCCGCCGACCGCTGGTGGGGCAGGGCGAGGGTTCGGAATCAGCGGCGCAGTGCCGACCGGGCCTCGATCGCATAGATCGCGCAGGCGGTTCCTTCGACCTCACCGTTGCGTTCGAAGGCGAGCCCTGCCGCCTCCGCCACACGGATGGAGGGCTGGTTGCCGGAATCGATGAGGGCGATGAGGCGCGGCAGGTTCAGCTGCCGCAAGCCATACTGCACCAGGGCCCGGGCGATTTCCGTGCCCAGCCCGCGCCCCCAACAGGCGGGGTCAAGCAGATAGGCGATCTCCACCTCCTGCCTGCCGGCGATGGTCCAGGGCAACAGGCCGCAACGACCGATGAAGGCTTGCGTGGTCTTGTCGATGGTGGCCCAGAGGCCGAGCTGAGGAAAATCCGGGTGTCCGTTCAGGAACCACTCCAGCTCCTCCACCGTCTCGGCCACCGACAATATGCCCTCCGGGAAGTAGCGGCGCACGCGCGGGTCGCCGTAGAGGGCGGCGAGGGCGGCAAGATCGCTCGGCACCAAACGGCGCAGGATCACGCGATCGGTTTCCAGGATGGTCATGTGGCGATATTAGGCGGCCGCCACGAACCGCGCAAAACGCCCGTGGATCAGATCACAAAGACCAGGGTCGAAATGGCGATGAGCGCGACCGTCAGGGTCGCCACCAATCCCCAGGCGCTGCCCACCGCGCGGCGGCCGAATGCCATCTCGCGCAGGGTATCGTCGTAATTGCTGGGCATGAACATGGTGGTCTCCGTCGTTGACTTGCGCCAGGAAATGGGTGGGTTAAAAAAAGGTTCAAGAGGGATCGCGAATATCCGTCCGAACTGTGCGATCCGTCACATTTGGCGGCATTTGCCGCTCAATCATGTCCCTGGCATGTCCCTGGCGAAAAGCGCCGATTGACTTCCCCTGTTCCCGACAAGATACTACCCTCATTGATTTTTCTGCACTTTTTGATGCCGACGACACCTTTTTTTCAACTGAGATGGCGCAGCAGATGGCACGGTCGACCCCAGCCTCGCGTCAACACCATTTCTCCTTCTGGGCGGCAACGGCGTCTCTTGTTGTTGCCATAATGCTGCCCGGTGCCGGCACCGCGACAGCGCAGGACACCCCATCTGAGAGCGCCCCGTCAGGGGGAAGCTGCGCGCGCCTGGTCGCGTCGGGCAACCCGGATTATCCACCCTATCTTTGGCGCGACCCGAGCGACGAGAAGCAGTTGATCGGTGCCAATGCCGAATTGATGGCCAAGCTCGCCAAGGAAATCGGCATTCCGATCGAGGTGCGGTATATCGGCTCCTGGGCGCGCGTGCAGGAGGAGATGCGCGAGGGGCGCATCGACCTCATCGCCGGCGCGTTCCTGACCACGCAGCGCCTCGACTACATGGATTATGTCTATCCCAGCATCGCCACCACGCGCTCGGTCGTCATCACCTTGCCCGACAGCCCCCTGGATTTCAAAACCTGGCCCGACCTCGTGGGCCAAGCCGGGCTTACCGTGATCAACAACAGCTTCGGTGAGGAATTCGACCGTTATGCCAGGGAGAACCTGGCCATCGACGAAGTGCCCAAACTGGAAAGCGCCCTCCGGATGCTGGCTCTCGGGCGTGCCGACTATGTCATTTACGAAGACGCACCCGCCTTGGCCTATGCCGCCCAACTCGGCATCGGCGAAATCAGGGAAGCCGAGAACGCGATCAGCAACGAGAATCTCTATCTCACCCTCTCGCACCGCTCGCCCTGCAACAGCCCGGCGCTGCGCGGCCGCCTCGCCCAGGCCATGCTCAAATTCGCCCAGGAAGGCACCATGACGGAGCTGATCGATGCCGCCGTCCAGGCCTGGCGCGCGCAATAGCCGGAACTGCGACGCTCGGCGGGCAACGGTATCGTGGTCATCTAGAACTCATTTCCGGTCCCCGACCTCCCGGTTGATCGCATAGCCGCTCGCCGGGCCGCGCAACGGCTGGATCAGCATGCGGTCGAGCCAAAGGTCGCGCGTGGTCCGGAACTGCTTGATGCCGATGGTCATGGCCTCGTGACCATCGCGTGGCTGCGCCCGGTAGGTGCCAAGCAGCCGGTCCCACCAGGGCAGGTTGAAGCCGAAATTGGAATTGGTCTCGCTGGGATGGATCGAGTGATGCACCCGGTGCATGTCCGGCGTCACGACCAGGAGCCGCAAAACGCGGTCAAGCGCGGTCGGGATATGGACGTTCGAGTGGCTGAACATCGCGGTGGCGTTGAGCAGGATTTCGAAAACCAGCACGGCCACCGCCGGCGGTCCGAGGGCTGCGACCACCGCGAGTTTGATGCCCATGGAGAGCAGGATCTCGACGGGATGAAAGCGCAGGCCCGTGGTGACGTCGCATTCGAGATCGGCATGGTGCATGCGGTGCAGCCGCCAGAACCCCGGCACGGCATGGAACAGGACATGCTGAAGATAGATGGCAAGATCAAGCGCCAAGACGGAGAGGATGAAGGCCAGCCAGTAAGGCACCTGGAATATGTTGAACAGGCCCCAGCCCTCCGCCGCGGCCATCACGGCCAGCCCAACCGCCACGATGGGGAAGGCGAGGCGCACCAGAAGCGTGTCGATGACGACGATGCCGAGATTGTTGCTCCAGCGGATCAGGCGCGGGATCTCCCGCCGCCGGCGCGGCGCAGCCACCTCCCAGATCGCCATGAGTACGAGGACGCCGAGAAAGAAGGCCAGCCGGATCAGCGGTTCGTTCGCCATCGTATCCTTCACCATGGCCTCGGTTGCCGGTCCAGCAGTCCCTGGACCGCCAGCTCAGTCACCCTTTTGGCGGAAGGGGTGGGATTCGAACCCACGGTGAGTTGCCCCACGGCGGTTTTCAAGACCGCTGCCTTAAACCACTCGGCCACCCTTCCGGCGCCTGCTGCTTAACGGGGCGGGGGGGCTAAATCAACCGGTGAATCGGCGTCCCACGGGGATGGGGCAGGCGGGATCGCAGTCGCCGGCGGCCGTCCGATTTGAGGGGCGGAATCACTTTCCGTTCTTGCTTAACGGGCGCCGGAACGATAGGTTAGGCACCGCATATCGCCCACAATATCTAGCTGGTTCAAGGGGTCGGTCAGTCCAGATGCAGCGCTTACGTCGGCACTTCAGGCTTTTGGCGGCGCTGGGGCTCGGACTGTTCCTGGCGGCCTGCGCGGAAGCCAATCTCGCGGTCGAAACAACCAAGGTCGTCACTCGCAAGGACCCCGAGGTCAGCGGGCCCTACAAGATCGGCAAGCCCTACCAGGTCAACAACGTCTGGTATTACCCCAAGGCGGATTACGATTACGACGAGACCGGCATCGCCTCGTGGTACGGTCCCGGCTTCCACGCCAAGCAGACCGCCAATGGCGAGACCTATGACGAGAACGACCTTACCGCGGCGCACAAGACCCTTCCGATGCCGTCCCTGGTGCGGGTCACCAATCTCGAGAACGGGCGCTCGCTGGTGGTACGGATCAATGACCGGGGGCCCTTCGTCAACAACCGGGTCATCGACCTGTCGCGCCGTGGCGCGCAGCTTCTCGGTTTCGAGCAGAACGGCACTGCCAAGGTGCGCGTCCAGGTCCTCAAGGAAGAAAGCATGATGCTGGCTGCCCAGGCTTCGGCCAAGGGCGGGGACGGCATCAGCCCACCGCCGGTCGCGGCCCCCGCCGGGGAAGTCCAGGCCGAGGCCCTGCCATCCGGCAGTGGCGCGGCACAGCCCTTGCCGCAGCAGCCGACGTCGCAGCAGATGGCCGTGGGCAATATCCAGGTGCCGAAGCCGACCGGCCAGGTCGCCGTGGTGCCGGTCAAGAGTTCCAACATCTATATCCAGGCCGGCGCCTTCCTGCGCCAGAACAACGCCCAGCAATTGCGCCAGAAGCTCTCCGGGCTGGGGCAGACGCGGATCACCGAATTCATCCTCAACCAGCAGCGCTTCTACCGCGTGCAGCTGGGACCGATTGCCTCGGTCGAGGAGGCCGACCGGCTGCTGCAGCAACTGATCGACAGCGGCCATCCGGAAGCCAAGATCGCCGTCAACTGAGCGGCAGCGAAGCCGCGCCGAAATTTCATTTTTGAGGTTGCCTCATGCGTTGTCTGATCACTCTCTTCCATGCCATCGTGCCCGACGCCAATTCGTGGAGCCGCGCGCGGTCGTTTGGCCTCGCAGCCCTGCTGTCACTGGGCGTCGGCGCCACGTTCGGCCCCGGTGACGCGGCGGCAGGCCCGATCGATACGACCGCGCCCCATGCCTATGTGCTGGATTTCCAGACCGGGGCGGTGCTTTACGACAAGCTGGGCACGGAGCGGTTCCAGCCGGCGTCGATGAGCAAGCTGATGACCGCCTACATGCTGTTCGATGCGCTGAAGCGCGGCGACCTCAAGCTCACCGATACCTTCCATGTGTCGCAGAAAGCCTGGGCGATGCAGGGCTCCAAGATGTTCGTCGACATCGACACCGATGTCACCATCGAGGACCTCATCCGGGGCATCGTGATTCAGTCCGGCAACGACGCCTGCATCGTGGTGGCCGAGGGGCTTGCCGGCAGCGAGGAGGCCTTCGCCGAGCGCATGAACAAGAAGGCCAAGGAGATCGGCCTCACCGACAGCAATTTCGTCAACGCCTCCGGCTGGCCCGACCCCAACCACCTGATGACCGCCAAGGACCTCGCCACCCTGGCCAAGCGCCTGATCGAGGATTTTCCCGAGTTTTACGGTTACTACTCCGAGCTCGAATTCACCTACCACGGCATCAAGCAGGGCAACCGCAACCCCTTGCTCTACCGCACCGGCTCCGGTGTCGACGGACTTAAGACCGGACACACCGAGGAGGCCGGCTACGGCCTCACCGCCTCGGCCGAGCGCGACGGTCGCCGCGTCATCATGATCCTCCACGGCATGCAGGGCATGCAGGAGCGCGCCGACCAGACCGGCATTGTGCTCGACTGGGCCTTCCGCGAGTTCGGCAATTTCACCATCGCCGCGCCCGGCACGGTTCTGGGCGAGGCGCCGGTCTGGATGGGTGCCGAGAAAACCGTGCCCCTGATGGTGGCCGAGGACTTCCTCGTGACCCTGCCGCGGTCGGAACGGCAGAACATCGTCGCCAAGGCGGTTTTCAACGGTCCGGTCGCGGCGCCGATCGCCGCCGGCCAGCCGATCGGGGAACTGATTGTGGACATTCCGGGCATGCCGCAGGCGCGCGCATCCCTGGTGGCGGCCAAGGACGTGTCCGAACTCGGCTTTGGTGGCCGCATTGCCGCCGCCATGATGCATTTCATCTTCGGTTCGAGCTGATCGTCCATGGCCGCGGGCCGGCAACCCATTCCGGCGGCGCCGCTTCGCTTCATCACCTTTGAAGGCGGCGAGGGCGCCGGCAAGTCGACCCAGATCCGGTCGCTGGCCGAGAGTCTGCGCGCCACCGGGGCCGGCGTCACCATCACCCGCGAACCTGGCGGCACACCGGGCGCCGAGCAGATCCGCGCCCTGTTGGTCGAGGGAGCCGCCGGGCGCTGGCAGGCGGAGAGCGAGGCACTCCTGCATTTCGCCGCCCGCGCCGAACATCTCGCCCATGTGGTGCGCCCGGCCCTGGCGGCCGGGGACTGGGTTCTGTGCGACCGTTTCGCCGACAGCACCATAGCCTATCAGGGCTACGGCCAGGGGATCGACCTTGCCTGGCTGTGGACCTTGCGCCGCCATATCGTGGGCGACACCGAACCGGGCCTCACGATCCTCCTCGATCTCCCGGTCGAGACGGGGCTGGCCCGGGCGGAAACCGAACAGCGGTACGAACGCATGGGGCTCGACTTTCATCGCCGCCTCGCCGAGGGCTTCCGCGCCATTGCGGCAGCAGATCCGGAACGCTGCCGGACGATCGACGCCGGCGGCGACGTGGCCGGCATCGCCGCTGCCATCCGTGCCCTGGTGACAGCGCGCTATGCCGTGACGCTCTGATCCATGGCCAAGGCACCACCCCCAGAAGAAAACCCGGTTCTGGCGCCAGAGGCCAATCCGCATCTGGTCGGCCACGCCGCGGCCGAAATGGCTTTTCTGCGCGCCTTTCAATCGGGCCGCATGCCGCATGCCTGGCTGATCACCGGACCCCGCGGCATCGGCAAGGCGACACTGGCCTTTCGCATGGCGCGTTTCCTGCTGGCCCATGGCATGGCGGCACCGGCGGCGGCGCCGGCCGGGATGGGCCTGTTTGGAGATGCAGAACCGGCGGCGGCAACCGATACCGCGCCAGACAATCTCGCCATCGCTCCGGACCACCCCGTCTTCGGTCGCGTCAGGGAATTGTCCCACAGCGATCTCAGGGTGCTCCGTCGCGGCATCAACGAAAAGACCGGCAAGCTCCGAAACGAGATCGTCGTCGACGATGTGCGCGGGGCCATCGATTTCCTGCATCTGATGCCGGCGGAATCCGACTGGCGGGTTCTGGTGGTGGACGCGGCCGACGAACTCAACCGCAATGCCGCCAATGCGCTGCTGAAGATTCTCGAGGAACCGCGGCCGCGCTCGGTCCTGCTGCTGGTCTCCCACGCCCCGGGCCGGCTGCTGCCCACCATCCGCTCGCGCTGCCGGCGCCTGGCGCTCGAGCCGCTGTCGGCGCCGGCCATTGGAGCGGAATTGCGGCGCCATTGCCCGGATATTGGCGGCGCCGATCTCGATCTTGTGCTGGCGCTGGCCGACGGATCTTTGGGTCGGGCCATATCCTTTGGCCGCGATCAGGCCGGGCGCGACCTGTTCGAGGCCATGTCGCAGCTGCTCGGGAGTTGGCCCGATTTCGAGCCGGCGGCGCTGCACCGGCTGGGCGACAGGCTGGCGGGGAGGGGGGCCGAAACCGGGTTCGAGACTGCGGCCAACCTGCTCGATTGGTGGCTGGCGCGCTTCATCCGCCACGCAGCGGCCAAAGAGCGGCCGTTCACCGAGGTTTTTCCCGGTGAATCCGGCCTCATTGATCGGCTGGCTGCCGCCGCCAGCCTTGATCACTGGCTGCAATCATGGGAAAAGATCGGCCGCTTGTTCGCCCGGGTCGCCAGCACCAATCTCGACCGCAAGCAGGCCTGGGTCACCGCCTGGCTGGTTCTGGCCGCGACCAGGTGACAGACTGACGCCGGCACGTCCGGGCATCCACTGTCCGAATTCGCGCGACGTGTGGATCCGTGGGGTCAGGCCCGCGGGTGACGGAAATGACTGATGGGACCTCCGGGTCAAACGGATTAAGCAGAATCATGTCGCAAGAGCGCTTCTACATCACCACGGCCATCGCCTATCCCAACGGGGCACCGCATATCGGCCATGGCTACGAGCTGATCGCGACCGATGCGATCGCGCGCTTCATGCGCCTCGACGGCCGCGACGTCCTGTTCCTCACCGGCTCTGACGAACATGGGCAGAAGATGCAGCAGACGGCCGAGCGCGAGGGTATTTCGCCGCGCCAGCTGGCCGAACGCAACACAGCGCGCTTCCGCGAGATGGGCCCGGCCCTCAACGCCTCGAACGACGACTACATCCGCACCTCCGAAGAGCGGCACTACAAGACCTGCGCGGCGCTGTGGGAGAAGATGGTCGCCACCGGCGACATCTATCTCGACAAATACGCCGGCTGGTACTCGGTCCGCGACGAAGCCTATTATGACGCCAGCGAACTGACCAAGGGTGCCGACGGCAACTACACCGCTCCCTCAGGCACACCGGTCGAATGGGTCGAGGAGGAAAGCTATTTCTTCCGTCTGTCGCGTTACCAGGACAAGCTGCTGGAACTCTACGAGCGCGTGCCGAATTTCATCAGCCCGGAAACCCGGCGCAACGAGGTGATGAGCTTCGTCAAGGGCGGCCTCAAGGACCTCTCGGTGAGCCGCACCACCTTCGACTGGGGCATTCCTGTGCCGGGCGATCCCAAGCACATCATGTATGTTTGGGTCGATGCCCTCACCAACTATGTGACGGCCACCGGCTGGCCCGATGAGACGCACCCCCGGGCCAAATTCTGGCCGGCCGACGTGCATATCATCGGCAAGGACATCGTGCGCTTTCACACGGTCTATTGGCCGGCCTTCCTGATGTCGGCGGGCCTGCCCTTGCCGAAGCGCGTCTTCTGCCACGGCTTCCTGTTCAACAAGGGCGAGAAGATGTCGAAATCGGTCGGCAACGTGATCGACCCCTTCGCGCTCGCCAGCCATTACGGCATCGACCCCGTGCGCTATTTCTTCCTGCGCGAGGTCCCGTTCGGCCAGGACGGCTCCTACAGCCCGGAGGCGATCGTCCAGCGCATGAACGCGGACCTTGCCAACGATCTCGGCAACCTGGCGCAGCGCTCGCTCTCCATGATCGCCAAGAACCTGGGGGGAGAACTGCCCCAGCCGGGCCCGCTCGGCGACGAGGACAAGGCGATGCTGGCGGAGGCCGACGGGTTGATCGCCATGGCGCGCGAGGCGATGAGCGACTTCGCCCTCCACCAGATGCTCTCGCGCATCTGGGCGGTGATCGCCGAAGCCAACCGCTATTTCGCCGGCAACGAACCCTGGGCGCTCCGGAAGTCCAACCCGGAACGCTTCGGCACAGTCCTATGGGTGACCGCCGAGGTGCTACGCCAGGTGGCGATCCTCACGCAACCGGTCATGCCGACGGCCTGTGGCAAGCTGCTCGACATCCTGGGCGTACCGGTGGATAAGCGCAGCTTCGCCGAACTGGGTGGCGGCGCGCGCATCGTCGGCGGCAGCACCTTGCCGGCGCCGGTCGCGATCTTCCCGCGTTACGTCGAGGCCGAAACCGAATGACCGATGTGACCCTGGTCGATTCCCACTGCCATCTCGATTTCGACGATTTCGGGGGCGATTTCGAGGCGGTGCTGGCACGCGCGCGCGAGAACGGCGTTGCGCGCATGCTCACCATCTGCACCCGCGTCACCAAATTCGACCAGGTGCTGAAGATCGCGGAAGCCGCCGACAACATCCGCTGCTCGGTCGGCATCCACCCCCATGAGGCAGCAAACGAGCCCGATGTCGATGTGGCGAAACTGGTGGAACTGTCGCGCCATCCCAAGGTGGTGGGAATCGGCGAAGCGGGGCTCGACTATTTTTATGACAAGAGCCCGCGCGATCGGCAACGGCAGGTCTTCGCCACCCATATCGAAGCATCGCGCGCGAGCGGCCTGCCGCTGATCGTGCACAGCCGCGACGCCGACGAAGACACCGTGAAGCTGCTCGAGGCCGGGGCAGTGCAGGGTGGCCTCACCGGTGTGATCCATTGTTTCACCGCGACCCAGTATCTGGCGGACGCGGCACTCGCCATGGGTTTCTACATCTCGCTCTCGGGCATCGTTACCTTCAAGAACGCCGAGAGCCTGCGCGCCGTGGCGAAGTCGATTCCCCTTGATCGGTTGCTGGTGGAGACGGACTCGCCCTATCTTGCGCCCATGCCGATGCGCGGCAAGCGGAATGAGCCCGCCTTTGTGCGCCATACCGCGCAATATGTGGCGGACTTCCTCGGCCTGCCGCTGGCCGATCTCGCGGCCGCGACTACCGCCAATTTCGACCGCCTGTTTGCCAAGGCCCGGGCAGGGTGAGGGCGGCATGAAGGTCACGATCCTCGGTTGCGGCGGCTCCGGCGGCGTGCCGCTGATCGGTCCCGGCTGGGGCGAATGCAATCCCGAGAACCCGAAGAACCGGCGCCGGCGCGTCTCCATCCTGGTGCAGCAGCACGGCACCAACATCATCTGCGATACCAGCCCGGACTTCCGCGAGCAGATCCTCGATGTCGGCATCAATCACCTCGATGCCGTGCTCTACACCCACGATCATGCCGACCACACCCAGGGCATCGACGATCTGCGCTTTGTGCGCAGCAAGGACAAGGGGATCAATCACCGGGTGCCGGTCTATGGCTCGGCCGAAACCCTGGCCACCCTGCGGCATCGCTTCGCCTATGCCTTCGCCCAGAAGCTCGAAGGCTCCGGCCACCTCTACAAACCCTATCTCGAGCCTTACATCATTGCCGATCACCCCTTCCATGTGCTGGGCCTCGAGATCATTCCCTATCTGCAGGGCCATGGCTTCGGCACCACCACCACCGGCTACCGCATCGGCAACATGGCCTATTCGACCGATTGTGTCGATCTGCCGGAGGCAAGCCTTCGGCAACTCGAAGGCCTCGACCTCTTCATCGTCGACTGCCTGCGTTTCGAGCCGCACATGACCCACGCCCATTTCGATATGGCCCTGGGCTGGGTCGAGATGCTGCGGCCGAAGCGAACGGTGCTCACCCACATGAATCATCTGGTCGATTACGATGTCATCAAGGCGCGCTGCCCGGCCGGGGTCGAACCCGCCTATGACGGCCTCGTCATCGAGATCCCGGATGCTCCCAGATTCGAATAGTTCACCTTGCCGGATGGTTCACCTTCACCGGCGACACCGCACACAGGAAGTCAGTCATGGACGAGGTCAAGGACAGCAACGGCAACATCCTCAAGGACGGCGATTCCGTCACCCTGATCAAGGATCTGAAGGTGAAGGGCAGTAACATCACCCTGAAGCGCGGAACCCTGGTCAAGGGCATCCGTCTCACCGGTGATCCGGCCGAGATCGACTGCCGCGTCGACAAGGTGAAGGGTCTGGTCCTGCGGACGGAATTCGTCAGGAAGGCCTGACCATTTCCGCCTTGCTGCGATGTCACCCGGTTGTGAAACAACTCGACACGCGCCGGCGTCCTGCCAATCCGCTGACCTCACCGACGATTGTATACCTATCGGCCACACTCTCTTTAGCCGCAGTCCCAAGCTGTGTTACGGTGCCGCGCGGTCCAGCCGCTGACGTAGCGGAGGAGCGGAATTGCCGCGGCCATGGGAGTGTGACGCCACGATGCCACGCCAGGCGCAGATTGAGCGACTGACCTCGGACAAGGTGCGCAGGCTCCATGATTGGTGGCAGGCATCGCGCCCCGGCCGCGACATGCCGGACCGGGCCGATTTTGATCCCGCGGCGTGGAAGGCGCTGCTGCCCAACATCCTGCTCGCGGAATGCAGCGACCCGCCGTTCCGGGTTCGTTACCGCCTGGTCGGCAGCGGCGTGGTCTATGTGGCCGGGTTCGATTTCACGGGCAGGTATCTGGATGAAGCCTTGTCGCCGGAGGCGACCGAACCCTGGCCCGAGCATTATCGTCGCGCCTATGAAACTCGCGCCCCGGTTTTCGGCACGACAACGGTGACAACCTTGTTGGGAGAGCCGTTCCACTATGATTTCGGGATATTTCCGATGACCCACGGCGGCAGCGACGTCCGGCAGTTCATCGCCATCGAGGATTACGGCGGGCTGCAGCCCCGGGTGCAATCGACCCTCATGGATCTTACCATCGGTCGCAACCGCTCGGGATGAGGCAGGCGGCCGGCGCAAGGCGCATGACCCGTCGGCAGCTATTCCAGCGCCTGCCAGAGCTTGGGGTCGTTGAGGTCGCTTTCCGGGACGAGGGGCTTGTCCTGCGGATTGCCCTCGTTATGCAGGACCCACCGCAGATTGGCCTCGATCTCGCTGTGCGGCTCGATCACGACATAGGTCTGGCCGGCATGAACCCCGGAAACCTTCTTGTAACGCATGCTGATCATGGCATCTGCTCCCCGTTCTCGCGCGCAACCGACGGAATTCGGCGGCGCCATCGACGCCGCCAGTCTCCCACTCCGGTCGGGGGACGTCCTTGATCCGGATCAATATCCGGTCAGGGCCATTGGCGTCAGCCATCCAGGAAGGGCGCCACCACGTCCCGGGTCTCGGCGCTGGTCACCACCGGCACGATCTCGAAGGTGACCCCGAGGCCGCGCCAGCCCAGCACCCATTCCTGCAGCAACCGCGGATCATCCGTTTCCATCAGCTGGAAGCAGCGGGCGAAACTGGGTTCGACCCAGCTTTCCACATAGCGCAGGCCGTCGGGCAGGGCGCGTCCGGAATCGCGTACCCGGCGATAGACCGGGATCATGTCGTTGTCCTGAAACCGCTCGATCACCATGAACAGCATCGCGACACCTCCAAACGGCCGGGGGCCCGGCGTTATCCCCCGGCACCCGGGCAGAAAGACCTTGAACCCGGCCATCATCCTCGGCAACTTGATAGCCTAAATCCTGGCCACCTTGAAGCGGGACCCGATGCTGGCGGCGCACAACCACTCCGACGTCCCCACGATCCAGCGACTTCACGACTATTGGCAGGGCCTCGCCGGCGGCGCCGTGCCGTCGCGCAGCCAGCTCGACCCGGCGGCGATCAAGCCGCTGCTGCCCTTTGTCTGCATCGTCGAATTCGAGGACGCGCCGTTCCGGGTACGCTACCGCCTGTCCGGCTCGATGGTGGATGAGTTCAACGGTTTTAACATCACCGGCACCTATCTCGACCAGCTCCTGCCGAACGACCCCAGCGGCGGTGCCGCGCATCTTCTCGCCTATTACCGCCGCTGCTGGGAATCCGGCCGGCCGTGTTTCAGCGCCTATCGCTGGCCGACGCGCTCCGGCAGCCATCTCGACGTGAAGTTCGCCATGTTCCCGCTCCTGGTCGACGGCGCCGTCCGCCAGGCCATCGCCATCGAGGATTGGGAACACACGCTGGAGCCGATTGCGGAGGAGGCGGTGCCGTTCAAGGGGGAACGGAACAAGACGGACGACTGACGGTACGCGTCACCGCATGCCCATATGCCCCATGAGCAGTTCGTCGGCGGTTTCCTTCTGTTCCTTGGAAAGCACGCCATAGAGATCGAGGGTCGGTCCCTTGATTGCCTGGATCATCTCCATATGCGCGCTCATACGCTGCTCCATGAGGGCCAGATGCTCCGGCAAGGGCAGGGAAGCTCCGGGATGCATCATCATGCCGCCCTGACCCATCATGCCCATGCCCATGCCCATGCCTTGTCCCTGGCTCATTCCCTGGCCCTGGCCCATTCCTTGATTTTGGCCCATCATGCCATCCTGCATCATGCTGCTCATGAGGTCGTGCATGCGCGCGGCGTTGGCGCGGCGCGCCTCGGCATAGGCGTTCCACTGCGGCGACTGGGCGTCGGTGATCCTGAGCTCGGTTTTCAGAAACGCCAGCTGTCCCTCGATATGCCGGAACCCCTGCATCATGCCACCCTGCATCATGCCACCACCCATCATGCCCCCCTGCATCTGGGGACAGTCCTGCGGCATGGCCTGCTGGGCGATGGCGGGTGAAGCGGTGAGCAATGCGGCGACAACAGCGCCGATCGTCAAAGCGCGCATGAAAACCTCCTGTCGCAACTTCGGAAATATTAGCCGCTGTCTGAAGAAAGTGCCTTGATCTGGATCAACACAGCACGACCCACTTCTGCTCCTACCCCTTCAACTGGATGATGGGAAGAAGGCGAGCAAGCGCTGGCTCGCAAAGACACAGCCGTGGAGCTCGAGCGTACGCGCGCGTACCGGGTCGACACGAGATAGCCCGGTGCGGTCCCGAAACTTGCTTGGACAGCGCCTATCGCTGGCCGACGCGCTCCGGCAGCCATCGCGACGTGGAGTTCGCCCTGTTCCCGCTTCTGGTCGCCGGCGCCGTCCGCCAGGCCATCGCCATCGAGGATTGGGAAGACACACTGGAACCCATCGCGGAGGAGGCGGTGCCGTTCAAGGGATGAGCGATTGGGCAAGACCTTCACTTGTCTTATCGCTCAGCTCTCGCGCGTGACGGGCCATTCGCCTCTGAACCTGCCCGTGGGAAGCAAATTGGGCGATCACTTCCGCCAAGCCTGCAACACGTGAACCGAAGCAACCAAGGTCATGACAAGTTCAAAGGAATCGCTGACTCGGTCCCGGTCAACTAACCAATGGCTCAGGCCGAAGACTACGCCGGCTGCGACAAGGGCGGTCGAGACCGGCAACCGAAAGATGGTCACCGTATTGATGTAGAGCGCGTAGACAAGTGCCGTCGCCAGGCAGGCCAGAGGAAATCCAACCAAATCTACCAGCGCCGGCGCAATCAATATGCCGCCGAATATCAGGAACATCACGTCAGCGAGGGGCCGCGTATCGGTCATGTAGCTCTTGCGTGGTCGAGTCTCTGGTTGCTTCTCCTCTATCGCCATACGTCCTACCCCTTCCGCGCCTTCAGCGAAAAGCTGAGCGGCAGGTTTGCCGCCCCCTTGGGCAGGCGGTACATGCGGTCGGCGTCTTCCACCAGCAGCGGCCACATGGCCCAGGCGCAGGCATCGTGTTCGTGGAACATGGTGAGAGTGAGGCCGGCCTCGATGAGGGCGGTGAGGATGTCGGCGATGCCGTGGACGAACTCATGGGTGCGGGTATTGGCGAGCGTGCCGCCGTCGCCGGTATAGGTTTCCGCCGCGTCGAAGACGAGCGGTTCGCCTTCCGGCCTGAAATAGGGGAAGGCGGGGCGGAGCGGGGCGGTGGGGTCGGACTGGCCGATGGCGCCGTCGGCCGCGATCGTCTCGCTGCCCAGCTGATCGAGGGCGAGGGCGAAGGGATGGCCTTCCAGGAGATAGAACTCGCCCCCGGGCTTCAGCATCGCCGCCACGACGCGGGCCCAGCCCTTGATGTCCGGCAGCCAGTTGATGGCGCCCCAGGTGACATAGGCACGGTCGAAGCGCTCGGCGATCAACGACGGCGCATCATAGAGATTGCCCTCGACGAAACGGGCATCGATGCCGGCCTCGCGCGCGAGATCCCTGGCCGCCGCCACGGCCCTGGTGGAGAAGTCGAGCCCGGTCACCTGCGCACCGCGCCGGGCGAGGGCCAGGGTGTCGAGGCCGAAATGGCACTGCAGATGAATGAGGGACTTGCCGCGAAGGTCGCCCACCTCGCGGCTCTCGATGGGGAGCAGGATGTCATCGCCGGCGAGAAACTCCTTCACCCGGTAGAAGGGCGAGGCGACATGGATCGCCACCACTTCGTCCCAGCGGGCCTGGTTGAGGGCGAAACTCTCGTCGTGGGTCAATTTTGTAGCGCTCATTTTGGAATCGCTCATGACGGGTCCTGGCTGCGGCGCGGGCCGAGCGGGCGCTCGAACATGATTTCATAGGGCGCGAAGCCGGCCTTTGCATAGGCGCGGGTTGCCATCGCATTGACCGCCAGCGCGTTGATCCTGAGGCGCGTCAGGCGCGGATCCGCCCGGTGGAGGTGATCGGCCAGCGCATCGATGAGCGCCTGGGCGAGGCCGGAACCCCGCGCCTCGGGCACCACGAACACGTCCGAGACCAAGCCGTAATGCGAGGAATCCCAGACCTCCATGGGCCAGGGTTCATGGGCGACATAACCTGCGGCGAGGCCGAGGCGCGCGCCGGCCTTGTCCGTGCCGATCAGCATGACACCCTGTTTGCCGGCGATGTTCTCCCACAGCATGGCGAGATAGTCGTGGGTATGCGGCAGCGCAGGTCCGCGGCTGTCGTGGAGCGCAATCTCGTGCTCCTGCAGGGCGATCTGGCAGGCCAGCACCCAATCGGCATCGCTGGCCTGATAGGGTCGGATATTGAAGGACATGACTGGACTCGCAGATTGATGGCAGGACAGATTGACAGCCGGCGGGTGGTTATCCAAGCCGGCGGTTGGCCGGGTGCGGCTTCCCAAGCCATGCGCAGCTGGGCGCCCCAGACCGGTATCATATATTTTCCATAATATATATTATGCGACTAACACATATGCGGAAATGGCTGTTTTCCGACCCTTTCTCATCCGCCGCTGTGATGGCCATCTCACCTTGATCAGATCTCCGGAACCCGAACCTGCCCCCACACGACGGACCTGATGAAGCAAGCCGCTTCAGTCAGTCGATGGAGGTTTCACCATGACCGTTCGATCCATGACTTGTCAGGCCGGGATCCTGGCCCTCGCGGCCACCCTCACCCTGGGCCTGGTTCCCCCGGCGGCCCTCGCCGCCGACACGTCCGTCAAGGTCCTTGCACCGCGGACGCCCACGCCCGAACTCCAGCTCAAGGGCAACGCCACCGCCGAGGACGTCCATTGCAGCACCGTCCCCAGCCAGACGCTGCAGCCCTGCACCGGCGACTTCAAGGCCTGGTGCAAGGTCGTCGGCGGCACCTATGGCGGCACCGCCAATCCCGGCGTCGACGCCTGTTTCCATCGCAACGAATGGTAACGGCCAAGCCGACGTCATGACCTGAGCCCACCTTGCCTAACCGGCCGCGGAGGTCGCCGACCCGGCGTCCGCGGCCGGCGCCATGATATCGCCGGAACCAGCCCTAGGGGCATCCCTCACGATAGGCGTCCAGGTTCCGGTGCTTGCGGATGGCGCTGAACCCCTCGGCCCGGGCCGTCGCGCAAACCGCGGTCCAGTCGAGATCCCGGTCGGTATACTCGACCTGGAACACGGCGAGACCCGCCGCTGCCATGGGCCGCAGCGCCTCACACCAGCCCTGCGCGGCGCAGTCCTCGACCAGGATCCAGTCCACCTCCTTCTGCAAGGCCGGCCACAGCTCAACGCCGTTCTTGAGGCCGATCGCGAGGCCACGTGCCCGCGCCTCCCCGGACAGCCAACGCAGGAACGCGATGGTGTCCGCCCGGGTAAGCGGAAAGCCGGTCTCGGTTTCATGGCCGTCTAGGTTGTCGGGATCGATGCCGTCGCAGCCCTTTTCCCGCGCAAGATCCAGTCGTGCTCGCAACAATGGGCCGATCTCGGCCAGGGCGCGCAGGTCCAGCCAGCGCTCGCCCGGCCATTGCGGATAGGCCCGGCCCACGGCAGCGGCCGGAAACAGGCCCGCGTCCGGACGCCAATCCTCCACCGTGCCCACGCTGACGTAACAGATCACCCGGCGCTGCCGCGCATGCAGCGCGGCGATGATTTCGGGACTGGTCTCGAAGAGATCGAGGTTGAAGATCGTGGCCGCGACATCGAGGTCGATCGGTTCGCCGGTGTATTGCAGCTGGATACTGTCACCCGGTGCCGGCCGCCATGACTCCGCTGCGGCGTCCCTCGGCACGAAGCCGAGACCGAGGCAGAGGGCAGATACGAGGCGCACGATCATGTTCCGGCCCATTGCTGCTCCACATCGGCCAGTTTCATCCGGCGCCCGATCAGCTGGCGACAGCGCCGACGGGACCCGCTCGCGCCGGGCGCAGATGGTCGAGCCCCTCGAACTCGACGAAGCGCATCATCGCCGCCCAAAGATGATCGCCGTAGCGAAACGGCGCGAAGTCAGGCCCAAGCCCCGGCAAGGGGGCGATCTCGGCATCCACCCGGGGTTCGTAGAAGAACGGCACCGAATAGCGCGGCACCCCTTCGCGGCCGATCACCCGGTGCCGGGTGGCCCGGATCCGACCGCCGGTCCAGCGCTCCAGCAGCTTGCCGAAATTGATCACCAGGGTCCCGTCGCGCGGTGGGACGTCGACCCAGTTTCCTTCAGGATCAAGCGCCTGAAGGCCGGATATGCCGTGCTGAGCAAGGAGAGTTACGAAGCCTGAATCGATATGCGCCTTGCCGGCGAGCGGCACCCGCCTCCCTTCCAGTTCGGTCCAGATCTCGTCGGCATTCACGCCCTCAAAACTCTCGGGCGGGCGCACCGGATAATGTAGCAGCCGCAGGGTCGAGATGCCGCCCTCGAAAGCCGTGGCAAAACTATCCTCGGGCTGGCCGAGGCCCCGCGCGATCGACCGCAGCAACGCCTCACCCACTTCCTCCATCGCCCGGTAATAGCGGGCCATTCCCGCCTGCCAGCCAGGCAGGAGATACGCCGGCGGCAAGGGCGTCGCTTCGCACAGTGGATCGCCTGCCCGCACCCGCGCCGGGCCATAGGCGAGATCCGGCCCGGCATCGAAACCTTCCTTGTAGGTGGCATGCCCGTTCTGCAGCGGGAACCAGCCGCGATAGACATTGGCCTGAGCTGGAGCGAATTTCTGCCGCCAAAGTCGCCGCGTAACCTCCTGCGGCAATTCAAAGATCCGCAAGAGATCCGGGGTCGGGACGCTCGCCGGCTGGCCCCGGATCAGCAGGAAACCCATCCCCTGCGCGGCGCGCGCGATGGCCGCGTCGGCGTCGGCACGGGCCTGCCCCGGCGGGCCGAACAGCGGCGTCACGTCGATCTCGGGAATCGTCATGGCGTCACGCTAACCCATGGCGATCCCGGCACAAATGCCATTTCTCGATCGCCCGATCCGATTTGGCTATAGTGCCGCCGCCCGCCTCTTGAGGAATTGCCGCCATGTCCGACGCCGCCGCCGAACTCGACCGTCTGTTGGAAATCATGGCGCGCCTGCGCGATCCCAATGGCGGCTGTCCATGGGATCTCGAACAGGATTTCCGCTCGATCGTGCCCCATACGATCGAGGAGGCCTATGAGGTCGCCGACGCCATCGAAAGCGGCGACATGCCGGCGCTGGTGGGCGAACTGGGCGATTTCATGTTCCAGGTCGTGTTCTATGCCCAGATGGCCCGGGAGGCCGGGCACTTCTCCATGGTCGATGTACTTAAATCTATCAATAACAAAATGATAGAACGACATCCTCATGTATTTGGTGCGGCCGATATTGCCACGGCGGACGCCCAGACCGTGGCCTGGGAAAGCCAGAAGGCCCATGAACGCGCGCGACTCGCGGCGGCCGAGGGTCGGGCGCCGTCCGCCCTCGACGGGGTGGTGACCGCCCTGCCGGCCCTTACCCGCGCCGACAAGCTGCAGAAGCGCGCCGCCAGGGTTGGGTTCGACTGGCGCCATGCCGGCGAGGTCACGGCCAAGATCGAGGAGGAACTGGCCGAAGTCCGCGCCGAGATCGACGGCGGCGATGCAAAGAAGCTGGACGAGGAGATCGGTGACCTGTTGTTCGCGGTCACCAATCTTGCCCGCCACCTCAATGTCGAGCCGGAGGGCGCGCTGCGACGTGCCAATGCCAAGTTCGAACGGCGCTTCCGCGCGCTAGAGGCACGGCTGCGGACGGACGGCACGGACCCCGCCCAGGCCGGGCTGGAGCGGATGGAAGCGGCCTGGAACGCAGTCAAGGCAGCCGAGCGCTCAGAATCGGTACCGGGGGCATTCCACCGCCCCTGAAAGCTTTAAAATCAACAGGCTGATGAGCGAGACAAGTGCGCGCGCGAAATCGAGATGCGGCATGGCGGATCTCCTCGGCGCGGCTCGCCGCCGCGCGGCAGATCAAAAAGTCCCGGGCGCCGGGGCGAGCTAGGGCGCAGCCGCCCGGCAGCCCTGGGTCAGCGGGCAGGTCTCCTCCGGACAAGCGCTCTCATCGCAAAGGCGGCAGGCGGTATCTGCCTCGGCCTCGGTCTTGCCCAGCCCGGCCAGCATCTTCTCCAGGAGACGGGCCAACGTCTCCCGCTCCCCGTCGTCCAGCACATCCAGCGGCTGACGCAGGGTTCTTTCGCGCCCGAGCAGCAGCGCGCGGACCATGCGGTGGCCGGCGCCGGTCAGGACCAGCGGGCGGGCGCGCCGATCGCTGCCCTGGCGACGTTCGACCCAACCGGCCGCCTCCAACCGGTCCACCAGGCGCACCGCCCCGGGCTGCGACAGCCGCACGATCCGGGCCAGGTGATCCACGGTGGTCTCCGGCATGTGCTCCAGCACAATGAGCGCCGCCCAGTCGCTCTCGCCGATCTCGGTAAGCGCGCCCAGTTCGGCCTTCATGCCGTCCATCATGACCAGGGACAGGGCGCCGAGCAGATTGGCCGTGCGCAGATTGGCATCGCGGTGATCTGATTTCCTCATCGGTGCACCTCCCCGAGGGACGAAATCACCAGCTGGGCCAGGCGCCGCCCGTCCCTCAGTCCCGGATCCTTTTGCGGATTGTAGCAGGCGAGCGAGAGTCCCAGCAGTTGAGGAGATTGCGCCAGCCCTTTGAAAAGACTCGCAAACGATTCCCAGTCGAGGCCGCCCGGCATGAGATAGTCGGTGGCGGGAAAGACGCTCTGGTCGACAATGTCGACATCGACAGCCAGCCAGAACGGGCGCGCCTCGCGTTCGAATTTCCGACGCACATCGGCTGCCACCCGGGCCGGACCCTCGGCCACGATGTCCTCATTGGTCCAGAGCGGAACGACAGGCGTGAAATCCTCGGGCATCAAGGAACCGCGGCTGGCGGCGTCCGCCACGTCGCGGGGGCCCAGAAGGGCGACATCCTCGGGCCGCAGGCTGGCACCGCCGGCGGCCGCGACCCATGGCTTCGGTCCGCGGCCGAGGGCGACAGCCAGGGGCATGTCCGCCCCTTCCCCGGTTGGTGACGTCACGCCGTCATAGAGATCGAGATGGCCGTCGAGGTAGGCGATTCCCACCCGGCCCGCCGCGTCGCGGGCCCCAGCCATGGCGCCCACCACCTGGGTGCAGCAGCCGCCGAGCAGAATGGGCCGGTGACCTCCTTCGAGGCAGGCAGCCACCTCATGGCGCAGGATTTCCGTGGTCCGCAAGACATCGTCGGAGCCGACGATCCCGGTTGCCGGATCGCGTGTTCGGTCGCGGACATGAATGGAGAGATCGCCCCGATCCTCGCGCAGGATCGAGGGCCAGTCGCCAAGGTTGCGCAGTGCAGCGGGGCTGAGTTCGGTGCCTCCGGCACCACCGACGGAGTCGATCGGAACGCCGATCAAGGCGAATGGGATTGCGGGGTCCGGAAACGGCATGAAAATCTCCTGGAAGCTACTTGAATTCAAAAATATGCATGCCGCATGCATATAGCAAGCAGGATTTCTGGCAGTTACGAAAATGCGCATTTATTATTTACAATCAGAGTGTTAATCGCTGTCTTTGAGCCCGCCGGTGGCGGCCGCGTTCCCATCCAAGACGCAATCGCCCGCTCAGCGCCTATTCCCCACCGGATCTGACGTTCCAGGCTACCGCCTGGTCAATCGACGACGATGCGTCCGTCCCAGTCTCGGCGCCCATCGCGGTCGTAGTAGACAGATGCTCTGGGCGCGCAGGCTTCCAGGACCAGGAGGCACGCGGCGACAAGCAGGAGCAACCAGGGTTGACGTCTCATGACACACTCCAATCGAAGGCCATGGACAATTGCCGGAATATGACAGCCTCCCCCTACCGGCACCCGGCGGGCGCCTAGCTGGAAGCTGCGTGGGCTGTCTCCCCGGCAATCAAATGCTACACCCGCAGCCCAAGAAGGCGAATAGGCGAGAGTTCCGGATCCTCTGACCGAAATCTCAGGCCGCTACAGAAATAGGAACAGATATCCCGTATAGACGGCATAGCCGCTGAGCATCAAGAACCCAACGAGGCGCCCAATCGACCGGGCGCGGAACAACAACAGGGCCATGAGCGACGTGACACCAATCATCAGCGGCCCATCGACGAGCCTGAACGCTGGCTCGACCGGGATCGGTCGGATGAGGGCGGTCACCCCCAGAATTCCAAGTACATTGAAGATGTTGGAACCCACTACATTGCCGATGGCGACATCGGCATGGCGCCGGATGGCGGCCACGATCGAGGTCGCCAGTTCCGGCAGGCTGGTACCGACCGCGACGATAGTAAGGCCGATAACGGCTTCCGAGATACCGAATGCCCGGGCGACGTTGACGGCGCCGGTGACCAGAAGATCGGCGCCAAGGATCAGCATGCCAAGACCGGCCAGTGTCACCAGCCAGGCCTTCCAGCCGGCCAGCTTCACATCTTCCATCTCCTCGGCTTCTTGCTCGTGAACGGTATGCGGGGCATGATTTCGCGCGGCTTCCGCTTCCGCCTTTTCCAGCCGATATGCGAAGCCAAGATAGAGCAGCAGGGCCACCACCATGGCCATACCCATGAATCGGTCCAGCAGCCCAAACTGCATCAGGCCGACCACTGCGACCGCTGCCAGCATCATCACGCCGGCGTCGCGCCGGACGCTCTCCTGCCAGGCCGCCATCGGCAGGATCAGCGCGGAAATGCCGATGATGAGGAGGATATTGGCGATGTTGGAACCGATGACATTGCCGATGGCGATTGATCCGGCCCCGTCCAGATTGGCCTTCACGGAAACCAGGAGTTCCGGCATCGAGGTGCCAAAACCGACCACCGTCAGGCCGATCAGGAGGGCCGAGAGCCCGAGCGATCGCGCGATCGCAACGGCGCCGCGCACCAACCCCTCGCCGCCCACGAACAGCAACACCAATCCGCCGGCAATCAGTAGGTAATCCATGTCAGGCCATTCCGCCGCTGGTTAGGAAAATTTCGGGCCGCTGAACTTTTCGTATTCCGGTTCCGGCCCAATGAACGGATGAGTCTGATCCCGCTCGGACTTCCCGCGGCGCGCGGCCCGTCGGCGCGCCTGAACGAGGATCAACAATCCCAGGGCGGCGGACACGATCGACCCGGCATAGACGCCGACCCGCACCGGGGCCGCCAGGGCCGGATCGTCGAAGGCAAGCGCGCCGATGAACAGGCTCATGGTGAAGCCGATGCCGGCAATGCTGCCGACGCCGACGATCTCCATCACGCTGCCGGGCAATTGTGCCCGCATGAGCTTGCAGGCGATCAGGGTAACCAGGGTGATGCCGATGGGCTTGCCGATGGCAAGGCCCACACCGGCGCCAAGCGCCACCGGATGCAGCAGCACATCGACGAAGCCGGCGGCAAACGAAACACCGGCCGCCGACAAGGCGAAGACCGGCATGACGCCAAAGAGAACCCAGGGCCGCAGCAAATGCTCGGCATCGTGGAGCGGCGAGCCACCATCCTTGTCCCGGATCGGAATGGCGGCGGCAGCCAGCACGCCGGCGATGGTCGGATTGACGCCGGAATTCTGCAGCGAGACCCAGAGCGGCAGGGCAATGAGCGCATAGGCGCCGAGCGACCGAACCTTCAGCCGGTTGAGGACCGCCAGCACGGCGAACCATCCGGCCGCCCAGGCCAGCCATTCCACCTGCAGGCCGGTCGTATAGACGAAGGCGACAATGAGAATGGCGCCGAGGTCGTCGACCACGGCAACCGCCAGCAGAAAAGCTTTCAACGATGGGCGTACGCGCGAGCCGAGGAGAGACAGCACGCCGAGGGCGAAGGCGATGTCGGTCGCCGAGGGAATGGCCCAGCCGGCGACGAAGGCACCGGTTCCGGCGATGGCGAGATAAAGCGCGGCCGGAAGGGCCATGCCACCCACGGCGCCGGCGATCGGCAGGGCAGCGGCGCGCAGATCGGCGAGCTGTCCCTCCAGCAATTCGCGCTTCAGCTCCATGCCGGCGAAGAAAAAGAAGATCGCCATCAGCGCATTCTTGACCCAATAGGCCAAGGGCATCTCGATGACGCCGCTGCCGAAGGCGATGACGCCCTTGGTCTTCAGAAGATATTCATATTCCTGCCCAAGGGGCGAATTGGCGACGATCAGGGCAGTCGCCGCACAGGCCACCAGCACCACGCCGGGGATCGCGTCCTTGGGAAGAGAAAAAGCCATTCAACACCCGATTAATGTTGGTCAGATGGTGCTTCGCAGCCGCCAATCGGTAGCGGCCGTTTGACTCTCAAACGGCGATCCTGCGAACCCCCAAGGCCTGACCATATAGGGTGGAGATGGGTGATCTTCAAACGCAACCAGCGCATTTCCCGCCAAAAAAGTGTCGACTGGTCGTACGCCGTCGCTGCTTGGCTCAGGGCTTGCTCAGCGGCTGCATCAGGGAAGAGGTGTCCCAGCGGCCGCCACCCCGCTTCTGGATCCGGGCGTAGAACTGGTCGACCAGGGCCGTGACCGGCAATTGCGCACCATTGCGTTTCGCCTCGGCAAGGCAGATGCCGAGATCCTTGCGCATCCAGTCGACCGCGAAGCCGAACTCGAACTTCCCCTCCAGCATGGTGAGGGCACGGTTCTCCATCTGCCAGGACTGCGCCGCGCCCTTCGAAATCACTTCGACGAGCTTGGCACCGTCGAGGCCGGCCGCCTGAGCGAAATGCATGCCCTCCGCCAAGGCTTGCACCAGGCC
>JAEUKV010000256.1 GCA_016794165.1 Rhodospirillaceae bacterium
ATCAAGCTCGGCAGAGCGCGTGGTCGCACTCGTCTTGTTGCCGCTGCGCCAGGAGATGCCGACGATGAGCCGCCCGGGAAAGCGTGCAAGATAGCGTTCGCGCAATCGCCATGTGGTCGTTGCATCCGGGATCAGATACCCGTCGCGAGATGGCAGGTTTTCCAGATCGAGACCCAGCAGCAGCGGCAGGTCGCCGATCGGCGCGTGGGCTCGCACGTCCAGCGCTTGCACGAAGTCGACTGGCAACTGGTCGCGCTGGTAGATCTCGGCCCAGGGAAACGAGCGCTGCATCAGTCCACGGAAGCGGCTGATCGTCTCCAACATGACGCGCGGCGCCAGATCGGGCAGCAGGTCGAAGCACCCGGCGAACATGGCAAGATCTCCGATGCCCTGCTCAGTCCAGATCTGCAGGGCGCCAGCCGGCAGCGCTGCACCGTCCCAGGCCGGCGCCGGAACGTCCCACCACCCCTCCCTGGGATCAAGCTGCGGCTTCTCCCAGCGCTTTCGATAGCGCACGAGCCCGGCATGATAGTCGCCTAACTTCACCTGCTGCAGGCCGAGGGTCAGCTGGATATCCGCATCCTGCGGCGCCAGAGCGGCCGCCTGTTCCAACAGGGCATTGCCCTCCCGCTCACGCCCGGAAACGATGTAGAGCTTGGCCAGCAGAGTCCACGCGCCGGCATTGTCCGGGTGGCGATCGAGATAGGCGCGCAGCACCTGCAACGCAGTATCGGTGCTATTGAGCCAGGCCAGCACTTCATTGAACTGGGTCAGATAATCGAAATTCTTCTCGATATATGGTACCGCCGCGGTCATCTCCTTCACCGCCGCCGCGCCCTTGCCGCTTTGCTGCAGGGCGACGCACAAGGCGGCACGGCTGCGCAGGCAGTCAGCCTTCTGCGCCACGGCCTTGCGCAGGGGCGACACCGCCTCGCCATAGCGCTGCAGCTGACAGAGCGAGGCGCCGATGCGGAACCAGGATTCCTGCTGCTTCGCATCCTGCCCCACCACGCGCCGGCTGAGCTCGAGGCAGGCCGCGTAGTGACCGAGCCCCAGCCTGGTATGGGCAAGGTTGCCGAGGATCGGCAGGTTGTCCGGATCGCACGCCAGACCCTGCTCATAGATGTCGGCTGCCATCACCAGATGCTTGGCGTTGTGCAGCAGGTCACCCAGCAATTGATAGGTGAGCGGCATGTTTGGCGCCACTTTTACGGCGCGGCGGAAGTCACGCTCGGCAGCGAGGATATCGCCGCGGTCCCGATAGATGAGCCCACGCAGGCACAGCGCACGCGGCTCGTCGGGCGTCCTGTCGAGAATCCGGTCATAGGCCGCCAAAGCGGCATCATGCTCGCCGCGGGCATATGTCTCGCGGGCAGTCTGCAGCCACCCGTCGATCTGGTCATTCTGTCCGGCAACCATCGTCGCTGCCGATCAGGCTCCGATCTTGAGGATGCTGAGGTCGACCACGCCGGACTCATCGGGCTTGGGAGCTGCCGCTTCCTTGGCCGTCGTGAGCTGCATCGGCGCGAACAGTCCCAGGGCAGGCAGATCCAGATTGAAGACCGGTTCTTCCGCCGCGCCAGGGCCCAGGATCCGCACCGCCAGGTCACGAATCGAGACCGCATTCGGCTCGAGGCTTATCGCGCGTTCGATCGCGACCTTGGCATTTTCGATGTCCCCGCTTTCGAACAGCGCGTCGGCAAGGTCACGCCAGGCGACGGGATTGCGCGGGTCGGCCGAAGTGGCGCGACGCAGCCAGCGCAGGGCTGCCGTCATGTCGCCGGTCAACCGGAGAACACGGCCGAAATGATAGGCGGTCGGGAAATGGTCCGGAGTGATCCCCGCCGCCTTTGCCAACGTGTCGCGCGCGGCAGGATAGTCCTGCGCCTCGATCAGGGCGGCGCCAAGGCTGGCCATGATCTCCGGATCATCACCATGATTGGCCAGAATATCGCGCATGATGCGAATGGCATTGCCATAATCCTGGGCACCGAAATAGCAGCCAGAGAGACGCTTCATCGTCTCGACATCGCCAGCCCCATGTTCAATCGCCCTGTTGAAAGCATGGATCGCTTCGACGAACTCCTGGTTGTCCATGAGGGCCGAGCCGAGATTATCCCATGCCAATCCATAGTCGGGCTGAAGCGACACGGCCCGTCGCGCCGCCTCAATGGCACCGGCGGTATCGCTGCCGATATAGCAGGCGGCGGCAAGGTTGCTCCAATAGAGGGCTTCATTCGGCAAGGCAGCGGTCACCTCGCGCAGCAGCTGGGCGCCTTCGTCGGCACGGCCGGTGCGGGCCAGCACGGTGCCCAACTGATGCTTGGCCTCCACCATGTTGGGGTCGGCCTTCAGAATCTGCCGGAAAGTCTCTTCCGCGAGCTTCAGGTTGCCGGCATTGATCGCGGCGATGCCGTTATTGATCTGAGCGCTCGCACCACCGGCCTTGGGCAGGCCTTTCGCCTTTGCGGTTCGCGACGCCGCCCGGCGCTCATGGCGATTCATGATCAACTCCTTCCAGCATCCCGTTGTCCAGCAATGCCTGCACGGCGGCAACCCAATGAGTTCCATCCTGCGGCGCGCGTATTATGCGGACATTCCTTGCCCAAACGCAACTTGCTCCGGCCCAACCCCAGGCCCAGTGTTCGGCGCCGCTGAGGCACAGTTTGATGACGGGCTTGCCCAGCGCCATGGCGATTGCCGCGGCGAGGTCGTCGGCTGCGACAACTATGTCAAGCGCCGCCAGTTGGGCGGCGTAGTCGAGCAAACTTTGGCTGGCATCGACCCGCGGGTCGACCACGAAATCGCAGCCTGTCTCGGCCGCGATGGTCGACAGGCGACCGCGGTCGGCACCGCGCTGGATCGAAACGATTCCCATGCGCTGATCGTGGAACAACGGCTGCAGGGGAGCCAGCAGTAGCTCATCGTCGCCAGCCTCCTGGCGCCAGGAAAGGCCGACCAGAGGACGTTGCGGGAAGCATTGCCGGTAATCATGGCGGAATTGGATGGCCTTGGGCAGATCGCTGCTCGCAAGCCAGGGCTTGCCGGGAAACGCGGCTGCGTCGGGTCGGAAGCGTCGCGCCAGATCGCCCAGGCTCGACGTCAGAGAGATTTTCGCCGCCTGCAGGATCGGCAGGTTCACCGAGCCGATTGCAAGGAAGGTCGTCTTCGCGTTCATCGCCTGCAACAATGGCAGCAAGACTGGATCGGCCTCTGCAACGATGGCGCGGGTTTCGCCCAGCACCTCCGGAAGCAGGCTGGCAAGCAGCAGCTGTTCAAGCGGCCCTCGCTCGGCGCGCAGATGCAGGCGCGCGCGGCGCAGATTGCCGCTTTCCCATGCTGCGGGGTGATGTTCCTGATCAAGCATGGCGAGATGCGGCGGCAAGTCCGCGAAGCCGGAGCCGAAGCGCCAACGAAAATGCTCCCAGCCAGTGGCAAAATCGCCCATCTGCAGTGCCGCCTCGGCAAAGCGGATATGCGATTGCGCATCAAGCGGCGCATGGTTGATTGCCGTGACGAAATTCTTCTTCGCGATTTCCCACTCACCCTGGATTGCCTGCGCCTGGGCCAGCGCCGTGCGCGCTTCGACATGCTTCGGATCGGTTCGCAGCACGCGCGCGAAATAGTCCGTGGCCTCGGTCTGGCGGTTGTGCCGACAGAGAATCCGACCCATGGCGAGGAGCGCGTTGGCATTGTTGCCGTCATGCTTGAGGGCGTCGCGCGCGATGCGCTCGGCGCGTTCGCCCTCACCGCAGGCATCGAGCGCCAGCGCCAGCTCGGCACGATAGTCGACCATCTCGGGTGCAAGTTCGAAGGCGCCGGCGGCGATCGCCACTGCGTCCTTGGGATGGCCTGCGATGCGTGCGCAATGCCCCACCACGTGCAGTGCTTCAGCGCGATGCTGGCCGAGTGTGAGAAGGGACCGGTAGTAGTCCTCGGCCACGTCGAGGCGACCATAGCGGAAGGCATGCGCACCGCAGCGGTGCAGCATCGCCACATGGGCCTTGGCGAAATCCGCATCGCTCACACAGCGCAACCGACCGGCAACCTCCTCGACGATCGGGTCCCAGCCGACATCCGGCTGCTGGCGGAAGAGTTCCAGACTGGCGTACCATATGGCGTCCCTCGTCTCTCTCAGCCAGCGCCAATCGGAATTGACCGGCAGCAGGGCCCAGGTCGGTTTGCCAACCGCGCCAGCAAAATGAATCGTGCTGTTGTCGACCGAAATGACCAGATCGAGCGCGGCGATCTGGGCAACGAACGGATCCATGTTGCCGAGCGGATTGATCTCCTTGTCCCAGTAGATCTCGACACCCATCTCCTGTCGCACGAAATCGACATCGCGCGAGACATCGCCATACTGCAAGTTGATGAAGACGCAGTCCGGATTGGAAAGGATGGGGCCCCATTGCGCGAGCTCCAGCGAACGGATGGCGGCGCTGTCGCGATTGCCGCTGCGCCAGGATATGCCCACCAGCTTCTTGCCCGGAAACATCTCCTGGTAGCGCGCGCGCAGCTTCACCATCAAGGTTGGGTCGGCGATGAGGAAGCCATCGCGCCCAGGTACGTTCTCGAAACTCAGATCCAGCAGTTGCGGCAGGTCGGCCGCCGATGCCTGGCCGCCAATGGTGCGCGTGTTCCAATTGCCCGGCAGGTATTCGCGCGTCACAACTGCATATTGCGGGAAGCTGCGGGCAAAGAGAGAATTGAGCCGCACGTTCGTCTCGACATAGACACGAGTCGCTCGCGACTGCACCGCCGGCAGAAAGGACGCCCACATGATATGATCGCCGACGCCCTGCTCGCTGTAGATGACGACGGCCTTTTCGGGCAGCGGTTGGCCGTCCCATTCCGGCACGTCTAACTGCCAGCGCGGCTCGGCACCGTCGCGCTGCCAACGGGTCCAGTGGTATTTGTGGAAAGTGTCGAACTCCTTCAGGCGAAAGGAGCTCAGCGCCAGGGTCATGTGCAGGATCATGTTGTCCGGCAGGACCTCGGTGGCGCGCTTGGTGAGTTCATGGCCGGTAAGAAAGTCGCCGTCCATCATGACCAGTGTCGCCATGTGACCGATGGCGCTGGCATCGTCCGGATTGTGCTGCAGATAGATGTTGGTGATGTCGGTCAGGCGCGTCTTCTTGCGCAGCTGCGCGGCGATCAGGCCGACATTCCTGGCAAAGTCCCAGTCATGCGCCGCGCGCTCGACCATTTCGGCCCAGATTTGGTCCGCCTCTGCCTCGCGCCCCATCGCCACCAGCGTCTGATAGCGCATGGCCTTGGCCTGGGCATGTTGGGGATCACGCGCCAGGGCGCGATCGACGCATTCCAGCGCTTCGACCAGATCGCGGCCCAGCACGATGATCGACCACGCGAGAAAGGTGTTTGCATCGGGATTCTCGTGGTCGATGTCGAGAATGCGGCGACAGACTGATTCGATTTCGGCCGGCACGCGCTCGGACAGGCGCGCGATCAGCAACCCCGACAGCAGCGGCAG
>JAEUKV010000005.1 GCA_016794165.1 Rhodospirillaceae bacterium
GAGAGCAGCTTCAACTACGATTTCAGCGTCTCCTTCACGGAGGAACAGCAGCAGGCCGGCATCGACTACAATTACCAGCACAAGGGCCATGCCATGGACATGGAGCCGCTGCCGCCGCCGGTGGTCGAATTCGCGCAGGGCTGCGGCACCGACGGCGCCAGCTATGCCCGCGACCGGCCGGGCCTCAGCGCCTTCATCCGGGAAGGGGATGCCGTCTATCACACCTATTCCACCTATGCCCGCGGCCTCGATGCGCTCTGGGGTGCCTATCAGTTCCTCGACCGCGCGCCCCTGGGCCGCAACGAGACCGGCCCCTGGTTCCGCCGCCGCGACGAATACGGCAAGGCGTGATCGATGGGCCCCTGTTGCCGGCCACACCATCCCGACATTGACAGCGGGCGGCGAAGCAGGCTGCAATCGCCGCCCGAACGGGAGACACCGATGCATCAATCCCCCTATCGCTGGGTCATCGTCGCGGCGGGCGCGCTGTTGGGCTGTGCCGCCATCGGCGGCATGTTCTCGCTGCCGGTCTTCCTGCAGCCGATCGCGCGCGACACCGGCTGGTCGGTGACCGGCATTTCCACCGCCATGACCATCGGCTTTCTCGCCATGGCCTTCGGCAGCATGGCCTGGGGGATGGCCAGCGACCGCTGGGGCCCGCGCCCGGTGGTGCTCAGCGGTGCCGTCATCCTGTCGGGCGCGCTGGCGCTCGCCTCGCGGGCGGACTCGCTCATCGAGTTCCAGCTGCTGTTCGGCCTGCTGGTGGGCGGCGCGGTCGCCGCCATCTTCGTGCCCATGATGGCCTGCGTCACCGGCTGGTTCGAAACCCAGCGCGCACTTGCCGTCTCGCTGGTCTCGGCCGGCATCGGGGTGGCCCCCATGACCATGTCGCCGCTCGCCGCCTGGCTGGTGACGCAATATGACTGGCGCCAATCGCTGCTCCTCATCGCGGTGCTGACCGGCGCGGTGATGATTCCCGTGGCCCTGCTGGTGCGCCGGCCACCGGCCCTCGCGGCGGAAGGTCCGGCTGGCGAAACGAGCACGGCCCCGGCCGGCGCGCCGCCCATGAGCGTTGCGCAGGCCCTGCGATCGCCGCCCTTCCTGATCCTGACCCTGACCAATTTCTTCTGCTGCGCCACCCATTCCGGGCCGATCTTCCACACGGTGAGCTATGCGCTCACCTGCGGCATTCCCATGATCGCCGCCGTCTCGATCTATTCCGTGGAGGGTCTTGCCGGGCTGGGCGGGCGCGTCGCCTTCGGCCTGCTCGGCGATCGCTTCGGCGCCAAGCGCATCCTGGTCCTGGGGTTGCTCGCCCAGGCCTTCGGCGCCCTTGCCTATGCCTTCGTGAGCGGGCTCGGCGGCTTCTATGCCGTGGCGGCCCTCTTCGGCTTCATCTATGCCGGCATCATGCCGCTCTACGCGGTGCTGGCGCGCGAGAACTTCCCGCTCCACATGATGGGGACCGTGATCGGCGGCACCGCCACGGCGGGCGGTCTCGGCATGGCGCTGGGCCCGTTTGCCGGCGGTCTCATCTACGACGCCTTTGCCAGCTATGCCTGGCTCTATATCGGCTCCTGGGGCATCGGCCTCGGCGCCGTCCTCATCGCCATGACTTTCCGGCCGGCGATGCGCCCGGCGGCGGCACCTATCCCGGCTTCTTGAACGCCTTCCTGGCCTTCGCCACCTTCGCGCGGGTGACGCAGGCCTCGGCATGGTCGTTGAGGAGACCCATCGCCTGCATGAAGGCGAAGATCGTGGTGGGCCCGACGAATTTCCAGCCGCGTTTCTTCAGCTCTTTGGAAAGGGCCACGGATTCCTGCGAGGTGGTGAGGCTCTGCGGTTTCCCCAGCGATTTTGCCTCCGGCTCATAACGCCAGAGAAAGGCAGCGAGCGAGCCCTCGGCCTTCACCATCTCCTGCGCGCGCTTGGCGTTGTTGATCACCGCCTCGATCTTGCCGCGATGGCGCACGATGCCGGCATCCTGGAGCAGGCGCGCCACGTCCTTTTCGCCATAGCGGGCGATGCGCGCGACGTCGAAATTGTGGAAGGCGGCGCGGAAGTTTTCGCGCTTGGCGAGGATCGTGCGCCAGGAGAGGCCGGACTGGAACCCTTCGAGGCACAGCTTCTCAAAGAGGCGCCGGTCGTCGCTCACCGGAAAGCCCCATTCGGCATCGTGATAGGCGAAGAATTCCGGGGCGGCGGCGCACCAGCGGCAGCGCGGCTTGCCGTCGGGTCCGGGGATCGTGCTCATCGCTGGCTTCCTTTCGCAGCCGCGGGCGGCGCGGCACCGATGACGGCCACCGTCAGGATGCGCCCCATGGTGCAGCAGGCGGGCGTACATCAGGCAGGCACGCACCGAGGGGGGCGAATCCGGTTGGGATTCTAGCGGGCGAATCGCGCGCGGTACAGCGCGCGCCCATCCCCGGTACGGATTCCGTACCCCACGGCATCGCGGCCGGTGTCTATCAATAAGTTCCGCCGCGACCGCCGCTGGGCGGCCGGGTCGCGGCAACGAACAGGAGACCTGTCATCATGGCGCTCGAAGATCTTCTGGCCCTGGCCGTCTTTGCCTTTGTCACGTCGATCACGCCGGGGCCGAGCAACTTCATGCTGCTTACCTCGGGGGCGAATTTTGGCTTTGTCCGCACCCTGCCGCAGGTGCTCGGCATCACCATCGGTTTCAAGGCGCTGCTGCTGGGCGTGGGACTCGGTCTTGGCGGCCTGCTTACCGCCTATCCGGTGTTGCATGTAATGCTCAAGATTGGGGGCGCAGCCTATCTGCTCTATCTCGCCTGGCGCATCGGCATGTCGCGCGCCATTGGCAGTGCACCGGATGGAGACGGAATGGATGGCGCCGCTGCTGGCCGGCCGCTCACCTTCCTGGAATCGGCAATCTTTCAGTGGGTCAACCCCAAGGCCTGGGTGGTGGCGGTAACGGTTATGGCGCTCTACACCAATGAAGCGTCGCCGTTCCTCTCCGTCCTGCTCATCGCCGTTGCCTTCGCCATCGTCAATCTGCCCAGCGTCTCGACCTGGGCGTGGCTCGGCGTATCGCTGCGTGGCTTTCTCGCCGATCCGGTGCGGCTGAAATGGTTCAACATCGCCATGGGTCTGGCCCTCGCGGCTACCCTGTGGCCGCTAATCGCCTGATGCCCGTTCAGGCGATCCTGGCACCGCGCTCGGCGAGCAGGGCGCGCAGGATGCTGCGGTGGCAGCGGTCCTCGTCCTTGCAGTAACAGCCCACGGAAAAATCCGCGTGCTGCGAGAGGGCGGCGAGCAGATCGAGGGTACGGCGCGCCGCCGGCTGGTTCATCTCGGCGCGGAAGGCGCGCTCGAAGGCGCTCCATTCCTTGGCGGAGGCGGCTTCCAGGGCCTGAGTGACCAGTGCGGCGCTGGGCGAGAGTTCCGGATACCAGACATCGTACCAGTCGTCGCTGGCGAAGCGGTCCTTGGCCACCCCGCGCGGTGGGCGCCGCACGGTGCCGATGCGGGTGCCTTCCTGTTTCTGGCGCTTGGCTCCAAGCCGGACGATATGGACGCTCATCTCGACCTCACTTCCTTTGCCGGGCCGGCGGCACATCCGCCAGCAGGTAACGCTCGAACCAGGTCGGGAAGGCGCGCATGTCAGCCTTGGCACCCGTGAGCGAGAGGCCGAGCCGCTGCGCGCCGGCGAAATCCGTATCGCCGCGCCACCAGGCAATCAGGGCCGGCAGCCGGGCGCGCAGGGCGAGCGTTTCGGGAAAGCCGGGATTTTCGCCGCAGAGCGACGCTTCGCCGGGCCTCAGCAGCAAGAAGCGCGGCCGTTGCCGGTCGATCTCGAAGCGGATGACGAAGGGCTCCCTCGGCAGTTTGGCGAAGTTCACCCGCCGCTGCATGTCGTGGAGCAGCGGATCGGCGTCAATATCCTCGTCCTTGGCCCGTCGCGGCAGCCACCGCTGACCCCAGGTGCCCAGCGCCATCACCATTCCGGCAAGTTCGCGCCCCGACTCGGTGAGACCGTATTCCGGGCCGTGGGAACCGTCGCTGCGCACCACGGCCCCCACCAGCACCAGTTCCTGCAGGCGTTCCGAGAGCATGGTCCGGGAGATGCGCGGTATGCCGCGCCTGATGTCGTTGAAGCGCCGGCTGCCGCACAGCAGCTCGCGCACGATGAGCAGGGTCCAGCGACCCCCCAGCACCTCATGGGCGCGCGCAATGGCACAGAACTGGCCGTATCCTGTCATGCCGGCAGTCTATCGCGGTCGCGGGGCAAAGGCAGTACGGAATCCGGACCAGGTGCGAAGATGACGGGGCACAAGGGTATCCGCGTGCCCAAGAGGCGGGGCGTGACTGGAGCGGCCTACTCTGGCTATGGATGGGGGCACACTGGCAGCATCGGAGATCCGGCATGACCGTCACCATCCATGGCATCAGGAATTGCGACACGATGAAGAAGGCAATGGCCTGGCTCGACGCCCATGCCATTGCCTATGCCTTCCACGACTACAAACTGCTGGGGGTCGAGCGGAAGGTGCTGGAAAGCTGGTGCGATGAACTTGGCTGGGAGACGCTGCTCAACCGCGCTGGCACCACCTTTCGCAAATTGCCCGAGCAGGCGCGGATGGCGCTCGACCGGAACAAGGCCGTGGCGCTGATGCTGGCGCAGCCCTCGATGGTCAAGCGCCCGGTGCTCGATCTCGGCGGCAGGCGTCTGGTCGGCTTCAAGCCGGAAGTCTACCGGGCCGCCCTGGCGGGCTAGGTGGCGAAGCGCGCTGGGGCATTCCGCCGGTCCGGGTGGTCGGCGCCGGACTGACCGGCCTCACCCTGGCGGCGGCGGCCGAGCCAGGGACGGAAGTTCGGGGCAGATGGATCAATGCGCCGTGTTCTTCGCCAGGACTCCAGAGCGACGCCCAACCCGGTCGCCTAGGATTGCTGTTGCGGGCGAGCGGCAATCCCGCCACTTTCTGGTCTGGATACCGCCAAACGAAACCGGGCCAGTGTCATGAAGATCGCCGTCTATACCATCGCCCTCAACGAGGAACAGTTCGCCCGGCGCTGGGCCGAGAGCTGTGCCGAGGCCGACTACCGCGTCGTTGCCGACACCGGCTCGCAGGACGGTACTGTCTCGGCATTGCGGTCGCACGGTGTCGCGGTGCATGAGATTGCGATCCGGCCGTGGCGTTTCGACCACGCCCGCAACGCCAATCTGGCGCTGGTGCCGATCGACGCAGAAGTCTGCATTTCACTCGACATGGATGAGGTGCTGGTCCCTGGCTGGCGACAGGCACTCGAAGCCGCCTGGCGGCCCGGCACCACACGGCTGCGCTATTCCTATGTCTGGAACTGGGATGCGCAGGGTCGGCCCAGGACACAATTCTTCGGTGACAAGGTCCATCACCGCCAGGGTTACGCCTGGAAGCATCCGGCCCATGAGGTGATCGTGCCGCAGCGTGGCGTCGTCGAACAAGTCGCCTGGGCGGAAGACGTGCGCGTCCATCACCATGCCGACGATTCGAAATCGCGCGGGCAGTACCTCGATCTGCTGGCGCTGGCCACGGCGGAGGATCCGGAGGATGATCGCAGCGCGCACTATTACGGCCGCGAGTTGATGTTCCACAAGCAGTACGCGGCGGCGATCGAGGAGTTAAAGCGTCATCTTTCGCTGTCGCGGGCGACGTGGAAACCGGAACGTTCGGCCTCGCTGCGTTTCATCGGCCGTTGCCATAAGGAAATGGGTCAGGAGAACGAGGCGCGGAGCGCCTACCTGCAGGCCTGCGCCGAGGCGCCGCAGGCGCGCGAACCATGGTTCGAGTTCGCGAAGTTCTGCATGGAAGGCAAGGACTGGCCGGGTGGCGTATGGGCCGCGCAGCGCATGCTGGCGATCACCACGATGCCGCGCGATCATACCCGTGACGCAGCCGCCTGGGGCATCGGTCCCTACGACGTCGGCAGTGTCTGCGCCTACTACAATGGACAGCGCGACCTGGCGCGCGAGTGGTTGCAGAAGGCGCTGGAAATGGAGCCCGACAATCCGCGCCTCAGCAAGAATGGGCAGTGGATCTTTGCCGTGGAATGAACCGCGCGCTGGTGTCGACCAGGGCCAAAAGATAGCGGGCGCCCCGTTTCCGGGGCGCCCGTCTGCATGGTCGGTGGAGAGCCGCGATTAGGGTGTCAGGGTCACGTCGGTGTCGACATAGACCTGAAGGTCCGAGCCGCCGAAGCTTGCGGTATAGAGCTGATAGCTCCGACCATCGTCCCCGGCATGGATCTCGCCACTGGTTGTCCAGTCGCCCAGCATGGTGAGGGTGTCGCCCGAATCGCCCTGGATGAACAACACGTTGCGATCGTCGGTCATGTCGAGCACGCTCTCGGCATCAAGGACGATCTCGGTGTCCTGGCCGCCGGGGCCGTCCTTGGTCTTGCCCTCGAAATTCAACACTTCCATCTCGCGGACGTATTGATCGTCGTTGTCCTTGCCGTCGGCGCGGAAGTTGGCCAGCTTGCCCAGCATGGCGATATCGTCGCCGCTGCCGCCGACAATCGTCGGGTCATTGCCGTGCAGATCCTCGTTATCGACGGCATGGAAGATGTCGTTGCCGGCACCACCGAACATGGAATCGGCACCTTCGCCGCCGAATAGGCAGTCGTTGCCGTCGCCGCCGTTAAGCTCGTCGGCACCATTGCCGCCGAACAGCATGTCGTTGCCGTCGCCGCCGTTGAGCACATCCTTGTCGTTGCCGCCTTCGAGCCAGTCGTCGCCGCCCTCGCCGTTGAGCACGTCGTTACCGTTCTCGCCCGAGAGGAAATCGTTTCCGGCACCACCGCTAAGATCGTCGCTCTGGTTCCCACCGGCAATCGAGTCATTGCCGTCGCCGCCGGTGAGGGTGTCTTTCCCGTTGGTGGCACCCGGCACGACGATGAGGTTGGTCGGCATGCCGCCTTCACAACTGCCGTTGGGGAGAGTCAAATCCGGATCGGTTGGGCCAGTCTCGCCCGTGGGGCCGGTTTCGCCGGTCGGGCCGGTTTCGCCGGTCGGGCCGGTTTCGCCGGTCGGGCCGGTTTCGCCAGTCGGGCCGGTTTCGCCCGTCGGGCCGGTTTCGCCGGTCGGTCCGGTTTCGCCGGTCGGTCCGGTTTCGCCGGTCGGGCCGGTTTCGCCGGTCGGTCCGGTTTCGCCAGTCGGGCCGGTTTCGCCCGTGGGGCCGGTTTCGCCGGTCGGGCCGGTTTCGCCAGTCGGGCCGGCCAATTCGGCTTCGGCGTCATCAACGAATTGCGGGCCTTCCCGCTCGATCAGCCCATAAGCAAGGGATGTTGCGCCAAGGCCGCCGACGGCAGTAAGGCCGCCAGCGCCGGGCGCCGGGTCGAAGGGCGAGAAGACCCCGCCGTTGTTGTCGACTCCGGTGCCCGCGTCGCCGGCCGCCGGGCCGGCTGCGGTCTCGATGTCGAGGTCGGGATCGGTGCTGGCCAGCAGGTCAGCGAGGTCGATCTGGCGGCCATCGCGGGTCACAAGGGTGACCGGCGCCTGATCATTGGCTTCAGCATAACCGAGAATGAGGATGGTCTGGTCGCCGGAGCGGATTGCCAGATTGCCGTTGGTGCCGAGACGGGCGGCGAGACCCTCTGAAGCGAATGGCAGTTCCAGCGTGGCGCCCGGTAAGGCCTGGATTCGTTCGGTTTCAGCGCCGCTGGCGGGGCCCGAGGCTGTCGTGCTCAGCGGGGTCGTATGTTCGGTCATGGTGATGGTCATCCCAAATTGGCTGTCTTTGGCACGGCCTGCCGGGGGATCCGGGTCAGGGAAGTGTCAAAAAAACGTCATGACCGAATTTGGATTGCGGGGAGTCGACAAACAATGTGACATCCTGTGACCAAACCACACTATAATGTGGTCTCTGTCGATTTGGGACGATTATCTTAAAATTTGCACGAAATATACTGTTTATTAACCCTATATCTTGGCGGCCGATCTGCGACATACACACCTGATTTGGTGCCATGCCTTATGGTGTGGGATTTATTCCCAGCAAGCCTCGGAATCTGGCAAAGTAAAATTACAAAATGTGCGCCGCGCCAAGCAAAAGGGCGACCGGTTGTCCGGTCGCCCCAGTTTGGCCCCCACCGAAGGAGTATCGGGTGGTCGATCCGGCCTAGGCCGCTTCGGATTTGCGGTGATAGGCAATGGCGCAATGCTGGGCGCAATAGGGCCGCCCCGGCTCGGCGGATTCACCGCAGAAGTGAAACCCCGGCTGCTTCGGGTCGCCCACCGGCCAGGAGCAGGATTTCGACCCGGCCTGGGCCGCCGTGCGGGGTGCCGGCGGCGCCTTGGCCGCGGTGGGCTCGCTGGCCTGGGTTTCGACGCTGCTGCGCGGCGCATTCTGGACACCGGAGTTCTCGGTCACGGCGGCGGTCGTTGCCGTGGGTCGCATGGCCGGCATCGGCGCCAGGGTCGGCTGCTGCCGGCGTTGGGATCCGGCGGATTTGCGGCGCGGCGCGGCACCGGCCTCGCTGCCGTCGCGCTTGATCGGCGAGGGCCGGCCGGTGAGGCCGAGCCGATGCGCCTTGCCGATCACGGCGTTGCGGGTGACGCCGCCCAGCAGGGTGGCGATCTGGCTCGCTGTCTGGCCCTGGCCCCAGAGCTTGCGCAGCATGTCAATGCGCTGTTCGGTCCATTCCATGATGTCGTCTCCCCACCGGTAAAAGGCTGGCGATGTCGGCTGCCGGCGCTGGTCAGAAACCGGGCCGGCGCTAGATGTTGAGTGCGCATCATTTCACTCCACAAGATGCAGAGTGGCAAGGGGGTATGCGCAAAATGTTGTGGATAAAAGTGGATTTCCAGAGAACATATAGTGTCTGGACGGGCCACCGGCGGAAGCGGGCGGCAATATGACGAGTCAGTCGACCGGATTCAACTGCCGATCCAGGAGTTCGATCAGTTCCGGCAGCCGCCGCGACGATTTGATCTGCCGCTTGCCGGCCAGGAGGATGTAATTGGCATCCTTGTCCCCGCGCAGCAGGACCTTGGTGATGGCGAAAGTCGGCTGTTCCTGGGCGCGGCGATAGACCGAGAACACCGCCATGTTGCTGCGGTGGTCGATGGCATAGTCGCGCCAGACGGCGTGCGCCACCTTGCGGCTGTAGATCCCCAGCAAAAGATTGAGCTCGTCGCGGTTGAAGAAGACCCGGCGACCCTGACGGCGGTAATCGGCAAGAAGGACAAGCTGCGACATGCTTTCCTTTTCGTTGCTGCCAACGACTCGGCGCGCAGTTCCGAGCCCAGGGAAAGTGTCGCCCAAACCCCGCGGCGCGTAAAGCGGGACCCTCAATAGGCGTTGGGATAGATGCCGATCTCGGTGGTGGCGGTGGGATCCTGCTGGTCGTAGCAGACCACGTCGGCCCGGTTGCGGTAGCAGTGGCCCGGATAGGGCCGGGTACGGGCAGCCTGTTCCTGCGCCATTTCGGCCGCGGTGCGGCAGTATTTGCCGGTCTTGGTGAAATCGAGGATCGAGCAATCGCTGCCGGTCGCCATCGAGGCGAGATGATCCGAGGCGGTCCTGCCGGTCTGGTTCAGGGCGACGCCCTCGACCGCGGCGTAGGCCGTTGTGCCGGAAATCCAAACCGGCAAGGCGGTGGTGTCGCAGCCGGCCAGCGCGAGGGCCGCGACAAGGACGCCGGCAGCGCCCTTCCAGCCGCGCCGCGGTTCGGTCTGCCAATCGATCATGCTCATCTGCCACCCCAATGCGAAAGCCAATCGAGACCCTCTAAGCAATTCCCGTTCCAAACGCTGCCGGAAAGGGACCGGACAGGTGATTGCGTTGGTTTGCAAGGCCCTAGCCTAGAATGTATGTTAGCGCGCAAATCGCTGCCCCGGGTAACCGGCCGAGCGGCAAACGAACTGTGCCGGACAGGGCGCCAGGGGTAGTAAGTGGCTGATATTTTTCAAGAAATCGACGAAGACCTGCGGCGCGACCGCGCCTCTGCGCTGTGGGCGAGGTACCAGAACTGGATCTATACCGCGGTGGCGGTGGTGATCCTCGGCACCGCCGGCGTCACGGCATGGCGGATCTATGATGGCCACGCCAGGGAACAGGCGGGTGCCGCCTATCTCGAGGCCCTGCAGATGACCGCCCAGGACCCCAAGGGCGCCGTCGAGGTGTTCGCCAAACTGGCCGAGACCCAGCCGGCGGTGGCACCACTCGCCCGCTTCGACATGGCGCGCGCGGCCCTGCTTGCCGGCGACAAGGCGCCGGCCCGCGAGATGCTGACCACGATGGCCGGCGATGCGCGGCTCGATCTGCCGATGCGCGGCGCGGCGGCGCTGATGGGCGCCTATCTCTCGCTCGATCTCGGCGAAAGCGCGCAGGCGGTGGCACTGGTCGAGCCGCTGCTGGCGCCGGATCACCCCTATCGGCTGGCGGCATTGGAAGTGACCGGTCTCGCTGCCTTCGCCGATGGCGACACCGCCAGGGCGCGCGAGATCTTCACGGAGCTTGAGCCCCTCGCGGCGGCACCGGACGCGCCATCGCAATTGCGCGAGCGCGTCGCCATTCTGCTCGACCGCCTCAATCAATGAGGCAACGCAGCATGAAGAGCCGGGCGCGAGTTGCCGCAATCAACGACGAGGACCTGATGGCCACCATGCCGCGGCGAAACGCCCTTGCAGACGGAGCGGCCGCGCGGCGCGCGATGTGGCTGATGCTTGTGCTGTTGCTGGCCGCGCTGAGCGCCGCCTGCAGCAAGACCAAGGTGCCTCTGCCGGGTGAGCGTGTCTCGATCCTGCAGCTCAACACCGAGCTCAGTGCCGATCCGGCGCTGACCGATATCGCGGTGCGCCTGCCCAAGCCCTATGTCAATACCGACTGGGCGCAGGCCGGCGGCAGTGCGAGCCATGCCATGTATCATCTGCAGGCGGGCGGCGATGTGCTGACCGAGGTGTGGTCGCGGGACATTGGCAGTTCGGCCGGATCCTCGCAGCGCTTGCTGGCGGAGCCGGTGGTGGCAGACGGCCTCGTCTATACGCTCGATGCGCAATCGCTGGTCCGGGCCTTCGAGGTCGAGACGGGGCAGAACGTCTGGCAGGCGGTGATGACGCCCGAGGACGAGGATGACGATCTTTTCGGCGGCGGCCTGGGCGTCGCGGAAGGACGGATCTTCATCACCACACCCTATGCCGAGGTCTATGCGCTCGATGCCAAGACCGGGGCATTTATCTGGCGCGCGGCCGCCCCGGCGCCGATCCGCTCGGCGCCGGCGATCAGCGATGGCCGTGTCTTCGTGATCACCATCGACAATCAGCTGGTCGCCTATGCCGTCGATGACGGCCGGCGCCTGTGGTCCAATGCCGGCGTCGAGGAAGCGGCCGGGCTGCTGGGCGGCTCCACGCCGGCGGTGCTCGGCAATGTGGTGATTGCCGCCTACACCTCGGGCGAATTGCTGGCCTTTGACGTGGTCAACGGCAATTCCATGTGGACCGAAAGTCTCGCTGGCCGCGCGCGCACCTCGGCGGTGGCGGCCCTCTCCGACATTCGCGGCCGACCGGTGATCGACCGCGACCGCGTCATCGCCATCGGCAATGGCGGCGTCATGGCGGCAATCGACCTCAGGCGCGGCGAGCGCTACTGGGACCGGGACCTTGGCGGCACGCAGTCGCCCTGGGCGGCGGGCGATTTCATCTATGTGATGACCTCCTCGAGCGAGGTGGTCTGCGTCACCCGAGACGATGGCCGCATCAAATGGGTCAGGCCCTTGCCGCCGTTCGAGGACATGATCGAACGCGAGGACCCGGTCTATTGGTCGGGACCCGTCCTGGTCGGCGATCGCCTTCTGGTGACTGGATCGAACGGGCTTGCGCTTTCGATCTCGCCCTATACCGGCGAGGTCCTGGGCAAGCAGGACCTGCCGGACCGCTCGCATCTGCCCCCGGTGGTCGCCAACGAGATGGTGTTCATGCTCTCGGACGACGCCGAACTGATCGCCTTTCGCTGAGGGCGCCGGCGCAACTTTTTTGATGATTGGCATGCCTAGAAATGGCCTTTACCGTCGCTATCGTCGGCCGTCCCAATGTGGGCAAGTCGACCCTGTTCAACCGGCTGATCGGCAAGCGTCTCGCCATCGTCGATGACACGCCGGGGGTGACGCGCGACCGTCGCTACGGCGAGGCGTCGCTGGGCGACCTTTCGTTCCGCGTCATCGACACCGCCGGACTCGAGGATGCCACCGACGACAGCCTTGAGGCGCGCATGCGCGAGCAGACCGAAGCCGCCATCGCCGAGGCCGATGCGACGCTGCTGGTGTTCGACGCCCGCGCCGGTGTCACGCCGCTCGACGAGCATTTCGCGCGCCTGCTGCGCAAATCCAGAAATCCGGTGATCCTGATCGCCAACAAGGCGGAAGGCCGGGTCGCTACCGCCGCCGCGCTGGAGGGTTTCAAGCTGGGCCTCGGTCATCCGTTGCCGATATCGGCCGAGCATGGCGAGGGGCTGGGCGATCTCTACGACGCCCTGGAGCCCATTGCCGCGCGCAAGGCCCGGGCCGATGCCGGCGAGATGCCGGCGCCGCTCGATGCCGAACTGGAGGAGGTGGCGCCGCTCGATCTCGACGAGGACAGCGGCGAGAGCGACGATGTGCCGGAACCCGAGGCGCCCAAGCATCTGCAGATGGCCATCGTCGGGCGCCCCAACGTCGGCAAATCGACCCTGGTCAATGCGCTCCTCGGCGAGGAACGGCTGCTGACCGGGCCGGAGGCCGGAATCACCCGGGACTCCATCGCCATCGACTGGCGCTGGGGCGACCAGGCCATCCGCCTCATCGACACCGCAGGCCTGCGCCGCCGCGCCCGCGTCGTTGGCAAGCTGGAGAAGCTCTCCGGCGCCGATACCCAGCGCGCCATTCAATACGCCCATGTCGTGGTGCTGGTCCTGGACGGCCATGACATGCTGGAGAAGCAGGATCTCACCATCGCCCGCCAGGTGATCGAGGAGGGTCGCGCCCTCATCATCGCCGCCAACAAGTGGGATGCGATCGAGAACAAGACCGAGGCGCTGAAGAAGCTGCGCGACCGGATCGACTGGTCGCTGCCCCAGGCCAAGGGTATTCCGGTCGTGACCATCAGTGCCATGACCGAGCGCGGTCTCGACAAGCTGATGGGCGCAGTGCTCGGAATCTATCGCACCTGGAACAAGCGCGTCGGCACGGCACGGCTCAATCGCTGGCTCGCGGATGTGGTGGCGCAGCATCCGCCGCCTCTGGTCGGGGGCCGGCGCATCAAGATCCGCTATGTCACCCAGATCAAGACCCGGCCGCCCACCTTCGCGCTGTTCGCGGCCAAGGCGGACGATCTCCCCGATTCCTATCACCGCTATCTGGTGAAATCCCTGCGCGAGGTGTTCGACCTGCCGGGGACGCCGATCCGGCTGATCCTGCGGCGCACGGACAACCCGTTCGACAAGGAACGGGACTGATTGAATTCTACCTTGCGCCGCCGCCATCCATGACGATGGTCTGGCCGGTGATGTAGGGGGCGCCGGCCAGCAGGTAGAAGATCGTCTCGGCATAGTCGGCCGGCGTACCGGCCCGCTTCAGGGGCAGCCGGGCGACGTAGGCCGCAAGCTGCTCTGGATCGAAGCGGCAGTCCCAGCCGGAACCGTCGACGACATTGGGGGCGATCGCATTGACGCGCACCTCCGGCCCCATGGCATGGGACCATTCGGTGGTCAGCAGGATAAGGGCGGCCTTGGTCGAGGCATAGACCGAGGACGAGCCGCCATAGCCGAGTCCGGCGGTGGAGGCGACATTGACCACGGCGCCGCGGGTCTTTTTCAGATGAGGTGCCGCCGCCTTCAGGCAGCGATAGGGACCGACCTGGTTGATGCTGACCAGCTTCGCCCAAAAGGCCTCGTCCATGCGGGCGAAATCGTCGACCGGGATGGGGGCGCTGGTCCCCGGCGTGCCGGCATTGTTGACCAGGAAATCGAGGCGGCCGAAACGTGAGACGGCACCCGCCACCATGGCCTCGACCTCGGCGGGCTGGGAAATGTCCCCCGGACAGGCGGCGACGTCGCGGCCGAGGCCGCGCAGGCGCGTCACTTCCTTCTCCAGCCGCGGATTGCCGGCGAGATCGTTGATCGCGACGCTGGCGCCATTGGCCGCCAGTCGCTCCACCGTCGCCAGCCCGATGCCAGAAGCCCCCCCGGTCACCAGGGCCACCCTGCCTGCAAGATCCGCCGTGATCATCGCCACACTCCCCATTCATTTCCGCCACCTGCCTTAGCCGTCGGCACCGGCGGCGTCAATTCGCCGGCAACGACATGCCCGATTTGGTGCTTTCCGAGTCGCTGATTTAACCTTGATCAAGCACACCTGCGGGTGGCCGACGGAACGGAACACCTTCCGTCATCTTCTGAGGGGAGAACATCCAATGGCTCTGAAGGACTCGCTCAATCCCTGGGCGCCCAAGATACTCAGCATCATGCGTATCATGTCGGGGCTCATCTTCCTTGCCCATGGCACCGGCAAGCATCTTGGTTTTCCGATGCTGCCATACGAGGTACCGGCTGGTTCCCCCGGCTGGTATGCCGGCTGGATCGAGCTGGTGACCGGCATCCTCATTGCCCTCGGCCTGTTCACGCGGCCAGCCGCCTTCCTCGCTTCCGGCACCATGGCGGTGGCTTACTTCATGGCCCATGCGTCGCAGAACTTCTTTCCAGTACTCAACGGCGGCGACGCGGCCATCCTCTATTGCTTCGTGTTTCTGTATATCGTCTTCCGCGGCCCCGGGCCGTGGAGTGTCGACGCGAAGATGGGCAAGGACAGCTGAGGTTTTCCGACCGGTTCCCCGCGCCTCGATGGCGCGGGGGCAGGTTCAAAACATTTGAAACTGGCCGGTGGCTCTGAAACGCAGCCAGGCGGCGATGCTGGCAGGCACCGAGGGCATGACCTCCTCGGGCAGCGAGTCGGGCGCGAACCAGCCGAACTCGAAGGATTCCTCGGAGGTCACCGGCACGGCGCCTTCCGGCCATTCGGCATAGAACATCATGGCAAAGAACTGGCACTGATGTCCGTTGGGAAAGGTGATGCTCTTGGTCGCCGGATCGGAGCCAAAGCCATAGGGGATGACGTGCTCGATGGCGATGCCAGTCTCTTCCCGCATTTCGCGGCGGATCGCCGTGACGATGTCCTCGCCCGGCTCGGGGCTGCCGGCAGGAATGCCCCAGATGCCGAAATCGCTGCGCCGCTCCAGCATGATCCGTCCCGCGGCGTCGACGAACAGGCAACTGGCGCCGGGCAGCAGCAGCAGGTCGTTGCCGACCTTCTCCCGCAGCCTGGCGACATAGCTGTCCGCAAAGCTCATCCTGGACGTCAGGCCCGCGGTGCGTATTTGGCGAGGATGCGCTGCAGGGTGCGTCGGTGCATGCGCAGGCGCCGCGCGGTTTCCGAGACGTTGCGGTCGCACTGCTCATAGACCCGCTGAATGTGTTCCCAGCGCACCCGGTCGGCGGTCATCGGCTGTTCCGGCGGTGGCGGCAGGGCGTCCTTGTGATCGAGGAGGGCCGCCTCAACCTGGTCGGCATCGGCGGGCTTGGGCAGATAGTCGACGGCGCCCGACTTGATCGCGGCCACGGCGGTGGCGATGTTGCCATAGCCGGTCAGGATGACGACGCGGCAATCCGGGCGGCTTTTCTTGATCTCCGGCACCACGTCGAGGCCGCTGCCATCGGCGAGGCGCAGATCGACCACGGCATAGCGCGGCGGCGTCGCCCGGGCGGCGGCGATGCCGGCCTCGACACTCTCGGCCTGGGTCACCCGGAAGCCGCGCTTTTCCAGCGCCATGCCGAGGCGCTGGCGATAGGGCGCGTCGTCGTCGATGATCAGCAGGGACTTGTCGGTCGTCTCGGTCATGCGTCGTTACCCCTCGGGACTTTGTGGCGCCTCGCCTTCGACGGCGCTGCGCGGCCAAACCACTCTTACCTCGGCGCCGCCGAAGCTGTTGTTGCTGAAAAACACGGTGCCGCCCGCCCGTTCAAGCAGATTCTGCGCGATGAAGATACCAAGGCCCATGTGATCCCCCGGACGGTCGGCTGTTGCCTCGCCGTTCTGGCTTGCGCCCGCCTTGCGGCCTCCCAGCGCTCTATTGGCCAGTTTGCGGCCGGTCAACTTGCCACCATAGGCCGCCGAGGCGGAAACATAGGGATCACCCAGGCGATCGAGGAGATCTGGCGGAAAGCCGCGCCCATCGTCTGAAATGACGATGCTGATTTCGCTGCGATTCCAGGAGATCGCCACCCGCACCTCCTCCCGGGCGAATTCGATCGCGTTCTGCAGCAGGTTGCCAAGACCGTGCATGATCTCGGGCCGACGTGGCAACAACGGCGGCTCCTGCTCGCCCCCGCCCGCCAGGGTCTCCACCCGCAGGGCGACTGAGGGGCGCAAGAAGGGCTCGGCGGCAAGCTCGATCAGCAAGGGGGCCGGCAGCAGATGGAAATGGTCCTTCGAGCTCTGCTCCGGTCTGGCTGCGATCTCGGCCAATATGTGGCGACAGCGCTCGGCCTGGCTCAGCAGCAGCTCCGCATCCGCCCGGTAGGGAGAATCCGCGGGCAGGTCGCGGGTCAGTTCCTTGGCGATGAGGGAAATGGTGCCAAGGGGCGAGCCCAATTCATGGGCGGCGGCGGCGGCGAGGGCGCCGACCGAGGAGATGCGCTGCTCGCGGTCGAGCGCCGATTGCGCCGCCATCAGCGCATCCGCCACCCGGCGGGATTCCTCGGCCACCTTGAAGACGTAGATCGAGATGAAGACGGCGGCGAGGCCGAGCGCGATGGCGAGGCCCAGCACGAAGACCGGCGGCAGGGCGAAACTCTGCTCCGGCCAGGGCAGCGGCAGGTGAAAGAGGGCCAGCACATTGATGCAGGTGATGGCGAGCGCGGTGAGACCCAGGGTGCTGCGATAGCTCAGCGCCGCCGCCGAAACGGTGACCGGGGCCAGCAGCAGCAGCGAGAAGGGATTGTGCAGCCCGCCGGTGAGCGCCAGCAGCACCGACAATTGCACCATGTCGAAGGCGAAATAGAGTGCTGATTCCCGGTCCGTCAACCGCGCACTGGATTTTCGCCTGAGCTGCGGCACCAGGGTCGCCAGCGCCAGCGCCATCACCACCAGGATCGCCGGCAGCAGCGGAATCGGATAGTCGAGCGCCAGATCGACGAACAGCAGCGAGCCTGCCTGGCCGGCGACCGCCACCCAGCGAATGGCCAGCAGGGTCTGCAGGCGGACCCGGCCCCGTGCCGGCCGCGGCATCGCCCGGCGGGCCGACCGGCGCCCGCCGACCTCCTTGTCAGCGGGAGTTGGCGAGTCGGGAAGTGAATCGGTGGTCATCTGGCTGGTATTTGCCCTACGCGGATTCGGAGATTCAGTTTTGCCCGGGTATCAAAGGTGCTGGCCGGGCAATTTGCAAGCCGCCGAAGCATTCCCTGCCTGAATTTTGCCAGGGGTGCGACTTTGCGCTATCAAGGCGGGCACCTCGCCCCGATCACCCGCAGACATCCCTCCCACCGGCGTCCGAAACATGAGCATCGTCCGCGTCGAAGACCTGCAGAAACACTTTGCCCATGTGGCGGCGGTGGACGGGATCAGTTTTGCCGTGGCGGCCGGCCAGACCGTCGCCCTGCTGGGCGGCAATGGCGCCGGCAAGACCACCACGATCTCGATGCTCCTGGGCCTGTTGCTGCCGAGCGCCGGCCGCATTGAGTTGTTCGGCACCGACATCGCCCGCGACCGCGCCAGTGTCCTGCCACGGATGAACTTCTCCTCGCCCTATGTCGACCTGCCGCATCGCCTCTCGGCGCGCGAGAATCTGGCGGTCTTTGCCAGGCTCTACGGGGTCAGGGACGTGGCGGGGCGAATCGCCGAGCTTACCCGGGCGCTCGACCTCGGGCCGCTGATCGACCGCCGTACCGGCTCGCTCTCGGCCGGGCAGAAGACGCGAGTGGCGCTCGCCAAGGCGCTGCTCAACCGGCCGGAGTTGCTGCTGCTCGACGAACCCACCGCGTCGCTCGACCCCGACACGGCGGATTGGGTGCGGCACTATCTTGAGGTGTTCCAGCGCGAGACCGGGGCCGCCATCCTGCTTGCCTCCCACAACATGGGCGAGGTCGAGCGGCTGGCCGACGAGGTGCTGATGATGCGCAAGGGTCGCATCGTCGATCGCGGCACGCCGGACGATCTCATCTACCGTTTCGGCCGGCAGAATCTGGAAGAGGTGTTTCTCGACATCGCCCGCGACCGGCGCGTCGGCGGCGAAGCGGCGGTGCCGTCGTGACGGTCTCGCTCAACCGCGTCGGCGCCATGTGCCTGCGGCATTATTACACCATGCGCCGGTCCTGGCCGCGCCTCGTCGAGATGGCCTATTGGCCCACCATGCAGATGGTGATCTGGGGCTTCCTGTCGCAGTTCCTCGCCACCAATTCCACCTATATCGCCAATGCCTTCGGCGTTCTGCTGGCCGGGGTCATGCTGTGGGACGTGCTGTTCCGCGGCCAGCTCGGATTCTCGCTTTCCTTCATCGAGGAATTGTGGTCGCGCAATCTGGCCAATCTCTACTGTTCGCCGCTGACACCGCTTGAGCATATCCTGGCGTTGATCGCCATGGCCTTCCTGCGTGCCACGATCGGCGTGCTGCCGGCGATGCTGCTGGCGATTCCGTTCTACGATTTCTCGATCTTCGGTCTCGGCGTGCCGCTGCTCGCCTTCTTCTTCAACCTGCTGATCATGGGCTGCGCGCTCGGGCTGATGGTGACGGCGATGGTGCTGCGTTTCGGCCTTGCCGCCGAGAACATGGCCTGGTTCCTGGTCTTCCTGCTGGCGCCCTTTTCCTGCGTCTATTACCCGATCGAGGTGCTGCCGGGCTGGGCACAGGCCTTTGCCATGGCACTGCCCTCGACCCATGTGTTCGAGGGGATGCGCGCGGTGCTGTTCGACGGTGTGTTCCGCTGGGATCATTTCAGCGCCGCCGTGGCACTCAACGGTGGCCTTGTCGTGATCGGCATCGCGATCTATCTGTTCAGCTTTTCCCGGGCGCGGAAACTCGGTCTGCTGCTGCAGGTGGGTGAGTAGAAGGGGCGATCACGGCGGCGGTCGGCAGAGTGATGATGGCAACAGTACCCTCGCCCAGGGTACTTTCCAGGCGCAGGGCGCCGCCATGCAGCGAGACGATCTGGCGCGACAGGGATAGCCCCAGCCCGGTACCCTCGTTCTTGCGGTTGAGATGGCTCTCGACCTGCGTGAAGGGCTCGAAGACGCGCTCAAGATCCGCGCTGGCGATGCCGATGCCATGATCGCGAACTTCGATCACCGGCGAGCCGGCGAGATCGCAGCCGGCACGGATGCCCACCTTGGCGCCTGGCGGCGAGAATTTGACCGCATTGGACAGCAGGTTGATCAGCACCTGGCGCAGGCGCCGCTCGTCGGCCAGCAGGTCGACATGGCTGGGTCCTTCAATCTCAAGGTCGATGTCGCGACAGGCGGCCTGGCCACGCACCACGCCGATGGCCGATTGCAGCATGCAGTCGAGATGGAATGGCGCCGGACTCAGTGTCAGCGCGCCGGCTTCGAGCTTGGAATAGTCGAGAATATTGTTGATCAGATCGAGCAGATGCTGGCCGCTGCCGCGGATGTCGCCGAGATAGTCGCCGAGCTGCGGCGCGTGGCGACCGGAGTCAGGCTGTTGCAGCAGCAAGTCGGAAAATCCGATGATCGCGTTCAAGGGTGTGCGCAGCTCGTGACTCATGGTGGCAAGAAAACGCGCGCGGGAGGCGGCGGCGAATTCCGCCGCCCGGCGCGCCTCGTCCAACTGCTGCAGGCGGCGATGCGCCTGCTCGACGGTCAGTTCCAACAGCCGCGCCATGGTCCCAATGCCGAAGAATCGGCCATGCCTGGTAATGAGAAAGCCCGATTCGATGGCGTCGTCATGGCCGGCGGTGATCAGGCGCTTGATGTCGTCGAGCGGCGTCGCTTCGTCGACGATCAGGGGCGTACGGTTCATCAGGGGCTGGATCGAGCGCTTGAAATAGACGTCGAACCAGAGCGGCTGGGCAAAGACCGAGAGCAGGTGGTCGCGCTCGACCACGCCGTAGATGACTCCCTCGGCGTCGGTGACCGGCAGCAGCGGCAGCGCAGTGTTGCCGCGGAAGGAATCGAGCACCGTGGCCCCGGTCGTTTCCGCGTCGATTGTCGGGGACGAACTGGCGAGATCGCGCGCCAGGAGCGTGAACGCGCCCAGATGTGGCGCGCCGGCGCTCGGCGACGGTTCAGGCACGGAAATCGGTGCTGGTCGAAGCTCGCTCTCGCTTCGTTCAAGCGCTTCCGGCCTTGTGTTCACCTTCCCCTGCAACATGACGACGCTTGTGCCACGCCAAGTGTGACGCGCCGATGACAGTCGACCAGGTCACCTCACATCATGGCGTGCAAGAACAGGAATAACGTCAGTCGCAGCAGGCGCTGCGTGCGTCGGGATCATCGAGGGCCGCCCGGATCGAGGCGTGGCGCGGGCCGGGTCCCGCCGCCGGATGATCCGGCACCAGATCGAGCGGGCCGGCATGGTTTCCGGAGAAGAGCGATCCGCCCGCCTGCAGGATGCGGCCATCCGCGCGCCAGCGGCAGGCACCGACCATCGCGACCTCGCCACGGATCTCTCGGGTTTCCGGGTCGCACCGCAAGGCCGTGATCGCGCGGCGGTCGCGGGTGCGCCAGGCTCCGGCGATTTTCGATCCGTCCGTGTTCATGAGGCGGTCGGCCCCACCAGGCCCTTGCGCAAATCGCGGGGGATTCCCGCCTGGCCGATGACGCGCGCGCAGCCGGCGAGTCGGGCGAAGCGATGCAGCCCGGCGCGCAGGGCCTCCGGCGGCACGGGGTGATAAAGCTCGATACCGGTCAGGCGCCAGTCATCGCCTTCCTTCCGGCCGTCGACCAGGCCGACGATCCGGTCGCGATAGGCAAGCGGCATGGCGAAGTAGAAGCGGCGCTGGGCTTCCGGCGTATAGGCCTCGAACTTGTAGGTGAAGCCGAACAATTCGGTGAAGCGGCGGCGGCTGAACATCAGGTTGTCGAGCGGCGGCACCAGGCGCACGGTCTCGTCGGCGGCGCGGTAACTCTCGCGGAACCGGTCGAGATCGGATTTGAGGGCAAGGAAGCGGTGATGGGTGTCGCCTTCCAGCACCTCGATCCAGTCGATCAGCTGGTGATCCAGCGCCTGGTCGATGAGCTTGCGCGCGACCGGCAGGCCGCCGCCGCGCCAGGTGCCCAGATGGTGCGAGACGCGTTCGGCCAGTTGCTGCGGTGTCGCCATCTTGAGGACGGCGAGGGCGGAGAGCACGAAGAACTCCTTGTGCGTGGCCCGGTAATCCGCCGGCGGCTTCAGCAATTCCGGCGCCACCCGCTCGGTCAAATCGAACAGCCGGTGGAAGTCCCGGCTGCGCCCGGAGATCTGCACCTGGCCGGTGTGATAGAGGTATTCCAGCGCCCGCGTCGTCGCCTTGATCGTGTTGAAGCCGCCGATCACGCGCTCGCTCTCGAGATCGGCCGGCGAGACCGGGCCGTTCGCGGTGATGTGCTGCTTCACCCGCCGCATCAGCGGGCGCATCTCGCGCAGCCGCTCCTGATTGACCGCCTTGCCGAAATCCTTGAGGAAATAGGGGACCCAGTCGCGCCGTGTCGCGAACAGCGGATAATGCGTCTCCAGCATCGCCCGGTCGCGATAATAGAGCTCGTAGAGGTCGGCGATTGGTGCCTCTGTGCGGGCGATCCAGGCGATCTCGTGATTCCTGAGGCCGGTCGAGCGGATGCTGTCGATCTGCATCATGCCGAGGCCGACGGCGCGCAGCTTCGCTTCCTCGCGCGACCAGAAGGGACCGCGCAGCCCCAGGCGATCGAGCAGAAAGGCGCGGGCGAGTTCCTGGCTCATGCGAATCCGGTCAGTTCAGCGGGGAGCGGGCCTCAATCCTTACCACTGACGCCGGCTTCGGCAAAGGTCGCCATGCCGCTGTGGCAGAGGGCGGCGGCGCGCAGGATTGGAATGCAGAGTGCTGCCCCCGAGGCCTCGCCGAGGCGCATGCCGAAATCGAGCAGCGGCTGCTTGCCGATCTTCTCCAGCAGGCGCCGATGGCCGGGTTCGGCCGAGCAATGCGCGACCACGCAGTGATCGAGCGCGGTGGCGTCGAGCTTGAGCAGCGTCGCGGCGGCGACGGTGGTGGCGAATCCGTCGAGCAGCACCGGCACGCGCGCCATGCGCGCGGCGATCACGGCGCCGGCGATGGCGGCAAGTTCATGGCCGCCGAGGGCAGCGAGAACCGCCAGCGGATCGTCGAAAACCGCCCTGTGCCGGGCGAGACCCAGATCGATCACTTCCGCCTTGCGCGACAGCTGGGCACCCTGGACGCCGGTGCCGGGCCCGGCCCAATCGCTGCCGGTGCCGCCGAAGAGGGCGGCGGCGAGGGCGGCGGCGGCTGTGGTGTTGGCGATGCCCATCTCGCCCAGGCAAACGAGATCGACCCCGGGTTCCACCGCCATCATGCCATAGGCCATGGCGCGGCAGGTCTCGCTCTCGCTGAGCGCCGGACCTTGCGTGAAATCGGCGGTCGGCTGATCGAGGGACATCTCGTAGACGCGGAGGTCGGCATCGGCGTTCTTGCACAGTTGGTTCACCGCAGCCCCGCCATGGGTGAAGTTGAGCACCATCTGCTTGGTAACGGCAGCGGGAAAGGCGGAGACGCCGAGTGCCGCCACGCCGTGATTGCCGGCAAAGACCGCGACGCGCGGGTGGTTGATGCCGGGCGGCGTACGGCCCTGCCAGGTGGCGAGCCAGGCTGCCAGCTGCTCCAGGCGCCCAAGGGCGCCGGCCGGCTTGGTCAGTTGCCCCTCACGGGCGGCGGTGGCCGCCGCCGCTTCCTGGTCCGGGCCGGGAAAATCGGCGACGATGCGTCGCATTTCCGCAAAACTGGCCATCGACTGGTTGTCCAACATGATGCCTTGCTCCAATATCGGCCCATGCAGGCCCGTCGCAGTGATCCGACCGTCGCACCGGGATCCTTCCGGATCGACGGGGGATGTCCTATAACCCGGCCCGTAGGATGGGCACAATGTCGGGCGGCACAAGGCCGGCTCGTCATGCCCACAGAGGCGAGCGAAGTACCGCACCCATGAGCGATTCCGGCCATTCCCCAACCGACGATTCCACTCCCGATCCCGCCGCGCAGGGGTCGGGTCAGGCGGGGGCCGGGCATCCGAAGTCAGTCCATCCCCTCGCCTTGTGGCAACGCGATGTCTGGCTGTGCCTCGGTTTCTTCACCCGCCTGCCGGTGAAATCGGTCGAAGGCACGCTCAGCGAGGCGGTTCGGGCCTTTCCCCTGGCCGGGCTGGCAGTCGGGCTGATCGGTGCGCTGGTCTATTATCTCGGCTTTCACATTGGCCTCTCTGCTCCGCTGGCGGCGCTGCTTGCCGTGGCTGCGACGGGGATCGTCACCGGCGCGCTCCATGAGGATGGCTGGGCCGATGTCTGCGATGCCCTGGGGGCCCGCGGCGGGATCGAGCAGCGCCTGGAGATCCTGCGCGATTCGCGCCTCGGGAGTTACGGCGGCCTCGCGCTCATTTTCGCCACCCTGATCAAGGTGATGGCGCTGGCGGCACTCACCGCGCCGGAACTGGTGGCAGGCGCCCTCGTGGCCGCGCATACCCTTTCGCGGGGCGTTCTCCCTCTGATGATGAGCCGCATGACCCTGGCCCGCGCCGAGGGGCTGGCTGCGCGTGCCGGTCGTCCCAGCGTTACCGCCGCCAACTGGTCCCTGGCGATCGCCCTCATCATCGCCGTGGTCGCGGTGGCGCCGGTAGCCGCGCTGGTGGCTCTGCTGGCGGCGCTCGCCGCCACCTGGCTCATTGCCAAGCTGGCGCAGAAGAAATTTGGCGGCTATACCGGCGACGTTCTGGGTGCCGTCGAGCAGGTGGCGGAAATGGCGATCCTCGTCAACCTCGTGACCCTGATCTGAGTGCACGGATTCGAGCACAGGGGCGGGCCAACCGATGGATCATACTGAAACCAAGCTCTGGCTGGTGCGCCATGCGCCGGTGGTCGGCATCCACGGCCGCATCTACGGCCAGGACGACCTCGCCTGCGATTGCTCGGACCAGACCACCTTCGAGGCACTGGCGTCGCTGCTGCCCCGCGAGGCGGTTTGGGTGGCCACGCATCTCAAGCGCACCCACCAGACCCTGGCGGCGATGCATCGCAGTGCCGGGCGCGATCCGGTGGAGCCGCTGATCGAGCGCGATCTGGTGGAGCAGCATTTCGGTGACTGGCAGGGTCTCACCTATGCCGAACTCGATGCCAGCCGCGACGGCGCCTATCACCGCTTCTGGCATGCCCCGGCGACCGAGCGACCGCCGGGCGGCGAGAGCTTCGCCGATGTGGTGGCGCGGGTGGAGAAGGCGCTGCTGCGCCTCACTCTTGCCCATGCCGGCAACGACATCGTCGTGGTGACCCATGGCGGCGCCATCCGCGCGGCCCTGGCGGCCGCGCTCAACATCGAGCCCGAGCGCGCGCTCGGCTTTTCGGTCGACAATTGTTCGGTGACGCGGCTCGACCACATCGAGGGGAAAAGCTTCGGCTCCGCCTGGCGCGTCGCCTTCGTCAATCGGCGCGCAATCTGATATCCGGAAAACCCCCGGCGGCGATGTCGCTGCAGAGATCGTGCCATTCGCATCCCGTGCAGGCGGCGCGGATGGCTCCCTGGCGGAAGCTGTTGCGCAGTGCCGCAAGACGCGGCGCATCGAGGCGGAGATGCTGCCCGGCGCCGAGCGGTTGGCGCATCAGCTCGCCGATGGCCGCCAGGGCCGCGCGGTCGCGGGCGACGACACTTTCGTCATGGCAGTGGGCATCGCCGGTGCACAGCAGCGGGGCGCAGACATCGTCCGGTCCCTCGACCAGTTCGACATCCTCGCCCCGCCCGAGCCGTGCGCAGATGCGGTCGAAGTTTTCGGTGAAGGCTGCGCTGTACCCCTTCCCGGCATAGCTCAGCATGCAGAGCAGATGGTGCGCGCGCAGCCTGACGGTCACTGAAGTTGATTACTGCTTCGTCAGTCGCAGGCTGGCCTTCACGGTCAAGGCCGCCAGCGCCGATTTGAGGACGCCGCCGAGGATGAACGGCGTCACACCGTGGATCATCGCCTGTTCATAGCCGATGAGGCCCGCAAGATAGGCACCACCCATCGCCAGGCACAGCGCATTGGCGGCCAGCATGATGAGGAAGCCGGAGACGAGGTTGCGGGTGAACCCGCGCTCGGCGAGGAAGCCCACCATCGCCGCCATGATCGGGAAGGAAACGAGATAGCCGAGGGTCGGGCCCGCAAAATGCGCCAGGCCGCCGGCACCGCCGGCGAGGACCGGCATGCCCACCATGGCTTCACCGAGCCAGGCGAGGACGGTGACGGCACCGAGGCGCCAGCCGTAGAAGGCACCGACCACGGTCACCGCGAAGGTCTGCATGGTCATCGGCACGAATGGTTTCATCGGCACCTCGATCCAGGAGGAGAGGGCGAGGAACAGGGTGCCGAGGACGACCGCGCCGATCTGAAAGGTCATGGAGCGGCTGTGCAGGCGCAGCGGGCTGAAGGCGGGGTCGCGGGTGGCGGCCGAAAGCGTCCGGGTCATGGCATCTCTCTTCCTGAAGGTGGAAGGCCTAGATAATTGACCCGCCGCCTTCTGTCGAGACGCCAGGCGGTATGCACTGTCACAGCAGCGACAGGGTGCGGGCATCGAGTCCGCCGCCGAAATACCGCTGCAGCGCGGTGTGAAATATTGTCTCCCCGGGGGCGGCACGGTGGAACAGGGTCATCGAGGAATGGAACTTGAGATCGTCGGGACTGCCGAAGATGGCGTGGATGTCGCGCCCCTCGACGCGGTTGACCAGATCGGTGCATTCCCGCAGCCGCGCCCCCAGCACGGGATGGGCGAGATAGGCCTGGGCTTCGGCGAGATCCGCGATGGCGAATCTGCGCGACAGGCTGCTCTGGCCGAGCCCCGCCAGTTGCGGGAAGATGAACCACATCCAGTGGCTGGACTTGCGCCCCCGGCCCAGTTCGGCCAGGACATCGGCATAGACCGGGTCCTGGGCCTGGACAAAGCGGTCGAAGTCGTGGGAATCGGTGTCGTCGGAAACCGGCATGGCAAAGCACCCCGCGGCTGATCGATGCAGCATAGCGCAAGGGCCGGATAGATTGTCGGGCGGCTTTGGCCGATCTTTCAGGGATGGTTCGCATGACACGAAAGCCGCCCAAGATGAGTCCCACCGACAGTGCCCTCATTGACCGCACCACCGCCTATATCAAGGCGCGCCAGGACGAGGAGGCCGACGGCCCGGTGACACTGGACGAACTGGCCGCGCATTGTGGCCTTTCGCCCTGGCATCTGCAGCGCCGCTTCAAACAGGCGACGGGCGTGTCGCCGCGCGAATTCGAGGAAAGCCTGCGCCTCGCCCGGTTCAAGAAAGGGCTAAGGAGCGGTGCCGGCGTGGCGGCAGCGACCTTCGATGCCGGCTTCGGCTCCTCGAGCCGGGTTTATGAACGGGCCGGGACCGCCCTCGGCATGACACCTGCTTCCTATGCCGAAGGCGGCAAGGGGGCCGAGATCCGCTATGCCATCGCCCCCTGTGCCCTTGGCTTGGTGCTGGTGGCGGCGACTTCGCGCGGCCTCTGCCGGGTCGAGATGGGCGAGACCGCGGACGAACTCGAAGCCGATCTCCGGTCCGAATTTCCCCGTGCCCGGTCGATCACCCGGGACGATGCCGGCCTCGGCCATCTGGTGGCCGAGATCCTGCACCGGATCTCCGGACGCGCCCCCGACCGGAACATCCCCCTCGACATCCGCATGACCGCCTTCCAGCGCCAGGTCTGGAGCGCGCTCAGCCGGATTCCGGTCGGCGAAACCCGCAGCTATGGCGACATCGCCCAGGCGATCGGCCAGCCGGGTGCGGCTCGGGCGGTGGGGCAGGCCTGCGGCAGCAACCCGGTGGCCATTGCCATCCCCTGTCACCGTGTTTTGCGTAACGATGGAGCGCTTGGCGGCTATGCCTGGGGAAGCCAGCGAAAACAGGCCCTTATCGCCGCCGAGTCGGCCTCGTTAAGAAAGAAATCGCGTCTCGCTGGCAAAAAAACAGTAAGCGGTTGAAAGCGACACAAGCCGGGCCGTAGAGTGGTCCCCAGGGGCTGATATCAACCTTGGGGATATGTGGATAATTCTCGACGGCCATGCGGAAAGACCAGAAAAACAAGGGAAAACTCGAAACACGCGCCGAGACCGGCGCGGTGCAAAAGTCGCGCGCGAAACGCAAGCGCATGAGTGAGGCGAGCGACATCCACATGCTCTCCTTCGCGACGCGCAAGGTGCCGCTGGTGTTCAAGCAGAACGCCCGCGCCCGGCGCATCATCCTCAGGCTCGATTACGGTACCTCGCGCATCATCGTGGTGCTGCCGAAACGCACTTCGCGCGATGAAGGCAAGCGATTTGCGTTAAGCAACAAGGATTGGATCGAGGAGCGGCTCGATCAATTGCACGAGCCGGTGCCGTTCATTCACAACGCCACCATCCCCTTCCTCGGCGCGCCGCATCGTATCCGTCATCGCCCGACCGCGCGCGGCGTGGTCTGGTGCGAGCAGGAAGAGATCCATGTCGCGGGTCACGAGGAGCATGTCCCGCGAAGGGTGCAGGACTGGCTGAAGATCGAGGCCAAGCGCGAGATCGAGGCGCGCGCGGTGCAGAAGGCCGAGGCGATCGGCCGGAAGATCAAGAAGATCACCATCCGCGACACCAAGAGCCGCTGGGGCTCGTGCACCAGCGAGGGCGAGCTTGCCTTTTCCTGGCGGCTCATTTTTGCGCCGCGCCATGTGATGGATTACGTCATCGCCCATGAGGTCGCCCATCTCAGGGAGATGAATCACGGTCCCCGCTTCTGGAAGCTGTGCGGCGAGATCTGCCGGTCGGTCGAACCGGCCCGCGCCTGGCTGGAGAACAACGGCACCGACCTCTATCGCTACGGAAGGTTTTAAGGGGCCCCGGCAGTCGTTGCCGCCGTCGCCGCGATCCAGGCGGCGATGCGTTCGTCGCACAACACCACTTCGCGCCGCTCCGGGTTGAAGAAGGCCCTTGTCCCGCCGCATTCGGTCACCAGCAGAACGCGGCCGGTGGGCAGCGCCATCTCGGCATTCAGCCGCTCGGCCAGGGCGTCGTAGAGCCCACTCTCGCGCAGCGTGTCGGCAATGGGTTCGTTGGCCGGATTGAAGACCGGGGCGATCTCGACGTAAAGCGGGCCTGAGTCGGCGGGTGGGGCGAGCCCGGGGCCGAGGCGATAGGCGCTGAAACGCTCGTTCCATGTCGCGGCGGCAGCCTCGAAGGCCCTGGTACATTTGCTTGCGGCGGCGGCGTCGATTCCGGCGACGCGGCCGAGGGCAGCAAAGGGCACCGGATCGGCGCCGATCAGCTGGCAGGCGAAGTCACGCGCCTGGGCCGAGGAAAGCGGGGCCTTCGCCTCCGCTGGCAGGGTCGCGGCGAAGGCGAGGAAAGCCCCCAGCGCTGCTGCGAGATCGGCTTTGTCAGCACCGGCCTGCGGCGTCGCGGCGCCGGTAAGGCGCGCGAGCTGTGCCGCCCCGGCGATCACCTCGGGCGAGTAATCGGCTTCCGTCTCCGGGGCGAGCAGCGAGACGGCGATGGCGAGGTGAAACTCGGCGATGAGAGCGCCAAGGACGATGTTGTCCCGGCCGGGATCGGACTCCGCCCAGACAGGGGACGGCACCGTCAGCCCGAGGCCGAGCAAGCCCGCTTTCCACCATGCCGCCATGTCGTGCCGAACCCCATCGTGCGCGCCCATCTCTTTTCTATATGACATGAATCGCCCGGCCGTGGCAGGGGGAGGGGATGGGTTGCGGCCTAACGCTAGATACTGCGCGCCGCCGAAATGGCCGCCGAAATGGCCGCCGAAATGACTGGGACGTGCCTTATTGCCGCCACGGCCGGCGGCGAGGGTTGGGATGGGAAGCGAGGGGCCGGCAACCCAACAGGACAGTGAGGACGAAGTGATCGACCAATCGATCGGTGAGCCAGGGGAAGCGGCGCGGCGCGGGTCCCGAACCGGGCCGGGCGTGATTGTGCGCTGGCTGCGGCACCTGCTTGCCCTTGGTGCCGCGGGGCTGCTGATCGCCAGCCTGTTGCCGCTCCTGCATCCGCTCTGGCCGCTGGCCTCGATCGCGGAGCATTTCGCGCTGCAAATCCTGCTGGCCGCCGGCCTCCTGTCGCTGCTGGCGCTTGCCCTGCGGCGCTGGCGCTGGCTGGCCGTGATCCTCGGCATCGGCCTCGTTCAGGTCTGGATCATCCATCCCCATTGGCCCCTGCCCGGGCTGGTCTTGACGCCGACGGCGGAGGAACGTCGCCTTAAGATCGTCTCACTCAATGTCTGGTACCGCGGTGAGAGCTACGAAGCTGTGCGGGATTACCTCGCAGCCAGCGAGGCCGACGTGATCGGCCTGGTCGAGGTGACGCCGCGCTGGAAGGCCGAGCTTGCCTCGCTGCGGCAGCTCTACCCCTACGCTATCGACTGCATCGGTGCCGACCCGCGCTGCGAGGAAATGCTGCTCTCGCGCCATCCGTTCATCCGCTCCGGTGCCGCGCGGGTGGATGGGGCGTTGCCGGTGCTGGCCTGGGGCGAGATCGCATTGCCGGGGCACGGGCCGGTGACCGTCGCGGTGACGCATCTCGTCTGGCCGCTCCTGCCGGCGGGAGAGGGCGCAATCGTCGGTCCCCTGCCCAGGCTAGCCCAGACGGAACAGGCGGCGCAGCTGGCGGCCGGTCTGGAGCGCCTGCCGAAGGATTTGATCCTGATGGGCGATTTCAACGCGGCTCCCTGGAGCCGCATCCAGCAGGCCCTGCGCGCGGCGAGCGGATTGCAGAATGACTTCGCTGCCCCGTCATGGCCGGCCTGGGGGCCGGCGGCAATCCGCCTGCCGATCGATCACGTCCTCGCCCGCGGCCGCGCGCAAATCCATGCCTTCCAGGCAGGCCCCGATGTCGGCTCGGATCATCTGCCGGTCGAGGCGGTAGTGAGCCTGGCACAACCCTGATTCCCATCCCGGCGCGGCCTTTCGCCCTTGCGGCAGGATGGCGGAAACCCTAGTCTCCGGCGGCTTTTTCACCCCAAGAGTGCCCGAGACAGAAGATGACCGACGACCGCACCTATGCCCAAGCCGCCCGCGCCTGGCCGTTCGAGGAAGCCCGCAAGCTGGTCGAACGCTACAAGGCCGGTGCGCCGAAAAAGGGCTATGTGCTGTTCGAGACCGGTTACGGGCCCTCGGGCCTGCCGCATATCGGCACCTTCGGCGAGGTCGTGCGCACCACCATGGTGCGCCAGGCCTTCCAGCGCCTCTCCGACATCCCGACGCGGCTCTTTGCCTTCTCGGACGACATGGACGGCTTGCGCAAGGTGCCGACCAATGTGCCCAACCAGGAGATGCTGGCCCAGCATCTGGGCAAGCGCCTGACCCTGGTGCCCGATCCCTTCGGCACCCATGAGAGCTTCGGCCATCACAACAATGCGATGCTCAGGGGCTTTCTCGACGGCTTCGGCTTCGAATACGAGTTCCAGTCCTCGACCGACTGGTATCTGTCGGGCCGCTTCGATCAGGGGCTGCTCGATGTGCTGCGCCACTACGAACAGGTGCAGGAAATCATGCTGCCGAGTTTGCGCGAGGAGCGCGCGGCAAGTTATTCCCCGTTCCTGCCGGTGTGCCAGAAGACCGGCCGCGTGCTGCAGGTGCCGATCATCGAGACCAATGCGAGCGCCGGCACCATCGTCTATCAGGACGAGGACGGCACCAAGGTCGAAACACCGGTAACCGGCGGCCGCTGCAAGCTGCAATGGAAGCCCGATTGGGCCATGCGCTGGCATGTCATGAACGTCGACTATGAAATGTCGGGCAAGGACCTCATCCCCTCGGTGCAACTGGCCAACAAGATTTGTCGCGAGCTGGGCTCGCCGCCGCCCGAAGGCTTCAACTACGAACTCTTCCTCGACGAGAAGGGCCAGAAGATCTCGAAGTCGAAGGGCAATGGCCTCAGCGTCGAAGAGTGGCTGGAATATGCGCCGCCCGAGAGCCTCGCCTTGTTCATGTATCAGAAGCCGCGGGCCGCCAAGCGCCTCTATTTCGACGTGATCCCGCGCGCGGTCGACGACTATCTGACCTTCACCGAGAAGTTTGCCGCCGAGACCCCGGCGCAGCGGCTGGAGAACCCGAGCTGGCACATCCATAACGGCCAGCCGCCGATGACTGGCGGGGCGCTTTCCTACGGCATCCTCCTCAACCTCGCCTCGGTTGCCAATGCGGAAGGCAAGGAGACGCTGTGGGGCTTTATCAGCCGCTATCTCCCCGAGGCGACGCCGGCCACCGCCCCCTATCTCGACAAGCTGGTGGGCTATGCCCTCAATTACTTCCGCGACCATGTGAAGCCCCACAAGAAGTATCGCGCACCCGACGAAATGGAGCGACAGGCACTCCTGGACCTGCAGGCGGCCCTCACGGTGGCGCCGGATTCGGCCACCGCCGAGGAATTGCAGAACATCGTCTACGAGATCGGCAAGACGCATCCCTTCCCGGAACTGAGGGCCTGGTTCAAGACGCTCTACGAAGTGCTGCTCGGCCAGGAAACGGGGCCGCGCATGGGCACCTTCATCGCGCTCTATGGGCGCAAGGAGACGGTGGCGCTGATCGACCGCGCGCTGCGGGGAGAACTGCTGCGCTGAGTTGCCGGCCAGAGCTGCCGGCCAGAGCTGCCGTGTGGTGAGGCGACGCCTCACACCTTGCTGAAGCGGTCCGGCTCCTCGGGGCTGTCGCCGACCTGGGCGGCGCGGAAGGTGGCGATGCGCGCGGCCAAATCCCCCTCTCCCTTGCCGAGGCGGTCGAGCATGCGCCGGCCCATGGCGAGCCCGATCTCGAGATCTTCCGGAAGGGCCTCTGTAACACCCATCTCGGTGAGGCGCTTGGCATGGGGCGCATCCCAGGCGCGGGCGATGATGTCGAGGGTCGGCGTGGCTGCCCGCAGGGCTTCGGCCATGCGCTCGGCCACCGCCGGATTGTCGACCGCCAGCACCGCCAGCGCCGCGCGCTGGATCCCGGCGGCGCGCAGGACGTCGAGCCTGCCGGCATCGCCGAAATAGACCGGATAGCCCCGGGCACGGGCATTCATGACCCGCTGCACGTCGAGATCGAGTGCTACATAGTTTATGCCGATCTCGTCCAGCAGGCCGCAGATGGCGCGGCCGACGCGGCCATAGCCCGCGACGACGATATGCTGCGCGAGTTCCTCCGATTCGGCGGCGATGCTGCTCACGGTGGCACCGCGCCGGTCGCGGATGACGATCGAGAGCCTGGCGCCCAGCGCCGCCAGCAGCGGTGTGGCGCACATGCTGAGCACGATCGCGGCGTTGACATGCTGCACCACCAGCCGGGGCAGCAGGTCGCCGGCAGCGGCAAGGCCCATCAGCACGAAGCCGAACTCGCTCCCTTGCGCGAGCAGCAGGGCGGCGCGCAAAGCGGTCTCGGTCTTGAGGTGGAAGGCGCGGGCGATGGCGACGATGAGCGCTGCCTTCAGGATGATGAGCGCCGCCGCGATGCCCAGCATGGAGTCCACATTGTCGGCGACGGCGTTGAGATCGAAGCCCATCCCGACGGTAACGAAGAAGAGGCCGAGCAGCAGACCACGGAAGGGATGGATGTCCGCCTCGATCTGGTGTCGGTAGGGAGTGCCGGCGAGCAGCATGCCCGCGAGAAAGGCGCCGAGACCCATCGACATGCCGGCGATCTCGGTGATCCATCCCAGGCCCAGCAGGATGAAGAGGCTGGTCGCGGTGAACAGTTCGGCATTGCCGGTGCCGGCGATCTGGCGAAAGAGCGGCCGGATGAGATAGCGTCCGGCCACCGTGATGATGCCGAGCGCAACCACCGCCTTCAGCAAAGCGAGGCCGAGGATCAGCCAGACGCTGCCGCCGTGATCGCCCATCAGGGGCACCAGCGCCAGCATCGGCACCACGGCGAGATCCTGGAACAGCAGGATGGCGACCGCGATGCGACCGAACCGCGCCGCCGCTTCGCCGCGATCGGTGAGCAGCTTGAGGACGGTGGCCGTGGAGGACAGCGCCAGCGCGCCACCGACCAGGATCGCCTCGGGCGCATTGAGCCCCAGCGCATAGGCGATCAGGCCGATGACGAGGCTGGTCACCACGACCTGTGCCCCGCCTAGCCCGAAGACATAGAAGCGCATGGTCTTCAGCCGTTCCATCGGCAGTTCCAGGCCGATCGCGAACAGCATGAAGACGACGCCCAGTTCCGCCAGCCACGCGACATTCTCCGGCTCGGCAATGGCGCGCAGGCCGAAGGGGCCAATGATGACGCCAACGGAAAGATAGGCGAGCACCGGCGAGACGCGGGCGCGGTGCAGCGCCGGCACGACGACGATCGCCACCACCAGGACGATCAGAATACCCGTGATCTCGCCGCCATGCATGCGTTCAAGCCATCCCCAGTTGACGCCCGGACGATCGGACGTGCTCTCGTTCCCGCTGCATTAAGCGGGCGGCGCGGCCCAGTGGCAAGCGGGGCTTGTCTTTTGCGCCGCTTTGTCCCAGCTTGCGGGCACCCGGCGGAAGGGCCATATGCGCCCTGTCCTTCCGCCGGTCCCTTCCCAGCAAGATGAACGCGAGTCATGACAGATACCGATCAAGCCGCCCTCCTCGACTCCCTGCTCAAGATGGCCAAGTCGGCCGGCGCCGAGTCCGCCGACGCGCTGATCGGCCGGTCGGTCTCGCTCTCCGTGGGCGAACGGCTCGGCAAGAAGGAAAAGCTGGAGCGAGCGGAATCGCAGGATCTCGGCCTGCGCGTTTTCGTCGGCAAGCGCCAGGCGATCGTCTCGACCAGCGATTTTGCGCGCCCGGCCCTGCAGGAGCTGGCCGAACGCGCCGTCGCCATGGCGCGGGCCGTGCCGGAGGACCCCTATTGCGGCCTGGCCGAGCCCGGACAGCTGGCAACGGATTGGCCGGTGCTCGATCTTTGCGATCGGAGCGAGGCCAGCGAGGCACAACTGACCGAACTGGTCCGCGCCGCCGAGGACGCGGCGCGCAGCGTCAAGGGGGTTACCAATTCGGAAGGGGCGGAAGCGGGCTATGGTCGCTCGGAGGTGGCGCTCGCCGCCAGCAACGGGTTCTTCGGCGCCTATGCCACCAGCCATTTCGGCCTCTCGGTCTCGGTTCTGGCGGGCGAGGGAACCGGCATGGAGCGCGACTATGATTTCAGTTCCACCGTCTATCTTGCCGATCTTGAAGACCCGGTGAAGCTGGGCCAGGCCGCCGGGGCCCGCGCCGTGCGTCGGCTCAACCCGAAGAAGCCAAAGACCGCGGCCCTGCCCGTGATCTTCGATCCGCGCATCAGCAATTCGATCGTCGGACATCTGGTCGGCGCCATCAACGGCGCCGGGATCGCGCGTGGCACCTCGTTCCTCAAGGATCACCTCGGCAAGGACGTGTTCGCCGCCGGCATCGACATCGTTGACGCGCCGCACAGGCAGCGCGGCCTGCGCTCTCGGCCGTTCGATGGCGAGGGCCTGCCGACCCGCGAGAAGAAGCTGATCGACAATGGCCGCCTCACCACCTGGCTGCTTGATTGCCGCTCGGCGCGGCAGCTGGGCCTGGTTTCCAACGGCCATGCCGCGCGCGGCACCTCGAGCCCGCCTTCGCCCAGCGCCAGCAATGTGCACATGGCAGCCGGTACTCTTAGCCGCGCCGCATTGATCGGAGCGGTCAAGGAAGGCATCTATGTGACCGAACTGATTGGCTCCGGCGTCAACGGCGTCACCGGCGATTACAGCCGGGGTGCCGCCGGATTCTGGATCGAGAACGGCGAACTCGCCTATCCGGTCTCGGAAGTGACCATCGCCGGCAATCTGAAGGACATGTTCAAGGCGGTGACGCCGGCCGACGATCTGGTTTTCAGATACGGCACCAACGCACCGACGCTGCGGATCGACGGGCTGACCATCGCCGGCGCCTGAACCGCCGGCGCTTGAAGCGCGGGGGCCTGAAGCGCGGGGGCCAGTGGATCGGCCGGGGGATGAGATGGGGGATGAAACCAGGGGAACGCAGGTGACAAGCAGCGATGCAGGGCCCGGCGCTGTCGCGTTGGCGGCCAATGCGATCGCCTGCCAGCGGAGCGAACGCTGGTTGTTCCGCGACCTCAGTTTCAGTCTGGCGGCGGGCGAGGCGCTGCTGTTGCGCGGTCCCAATGGCAGCGGCAAGTCCAGCCTGCTGCGGCTGCTGGCGGGCCTTCTGCCCCTGGCCGCGGGCAACCTGCGCTGGCGCGGCAGGGAACTAGGAACCGGCGCACCGGAATACCGGGCCGAACTCGCCTATCTCGGCCATCTCGATGCCTTGAAGCCACAGTTGCTGCTGCGCGAGAACCTTCAGTTCTGGGCGGATCTGCTCGGGTCGACGGCCGATCTCGACGAGATTGTCGAGCGGGTGGGGCTGGCTCACTGTGCCGATTTGCCGGGCCAGCATCTCTCCGCCGGACAGCGGCGTCGGTTCGGGCTGGCGCGGCTGTTGCTGAAGCCGGCGCCGCTCTGGCTGCTGGACGAGCCGACCACGGCGCTGGACGCGGCCGGTCAGGAACTCAGTCTCGACCTCATCGATCGACACCTGGCCGGTGGCGGCATCGCGGTCGTTTCCAGTCATGAGCCCATCGCCATCGCCAGGAGCAGGACCCTGACGCTGGGCGCCGGCGGGAGGAATCCGTCGTGACCGGATTCGCCGCCTTGTTGCGCCGGGACCTCAGGTTAAGCCTGCGCCAGGGAATCGACCTGCTGGCGGTGGTGCTGTTCTTCCTCGCCGCCGGCATCCTGTTCCCCTTCGCCCTGGGGCCGGAACCCGAATTGCTCGGTCGCATCGCCGCCGGCATCGTCATGACAATGGCGGCGCTGGCCTCCCTGCTATCACTCGACCGGCTGTTCGCCGCGGATTTCGAGGATGGCAGCCTCGACGGGCTGGTCCTGTCGCCCCTGGCGCTGGAACTGGTGGCACTGGCGAAAGTGCTGGCGCACTGGCTTTCGACCGGCCTGCCGCTGCTGCTGGCGGCACCCGTCCTGGGCCTGCTGCTCAATCTCCCGGCGGATCTCTATCCAATCCTGCTGCTGACGCTGCTGGCGGTGACCCTGGCCTTGTCGCTCCTGGGCGGCTTGGGCGCCGGCCTGACCCTGGGCGCGCGGCGCGGCGGCATCCTGCTCGCCTTCATCGTCCTGCCGCTCTTCGTGCCGGTGCTGATTCTCGGCATGGGGGCGGTCACGGCGGTCGCCCTGGGCGAGAGTCCCATGGCGGCGCTGGAACTCCTGCTGGCCCTCGATCTCGGGCTCCTCGCCGTCGGACCCTGGGGAATAGCCGCCGCCCTGAGGCAACTCCTGCGCTGAGGGCGCGAGGGGCCACAGGGGATAGGACTAATAACCCTAAATTTTGATCCGGATTTGATGAAAATGTGACATCAAACACATTGCCGATCGGCCGGTGAACGCAAAACCAAGTGGACACGACATAAGTGCGATGCCGCGGTTTGTTGCCCTTCTGCAACAGCTGCGGGCATTTTGACACAGGCTGCGTTATTGGGCTGAAACAACATGGATTCCACAAGTTGAATCGGCTTATTGTTAATCATCCGGCACTTGACCGAGTGTTGGGCGGTCGCGATCCGTTTCCATCGCACCTCTTCACGTGAACGTCCCAGGGGGTTAAAAACCATGAATCGTAGCTTCAAGCTCCTGCTGATCGGCTCGGCTCTGCTGGCTGTTTCGGCTTGCGCGGCGCCGAACCGCGAACCGGATCTGTCGAACATTCAGGCGAATGTCGACAAGACCCGCGAAGGCGATTTCGGCGAACTCCTCTATCATCTCAATGAAGCCGGCGATAAGTCGCGCGAAGCTGAGGCGATCAAGGAGAGCATCGACGCCGATGCGCCGTACCTCTACACCAATCTGCCGCTGCGTCAGGAAGGCGTCCGCCTCGCGGAAGAAGCCGCCGAACACCGCGCTCGCGCCGAGGCAGCGCTCAACCGCTTCCTCGACCCGATCCGCGCTCGCCTCGCCTATCTCGAATCGCTGCACGTCCCGCAGGACGTCGGCCCGCAGACCACGTCGATCTATTTCGACACGGGCAGCGCGCAGGTTCGTGACAGCGAAACGGCGGCAATGACCGATGCCGGCAACTTCCTCAGCCAGTATCCGATCGCCCATGTCCAGATCAACGCCTACACCGACACCGTCGGCTCGGCCAATGCCAACAAGGCCCTGGCCCAGCGCCGCGCGAAGGCGGTGATGGGCGCCATGAGCGAAGCCGGCGTGCCGCTCGCGGCCGACGTCTCAGTCGTTGCTGTTGGCGAAGCCGAAGGTGAGGACGAGATGGAGAACCAGGAGAACCGTCGCGTCGACATCATCGTGCAACCGCATGGTACCTATAACAAAGGCATGTAACGGCCACGCGATCTGATCGACCGATCCGGTCTTTTGGAAAGTCAACCAAGGGCGTCGCCGCAAGGCGGCGCCCTTGGCGTTTCCGCATATTCTGAGGGCGCCCCTGCGCCACACTGCCACTGGTCCCGGGCGGGCTGTGCCTGTATAAACCCGGACCATGCATCGCTTTGCCAATCCGGGCCGTTTCCAGCGTCTGGCCGCGCGTCTCCTGCCCTGGCTTAAGGGATTGACGGCGCTTGCTTTTCTGGCCGGCCTCTATCTCGCACTTCTGGCCTCGCCGCCGGATTATCAGCAGGGTGAAACGGTCCGCATCATGTACGTCCACGTGCCGGCGGCGTGGATGGCCCTGTTTGCCTATCTGCTGCTCGGCCTCGCCAGTGCCAGCGCCCTGGTCTGGCGCCATCCCCTGGCCGACGTGGCGGCCGCGGCACTCTCGCCGGTCGGCGCCGCCTTCACCTTCATCGCCCTTGTTACCGGCGCCCTCTGGGGCAAGCCGATGTGGGGCACCTATTGGGTTTGGGATGCGCGCCTGACCTCGTTCCTGCTGCTGTTCTTTCTCTATCTCGGCCATATGGCGCTGCTGGGCGCCTTCGACGACCGCAGCCGCGGCCAGCGATCGGCCGCGGTGCTGGCGCTGGTCGGGTTGATCAACCTGCCGATCATCAAATTCTCGGTCGATTGGTGGAACACCCTGCACCAACCGGCCTCGGTCGCGAGGTTCGACGGTCCCTCAATCGATCCCAGCATGTTGTGGCCGCTGTTCACCATGGCGGCGGCCTTCCACCTCTATCTGCTGGCCGCGGTGATGGAGCGCATGCGCACTCAGCTGCTGGCAGCGCGGCTGCGCACCCAGCGCCAGGCGCGCTTCGAGACCTGGCAGGGCGAGCCCGGCGCATGAATTCGGTCGAGACCTTCCTCGCAATGGGCGGCTACGGTGCCTATATCTGGCCGGCCTACGGCGTGGCTTTGGTGGTGCTGGCGGCAATCTGGATCGACGGCGTCTGGCGGCGACGAGAGATCGAACGCCAGTTGCGCGCGCTGGAGGGCCAGTCGCGCAGTGCGCGCGGGCGGGGCGGGATTGAATCATGAAACGCAAGACGCTGCGTCTCTACCTGCTGGTGATCAGCCTGGCCTTGCTCGGCATTGCAACAGCTCTGGTGCTCAATGCCTTCAACCGCGAACTGGTGTTCTTCTTCAGTCCCAGCGACATCGCCGCGGAACGGCCCGCGGCCGGCCGCATGATCCGCCTTGGCGGCCTGGTCGAGGTCGACAGCCTGAGCAAACTAGAGGACGGCGCCACCGTGAGTTTCCGGGTGACCGATCTCTCCAGCAGTCTGGATGTGGCGTTCCGCGGCGTTCTTCCCGATCTCTTCCGCGAAGGGCAGGGTGTCGTCGTCCAGGGCGCCTTCAATGAAAGTGGCCGTTTCGTGGCGACGGAGGTCCTGGCCAAGCACGACGAAAACTACCTGCCGCCGGAAGTGGCCAAGGCGCTCAAGGCTTCCGGCCGCTGGCAGGAGGGTGCCGCCACCATGGGCACCGACGGGAGCGAGCCATGATCGTCGAGATCGGCCATTTCGCCCTGGTCCTGGCGCTGGTCCTGGCGGTGGCGCAGGCGACCCTGCCGCTGATCGGCGCGCAACGCGGCATCCGCCCCTGGATGGCGCTGGCCAAGCCGGCGGCGATCGGCCAGTTCTGTTTCCTGGCCCTGTCCTTCGCCGCCCTGGTCCATGCTTTCGTGGTGAGCGATTTTTCGGTCGCAGTCGTCTACATGCATTCGCATTCGGCGACGCCGCTCATCTACAAGATCGCCGCCGCGTGGGGCCAGCATGAAGGCTCGCTCCTGCTGTGGGTGGTGATTCTCGCCTTCTTCGGCGCGTTGGTCGCGATCTTCGGCGACAACCTGCCGCCGCGTCTCAAGGCGCGTACGCTTTCGGTGCAGGCGATGATTGGTGTCGCTTTCATTCTCTTCACCCTGTTCACCTCGAATCCGTTTGCGCGCCTCAGCCCAGCGCCGTTCGAAGGCGAGGAACTCAACCCGCTGCTGCAGGATCCCGGCCTCGCCTTCCATCCGCCGATGCTCTACATCGGCTATGTCGGGTTCTCGATGGCGTTTTCCTTTGCCGTGGCGGCGCTGATCGAAGGCAAGGTCGACGCGGCCTGGGCTCGCTGGGTCAGGCCCTGGACGCTGCTTTCCTGGACCTGCCTGACCGGTGGCATCGCTCTGGGTGCCCGCTGGGCCTATTATGAGCTCGGTTGGGGCGGCTGGTGGTTCTGGGACCCGGTCGAGAATGCGAGCTTCATGCCCTGGCTGATGGGGACCGCCCTGCTGCATTCCGCCATCGTGGTGGAAAAGCGTGACGCCCTCAAGGCCTGGACCCTGCTGCTCTCGATTCTCACCTTCGGCTTTTCGCTGCTGGGCACCTTTCTGGTGCGCTCCGGCGTCATTACGTCGGTGCATGCCTTTGCCCAGGACCCCGCGCGCGGGGTGTTCATCCTCGGCATTCTGGTACTGGCCCTGGGTGGGGCGCTGGCGCTCTTCGCCTGGCGCGCGCCGACCCTGAAGGCCGGCGGCATGTTCGCTCCGGTCAGCCGCGAATCCGCCCTGATGCTCAACAACCTGCTGATCGGGACACTGACCTTCACCGTTCTCCTCGGCACATTGCTGCCGCTGCTGTTCGACGTGATGGACAGCGGCGACGTGTCGGTCGGCCCACCTTACTACAAGTGGACCTTCATCCCGATTTCCCTGCCGCTGATCGCGCTTGCGGCGATCGGACCCCTGCTGGGCTGGAAACGCGGCAACATCCGCCAGGCGATGCGCAGTCTCTGGGGCGCCGGAGCACTCGCGGCGGCCGGTTTCGTCATTGCGCTTTGGATCGACTGGGGTCGCGAGATGCTGGCGGGCTTCGGCATCGCGCTCGGCCTCTGGCTGCTGATCGGCACGCTGGTCGAATGGGCCGAGCGCGTGCGCTTGTTCCGGGCCCCGCCATTGGAAAGCTGGCGGCGCATCCGCCATCTGCCGCGCGCGGCCTATGGCATGTCGCTGGCCCATGCCGGTCTTGCCATCGCCATCATCGGCATCACTGCCTCCTCCGCCTGGAAAATGGAAGAGATCCGGCAGATGCGGCCGGGCGAGAGCATGACCATCGGCAGCTTCAGCTACCGCCTGGAATCCGTGAGCGGCGTACGCGGGCCGAACTACATCGCCGAGCAGGCGCATTTCGCGGTCAGCAAGGATGGCGTTCCCTACACCGATCTCTATCCCGAGCGCCGGCAGTACATGGTGCAGCCGATGCCGACAACGGAAGCAGCGATCGAATCGCATATCTTTGGCGATCTCTACGCGGTGATCGGCGAAGGTGACGGCAAGGGGGCCTGGACCGTACGCATCTATGAGGAGCCGCTGGTGCCGTGGATCTGGACCGGGTCCATCCTAATGGTGCTGGGCGGCATCGTGTCGATCAGCGATCGCCGCTACCGTGTCGGGGCACCCAACCGCCAACCCGCCGCGCTCCCGGCCAAGGCCTGAGAAACAGCGAGAACGCCGGAGTTGATCCAAGCATGCGCCGCCTGATTTTCCTGGTACCTCTTCTTGTCGTGGTGCTGCTGGCGGTGCTGTTCTGGCGCGGCCTCGACCCGGCGCGAAACCCGGCCAGCCTCAACTCCGCCCTCATCGGCAAGAGCGTTCCCGCCTTTGCCCTGGCCGGCCTGACGCCGGGGGCGCCCGGCCTCACCGCGGCGGACCTCAAGGGGCAGGTGACGGTACTCAACTTCTTTGCCTCCTGGTGCGCACCCTGTCGCGCCGAACATCCCTTGCTGATGGAATTGGCTCGAGATCCGAACCTTCGGGTGGTCGGGATCACCTACAAGGACGAACCGGCGAAATCCGCGGCATTCCTGGCGGAGCTCGGCGATCCCTTTGCCGCCATCGGCGCGGACGAGACCGGGCGGGTCGGTATCGATTTCGGCCTCACCGGGGTACCGGAGACCTATGTCATCGACCGCGACGGCATCATTCGCTACCGGCTGGCGCAGCCGCTCGACTCGGCACGGCTGGAGCAGGAGATCCGACCCTTGCTGGCGGACCTGGCATCGTGAGCAACGTCGCGACGCTGTTCCTTGCGCGGGCGGTGGTGGCGGTGCTGCTGCTGGCGCTGGTGTCCGCGAGCCTTCCGGGGATGATCGCCCCGGCCCAGGCGGTCAGCGCCGACGAGCAATTGTCCGATCCGGCACTGGAAGTGCGCGCGCGCAATCTGATGCGAGAGGTCCGCTGCGTGGTCTGTCAGGCACAGTCGATCGGTGAATCGGATGCCGGCATCGCGGTCGATCTCAGGCATCTGATCCGTGCCCAGGTCGCCGCCGGTGCCAGCGACGACCAAATCCGTCAGTTCCTGGTCGACCGCTATGGCGATTTCATTCTGTTCAAACCACCGTTCAAGGCCGAAACGGCGGTGTTGTGGATCGGTCCCTTCGTCGTTCTCCTCACGGGCTTTGGCCTGCTGGTCTGGTTCTTCCGGCGGCGCCGGACGATCGCCGCGCCGGCCGCGCTGGATCCGGAGGAAACCCGGCGTGTGGCGCGGGCACTCGACGATTCCGGTATCGCGGATCTGGAACGGGGAAGCTCGACATGATCGCGATCTGGTTCGTTCTTGCCGCGATGACACTGGCGACGGCGGTACTGCTGGCGCTGCCCCTCTTCAACACGCGCAAGTTCAAGAACGAGATCGTCTATGCGCTCGAGGTCTACCGTGACCAGATCCAGGAACTCAATCGCGACGCGGCTGCTGGCCTCATCGCGCCCGACCAGGCCAAGCAGGCTCAGATCGAGATCGAGCGGCGCATCCTGGCGCTGACCGAAGGGCCGCAATGGCAGCCGGCGCGATATCCTTCCCATGGCATGCTGGTGGTCGCCGCCGTGGTGCTGCCGCTGCTGGGGTTCGGGCTCTATCTGTTGATCGGCGCGCCGGCCTTGCCAGGGCAGCCCTTTGCCCACGTCGCCGACACCGCCGCCAGCACGCCCGAAATCGCGCGACTGGAAGAGGCGGTCGCGACGCGGCCGACCGACGCTGCGGCCTGGGCATCGCTTGCCGCCGGCTATGACGCGGCCGCGCGCCCGAAGGATGCCGCCACGGCCTATGGCAAGGCCGTGGCCCTCGGTGCCAATGACGCGGTCACCCTGTCGGCCTACGGCCAGGCCCTGCTGATGGCCAGCGACGGTCAGGTCACCGAGCCGGCGATCGCCGCCTTCCGGCGCGCCCTGGCGAGCGATCCCAGCAATCCGGTGGCACGCTTTTTCCTTGCCTTGGGTCGCGCCCAGAGCGGCGATGTCGAAGGGGCGCTGACCGATTGGCTGGCGCTGGAGAAGGAAACCCCGGCTGACGCGCCCTGGCGCGGGATCCTGGAAAGCCATATCGCCAAGGCCACGCAGCGCCTCAACGGCGGCGGGAACGGCGCTGGCGGCGCGATCGCCACGGCTCCACCGGCCGCTGTTGTCGGTCCCGATGAATCCGACCTGGCGGCGGTGACATCGATGGGCGCGGAGGAGCAGCGGGCATTCATTGACGGCATGGTGACGCGCCTGGCCGAGCGACTGGCTGCGCAACCGGACGATCTCGACGGCTGGGTGCGGCTGGCGCGCGCTTACCAGGTGCTGGGCCGTGCCGACGAGGCGCGCGGCGCCTGGGCCAAGGCTGCGGCGCTGGCGCCAGCCCGCCTCGACATTCAGCTCGACTATGCCGATGCCATCATCGCCGGGCGCACGGATGTCGACCGCTACTTGCCGCCGGAGTTTATCGAGGCGGTCGGCCGCGCCCGCACTCTCGACCCGCGCAATCCGCTCGGTCTCTATTACGGGGGCCTCGTGGCACGCGTCGCCGGCAATCGGGCCGAGGCGCAGCGGCTATGGCAAGCGGTGCTCGATCAGCTGCCGGCGGATTCACCGCAACGCGCGGTCCTGCAGAAGGAACTGGATGCGCTGCTGCAGTAAGCGAGCAGGGGCATGCCGGCTGAATATTGGTATTACTATTATGTTTTTCAGACGGTTACTTCCAGGGGCTCATCAATATCCTTAACGTTTGTTTCACCATATCCACCCACAATGACGCGTTGATTTGCGACAGGTACGCCGGCTGGCAGGATTTGATCCGAGGCGCGGAGTGGTAGGAAGCAGTAAACCCATCATCAGTTCGGGCAGTGCGGCCAGGGCGACCGGGCTTGCATCGATCCGAGTGCGCGCCTGGGGATGGGGCGTGGGCGTTGCGCTGATCGGCATTCTCTTTTGTGTCGTCGTTGCCGATCTGCTCCTTCAGCAGGCCGAACGCGCCAGCCTGCAGCGCTTCAATTTCGTCGTCGATCGCTTTGAGAAACGCCTGCTGGACCGGTTCGGCTCCTTCGAGCTGGTGGTGACGATGGGCAAGGGTTTCGCGACGCTCGGCAATGACATCAGCCGGGCAGACTGGCAGCGTTTCGTTTCCGGCCTGAACTGGCGCGAGATGCCGGGTGCGCTCGGCATCGGCTATGTCGAACGTGTCCGTCGCCAGGACCTCGCCGGATTCATCGGCAAGGCCAGGATGCTGGGCAGTGACGACTTCATGGTCAAGGTGCTGGGCAAAGGCAAGCCTGACGAACTCTACCTGCTGCGCGTGTCCGAGCCGATGTCCGCATCGGGCGCCGCCATCGGCCTCGATCTCGCCAGCGACGTCGCGCGCCGCAATGTACTCGATTGGGCAATGCTGAGCGATTCCCTCACCATGAGCGACGTCATGGTCGACGTTGTCAACGAGCGGAGCCGCGTCGGCATGCTGATGGTGTCGCCGGTCTATCACCGCAATACGATGCCGCTCACCCACGAAGAACGGCGCCGGGATCTGAAGGGCTGGGTGGTGATGCCCATTTCCATTTCCGTTGCGGCGGCAAATGCGCTGCAGGATATCGGCAACGAGATCGACCTCGTCATGTATCTCGGCGCGGCAGCACAGGGGCACCGCCAGATCTTCTCCAGTGCTGACCTGCCGCAGGAACCAGGCAAGACCGCCAAGCCGGGAAATCTCACCCGCTCGCACACCCTGATCCTGGCCGGGCAAAGCCTGACGGTGGAATATCGCGCACGGGCGTCGGCGGCAGATGAATCGGCCGATACGGTGCCGCTGATGGTCATGCTGGGCGGTACGATCATTTCCGTGCTGATCGGGGCAGGTTTGTGGTTCATGGTGGCGGCGCGCTATCGCGCCGAGGCCCTGGCGCGGTCGATGACCCATGATCTGCGCTCAGCCAAGGACGTGGCGGAACAGGCGTCGATCGCCAAGACGCAGTTCCTGGCGATGATGAGCCACGAGATTCGTACACCGATGAACGGCGTTCTCGGCATGGCCGGCTTGCTGGCCGATACGCGGCTCGACCAGCGCCAACGGCACTATGTCAATGTCCTGCACCAGTCCGGCGAGGCCTTGCTCGCGATCATCAACGACATTCTCGATTTCGCCAAGGCCGAGACTGGCAAGCTGGAGATCGAGCGGATCGACTTCGACCTGGTGGCCGAGATCGAGGCGGTCCTGGAGCTGGTAGTGAGCCGCGCCCATACCAAGGGCATCGAACTGGCCTGCTTCGTCGCACCCGACGTGCCGACCCGACTCAACGGCGATCCCGGCCGGTTGCGCCAGGTACTGCTGAATCTCCTCAGCAACGCCGTCAAGTTCACCGAGAAGGGCGGCGTCAGCCTGATCGTCGAGCTTGCCAACACGGATGCGAACAGCGTCAAACTGCGCTTTGCGGTGCGCGATACGGGCATCGGCATCCCGCCGGAGGCGCAGAGCCGCCTGTTCCATCAATTCAGCCAGGTCGATGCGTCGACCACCCGTCGTTTCGGTGGAACCGGCCTTGGCCTTGCCATCTGCAAGCAGTTGGTGGAGCTGATGCAAGGCAGCATCGGAGTCGATTCCCGCACCGGCGACAAACCCGGTTCGACCTTCTGGTTCACAGCCCAGTTCGGCCCGGCGCGCGGCAACGTGCTGCCGGCGGTCGCATCGCCCGACATGAACCGCATCGCTGCGGCCTTCGCCGGGCGGCTGATCCTCGTCGTCGACGACAACCAGGTCAACCGCGAGATCTTCGAGCGCTATGTTGCCAGCATCGGCGCGCGCGCGATCAGCGCCAGCGAGCCGGAAATCGTGCTCGACGATCTGAAGGCGCATCCCCCGGAGGAACCGATCGCGCTCGCCATCGTCGATCAGGTGATGCCCAACATGTCGGGGGTGGATTTCGCGCGCCGGCTGCGCGCCGTGCCGGGCCTGAATGTCGAAAGCGTGGTGCTGTCTTCCTCGGCCTTGTTCATCGACCAGAACGAGAGCCTTGACGACATCGACGCGCAGTTGCCCAAACCGGTACGCCGGTCGAGCTTCATGGCCTGTCTGGCCAGCCTGCTCGACGACACCGCGCCGGCACCGTTGCGGCGGGGTCAGAGCCAGGCCGGGCTGGCGGTGTTTGCCGACGGTCCCAGCCTGCGGATATTGCTGGCCGAGGACAATCAGGTGAACCAGATGCTGGTGACGGCCATCCTGGCCCGGGCCGGTGCCCGGGCCGACATTGCCGGCAATGGACTGGAGGCGCTGGAGGCGATGCGCAGCCGCGCCTATGACGTGATTCTGATGGATATGCGCATGCCGGAGCTGGACGGGCTGGAAGCGACCCGCCGGATCCGCGAATTGGGGGGCGCCGCGGCGAAAATTCCGATCATCGCCCTCACCGCCAATGCCAGCCAGGAGGATCGCCGCCTGTGCCTGGAGGCCGGCATGAACGATTTCATGGCGAAGCCGATCGATGCCAACGACCTCATTCAGAAAATCAGCCTGCATGCGAGAGCCGCGCTGATCGGCGGCAAGGCTGCCCGGGAGAGCGCCGAGGCGCATGAGGCGGCGCCGGCTCTGGCCCCTCTCTCGATGGAGCAGCAGGGGGCGCTTGAGGACCTGCTGTCTTCCCTGGAGAACGCCACGGCCGACGATCCCACGCCCGCGGTTCCCGGGCGTGACCTTTCCGGCCGGTCCATATCCGATCGCGGTTCGCACTAGGCACGGTCGCGCCGCCCATTTCCGCCATGGCGTCGCTGCCGCAAACAGGCTAGGAAAACGCGGTGCGTCGCCCGGTGGCGGCGCCTGGAACGGAACCGATGTGCGCTGCAAGCAAGACCCTGACGGTGGCGGAACTGGAAACCCTGCGCGATGGTCTGATCGCCGCGGCCTATGACGCCGGCCGCGCCATCATGGCAGTCTATGCCGGCGATTTCGCGACAACGCGCAAGCTCGATCGGTCGCCAGTGACCGCCGCCGACGTTGCGGCCGAGAAGATCATCCTGCAGGCACTATGCCGGCTCGCGCCGGACATCCCGGTGGTGGCGGAGGAGCAGGTCGCCGCCGAGGGGCTGCCGAAGATCGACACTGGCCGGTTCTTCCTGGTGGATCCACTCGACGGCACCAAGGAATTCATCGCCCGCAATGGCGAGTTCACTGTGAACATCGCGCTGGTGGAACAGGGTCGGCCGACGCTTGGTATCGTCTATCTCCCTGCCCTCGACGAGATGTATGCCGGCTGTGCCATGGGCGCGCTGCGGCGTCGTCAGGGCGGTCCTGCTGAACCGATCCAGGCGCGGGCGCTCCCCGCGACGGGGGCGGTGATGACGATCAGCCGGTCGCACGCAGCCAGGGAACTGGTCAAGGCCGAGAGTTTCGGCGAGACCATCGCCGCCACGCTGGTGGCAGGATCCTCGCTGAAGTTCTGCCGCATCGCCGAGGGTGTTGCCGATCTCTACCCGCGCTTTGGGCCGACCATGGAATGGGACACGGCGGCGGGCCATGCCGTGCTGCTGGCGGCGGGTGGCACGGTCTCGACGCTTGACGGGGCGCCACTTGTCTACGGCAAGAGCGGCTTTGGCAATCCGCATTTCATCGCCCGCGGCCGACGCTGATCAGATGGCGCCGGGGCAGATGCCATGAGCAAGATCGTAGCGGCCGACATCGCGCACATCACCGCGGCGGCGAAGGCACTTTCGCGCGGCGAACTGGTCGCCTTCCCGACCGAGACCGTGTATGGCCTCGGTGGCGATGCCGGCAATGACCGCGCCGTGGCGGCAATCTATGCCGCCAAGGGGCGCCCCAGTTTCAATCCGCTGATCGTGCATGTGGGCAGCCTCAACGCCGCCGCTTCATACGCCGAATTGTCACCGGACGCGCTGGCACTGGCACGCCGCTTCTGGCCGGGACCCTTGACCCTGGTGTTGCCGCGCCTGCCCGGATGCCGGCTCTCGCTGCTGGTCAGTGCGGGGATGGAGTCGGTGGCGCTGCGCGTGCCGGCGCATCCGGTGGCGCAGGCGCTGCTGATGCTGAGCAATCGGCCGATCGCCGGACCCAGCGCCAATCCCTCTGGCCGGATCAGCCCGACCACGGCGGCCCATGTCGAGGAAGGCCTTGGCGACAAGGTGGCGATGATCCTCGACGGCGGACCTTGCCGCATCGGCCTTGAATCCACGGTGGTCAGCCTGCTCGGCGAGGAGCCGCAGATCCTGCGGCCGGGGGGCATCGACGCCGAAACGCTGGCCGCGGAGCTGGGCCGGCCGGTCGGCATGGCACCGCAGGTCGGCGATGTCGCCGCCGGCCTCCATGGCCCCGGCCGCCTGCTCAGCCACTACGCACCGGCCTGCCCGGTTCGCCTCAACGCGACCAGTGCGGCAGCGGACGAAGCACTTCTCGCCTTCGGCCCCAACGTGCCGCCGGCAGCCGTTGTCCTCAATCTCAGCACGACGGGCGACCTTACAGAAGCCGCTGCCAATCTCTTTGCCATGCTGCGGGCGCTGGATCGTCCGGAGGTGAAGGGCATCGCCGTGATGCCGGTGCCGGAGACCGGCCTCGGCACCGCCATCAACGACCGCCTGCGCCGCGCCGCCGCCCCGCGCTGAGTTCTGGCGGGTTCAGCTCAGGCACGATGGGCGAGATAGGCGTCGCAAAGCTCGACCAGCCGTTCGCGGCCGAAACTGGGATCGTGGCCGGCATGGACCACGCGCACCGGCAGTTCCCGCAATCGCCGCATGGTGCGGACATAGGCGGGAATGTCGGAGTGATCGAGTTCGTCGAGCAGCGGGCCGTCATAGAGGGCGTCGCCGGAAAAGAGCGTGCCGCTCGCCGCTTCCCACAATCCCATCGAACCGGGGGAATGTCCGGGCAGGTGCAGGATCTCGAAGCGGCGGTTGCCGATATCGACCATATCGCCGTCCGCGACGATTTCGGTGACACGCGCGGGACGAATCCGGTAGCTGCGGAGGTCGTAGCCCGCATGCGGCAGGGCGGTGATCAAATCGCCGTCGATTTCGTAGCCGGCGACCCGGATCTTGATCAATTCGTCCTGCGAGAAATCGCTGTAGAGTAGCGTTCCCGCTTCGGTCGGGTGGGCGAGATTGTCGGCTTCGGCAACATGTACCAGCGTGCGGTCGAATTCGTGATGGCTGCCGATATGGTCGGCATGGGTATGAGTGGCGACCGCGGTCACCGCCTTGTCGAAGAGATGCCGCGCCGCCTCTGTCAGGCTGACGATGCCCATGCCGGTATCGATCAGAAGGTCACGTTCGCTGCCCCGCACATGCCAGATGTTGCACCGCATGAGCGGGATGACATGAGGCTCGGTCAGGAGCGTGATATCGTCATCGATCTTCCGGATATCGAACCAGCGCTCGGCGATCGGGATCATCGGCGTCACATACCCTTGAAGCGCGGTGCGCGCTTGGCGAGAAAGGCCGCCAATCCCTCGGCGAAATCCTCGCTGTCGGCGGCCTGGGCCTGAAGTTCGGCCTCGAGGGCCAGTTGCTGCTCGAGGGAATGGTGGTCGCCGGCATGGAAGGCCTGCTTCATCAGGGCGAGCGCGCGCGTTGGCCCCTCGGCCAAGCGCTGTGCCAAGGCGTTCACCTCGGCCTCGAAGGTGTCGTCCGCGACGGCACGGTGGATCAGGCCGAGGCGGGCCGCTTCGGGCGCCGCCAGTTTTTCCCCCAGCATGGCAAGCGCCCTGGCGCGGGCCGGTCCCAACAGGCGCTGGAGCTGATGCGTGCCGCCGGCATCCGGGATGAGCCCGATGCGGGCAAAGGCGATGTCGAAGGCAGCGGAGTCGACGGCGATCACGATATCGCAGGCGAGCGCCAGGCTGACGCCGGCCCCGGCGGCGATGCCGTTGACCGCCGCCACCACCGGTAGCTCCAGGCTGTGAATCTGGCGAATCACCGGGTTGTAATAGCGCTCGACCGTATTGCGGCAGGCGCGACCGTCTTCGATGGCGCCCTTATCGGTGAGGTCCTGTCCGGCCGAAAAGGCGCGGCCGGCACCGGTGATGACCAGCAGCCGTGCTCCGGCATCGGCGGCGATGTCGGCCAGGGCGTCCGAGATGCGGCTCAGCATCTCGCGGGTAAGGGCATTCAATCGCTGCGGGCGATTGAGCGTGAGCCGATAGACACCGCCCACCTGCTGCAGATGGATGCTGTCGTCCGCCTGGTTGTCATTTTGCCGGTTTGCTGATTCGCTCATCGGTTCAATCGACGCCTTCTTGTGCTGTTGCGATGGTGGTCGGCAATAAGTCGCAGGGGGTGATGATGCCATATCCGCACCAACATGCGATAGTTGTTCGGACAGACTGCTGGCGGCACTGGGAAGAGGGATATGTCATGAATGGGTGGCTGATCGGGGCAGGAATCCATGGCGCCATGGCGGTGGCCTTTGGGGCCTGGGCGAGCCACGGCGCCGGGTCGGTGATCGCCGAGGATGCGGTGGAATGGGTGCGGACCGGCAGTTCCTACCAGCTCTGGCATGCGGTGGCGCTGATCGCCGTCGCAGCACTTCTCGCGCATTCCCGGAATCGCCTTGTCGGCGTCGCGGGTTTTGCGTTCTGTTTGGGAGCGCTGCTGTTTTCCTGTAGTCTTTATGCGCTGGCATTGGGCGGCCCCGCCTGGCTGGTCTATCTCACCCCGGTGGGTGGCAGCCTCCTGATTGCCGGTTGGGTCGCTTTGCTGTGCAGCGGAATCTTCGGGCGAAGGTCGGCTGGATGACGTGGACGCAGAGGAACGTTGGATGAAAAACGGCTTCGCGACGGCGATGGTTTTCCTGATGCTGGCCGGGTCGGTGGCGCTGGCGGAAGAATCCGCCGTGCCCAGTTTCGATTGTGCCCAGGCAGCCAGCCCTGTCGAGGCTGCGATCTGCGGCAACGACGCGCTGGCGGCCCTCGATCGCGACGTCTCGCAGGCATTCCTGGCGGCTGTCGCCGTTTCCGCACAGCCAGACGATCTGCGCGCGGCGCAGCACCTCTGGGCGCGGGAGCGGGCGCTTGCCTGCGGATTGCCGACCGAAGCCAAGGACGGCGTTGGTGTCGAGGGCGCTGCGTGTCTCTCGGAGCTCTACCGGCAGCGTCTCAATGATCTCGTCGGCCAGATGCTCGCCGAAAGTGCTGCCGATCCCGGCTCCTGGTTGACCGGCATCTGGCAGATCGACGAATTGCTGGCGTCCTCGTCCCCGGCACTACGGGACGTCGCCCAATCCGGCCGACTGATGGCGCTCAGCCGGCAGGCGCTGGCGACCCTCGACGGTCGCGCCTGTGCCGGGCCCAGCTTCCGGACGCTTGCGGCCACCCAGGCAAGGCAGCTCGATGACGCGGAGCGCACGCTGCTGGCCCAACTCGATCCCGGCGCTGTCGGCGATGCGGACGGGGTCGCCGGATTCTGTCTGGGCCGCCTCTTCGGCATCTATCTGCCACAGACCGATGGCCGGGTGCTGGTCGCGGATTCGGCGGCACTCTATCGCCTGCGGCCATTGACGGGCGGGGCGACGGCGGGCGAGGCGGCGCCATGACCCGGACCGACCTTGCCACTGCGCTCTATACGCACCAGGCCTGTCTCACCCACGATACCGGGCCGGGGCATCCGGAACGGATCCAGCGCCTGTCGGCGATCCTGCGCCTGCTCGACGATCCGCTCTACGGTGCGCTGCTGCGGCGCGATGCGCCGGAGGCGACCCGCGCGCAGCTGGAGCGGGTCCATACTCCCGCCTATATCGACGAAGTGTTCGCAGCGGTGCCGGAGGTCGGTCAGGCGGAACTGGACGGCGATACCGTGCTGTCGCCGGGCTCGGGCGAGGCGGCGCTGCGCGCGGCCGGCGCCGTGGCAGCGGCGGTGGGCGCGGTGATGGCGGGGGAAATCAAGAATGCCTTCTGCGCGGTGCGACCGCCCGGGCACCATGCCGAGCGCGATCTCGCCATGGGATTCTGTGTTTTCAACAACGTCGCCGTGGGCGCCGCGGAAGCGATTGCCGCTTTCGGCCTCAAGCGCGTCGCCATCGTCGATTTTGACGTCCATCATGGCAACGGCACGCAGCACATCTTCGCCGCCGATCCGCATGTGCTCTATGTCTCGACGCATCAGATGCCGCTCTATCCAGGCACCGGCGCCGCCCACGAAAAAGGTGTCGGCAACATCTGCAATGCGCCGCTCGCACCCTATGCCGGTTCCGCGGAGTTCCGCGACGCGGTCGAGGAAATCGTGCTGCCGGCCATTGAACAGTTCCGGCCGGAATTCCTGCTGATCTCGGCCGGCTTCGATGCGCATCGTGCCGATCCGCTGGCCGCGCTGGAACTGGAAACGGAAGACTACGCCTGGGTGACCGAGCAGCTCTGTGCCCTCGCGGGCGGTCTCTGCCAGGGCCGCGTGGTCTCCACCCTCGAAGGTGGCTATGACCTCAACGCGCTGGCGGAATCTGTTGCAGCCCATGTCCACGCCCTGCAGGCGGCATGAGCGCAAGGGCTAGGCCTTCTGGGCGGCCTCGGTCAGCGGATCGCGTCTGCGGCGCATGCGCCTTTCGCGCAGGGCACGGTATGCCGAGACGGCGCGATGGCTCCAGCGATAGCCCAGCCAGCCGCACAGCACGGCCCAGGGAATGAATCCCAACCACATCGCCAGTGCCCAATCGAGAAACAGCATGCGCAAGAGCGCTTGGACCTGTTCCGAGAAGTTGAGCTGATCGGCGATCAGGTGATGAGCGAAGCCGGTGAAGCGATCGAATCCGGAGAGGTCGTCCCAATGGCCGAGCATCACCTGGCCGGTGATATAGAAACCATAGAATATGGGTGCGGTCGTCAGTGGATTGCTGATGAATGTCCACAGGGCTGCGATAACGATGTTGAAGCCCCAGTTGAAGCGGCGCGCTATCAGCCAGATCACCAGCACGACGGTTGACTGACCGATGATCGGCATCAAGCCACAGACGATTCCGACCAGCACGCTGCGTGCGCTATAGGCAACCGGATGCCGTGCCCGCAACATCGGCGTCACCAGCCGGTAGCGGACGTAACGGGCGAATCGGCGCGACAATCCGGCTGGCCGCACGCCGGCCTTGCCTTTGCGATTCGAAATCTGGGGCGTGATGACGCTAGTTTCAGGCGGCATGTCGCATTCAATCAGGTCGTCCAGATGACCAACCTGGGCATATACCTTCATTCCAGGCCAGATGGCAATGTCAACGCAAAGTGCCGGCTGAATATGGGCATCATCCAGGCAACTCGCTGAATCAAAACAATTTCCTTCTATTGTGGCGAACGAAGGCGGTCAGTAGAATGCGCCGGACCGGCGTCGGCGCGGCCGCCTTGCGACACATGGCTGCACCGGCGCCATTCTATTGGCGAACAGATCGCCCGGCCGGCGTCGGGCGAGGGCGCAAATTGGGGCGACAGATGGCGGAATCCAGGAGCGGCGGCAAGAAACCCGCCGACATCGCGGCAATGAGTTTCGAAGAGGCCCTGGCCGAGTTGCAGGATCTGGTGAAGAGCCTGGAGCGCGGCGACAACAAGCTCGACGAAGCCATCAACGCCTATGAGCGCGGCGCGCAACTGAAGGCGCATTGCGAGGCCAAGCTGAAGGAAGCCCAGCTCAAGGTCGAGAAGATCGTGCTGGGCACCGACGGCAAGATCAGTACTGCCCCCGCCAACATCACCGATTGACCATCACCGTTTTTCCCGAGGTTCCCTTGTCCATCGAATCAGCACTTAACGACGCCGCGCTTTCGGTCAACCGCAAGCTCGACGACCTCATCAAGCCGGCCACGGGCGCCGAGGCGCGTGTGATCGAGGCGATGCGCTATGCCACGATGGGCGGTGGCAAGCGGATCCGACCCTATCTGGTGGTGAATTCGGCGGCGATCTTCGACGTGCATGGCGAATATGCGCTACGGGCGGCGGCGGCGGTCGAGATGCTGCACTGCTACAGCCTGGTGCATGACGACCTGCCCGCCATGGACGACAGCGACCTGCGGCGCGGCCGCCCCACCTGTCACAAGGAGTTCGACGAGGCGACTGCGATCCTGGCCGGCGACGGCCTGCTCACCATGGCCTTCGAGGTGCTGGCACATCGCGATACGCATCCCGACGGCGAGGTGCGTGCCGACCTTTGCCACGCCCTCGCGGTGGCGGGCGGCGCCAACGGCATGGTGGGCGGCCAGATGATCGACCTGCTGGCCGAAAACCAGGACCTCGACATCGGCGCCATCACGCGCCTGCAGCGCATGAAGACCGGCGACATCATCGCCTTCTCCTGCGAGGCGGGCGCCATCCTGGGCCATGCCTCGAAGGAGCAGCGCCACGCCCTCAACGCCTATGCCCACAAGCTGGGCCTTGCCTTCCAGATCGTCGACGACCTTCTCGATGCCGAGGGCGATGCATCCCAGACCGGCAAACCCACGGGTGCCGACGCCGCCGCGGGCAAGGCAACCTTCGTCTCGATCCTGGGCCTGGAGCGCGCCCGTACCCAGGCGCGCCTGCTGGGCGATCAGGCCAACGAGCATCTTGATATCTTCGGCCGTAAGGCCGATCCCCTGCGCTGGATGACCGAATTCGTCATCAGCCGAAAAAGCTGACGGAGCACAGCAATGTCACCCACTCCGGTCGGCGCCGAAATGGACGGGTCGGCCGGAGCGGGCCGGCTACCGGCGAGGCTGTCGCCGCTTGCCGAAATCCGCGCGACGATCTGGCTGGCGGCGCCGCTCAGCGTCGCATTGCTGGCCGAAATGGCGCTGGGATTCATCGAATACAAGATGGCCGGCGCCCTCGGCGCTGTCGCTTTCGCCGCCGCCGGCTTCGGCATTCAGCTGGTTTATGTGCCCAAGCTCCTTGCGATGGGCATGCTCTACAGCGTCTCGGCCCTGGGCTCGCATGCGTTCGGGGCGGATGATCGTGACGAAGTCGTCCGGGTCACGCGCCAGGGCCTGCGTCTCGCGCTGTTTCTCTCCCTGCCCGTGATGATGATCCTGGCGGTCGCGAGCCTGGCCTTGCGGGCCATTCAGGCCGACTACCCCAACTTCGACCTCGACATCGACATGGTCGAGCAGTTGCTGTGGTGGTCGATTCCCTCGGTGCCCGCCTTTCTCTGGTTCCAGACGCTGCGCAA
>JAEUKV010000079.1 GCA_016794165.1 Rhodospirillaceae bacterium
AGGGACTGCGGAAAGATGCCGTAGTGAAACACGACCAGGGCATGGGCGACCGTGCATTCCGCCTGGCGGATGGCATTGATGAAGTTGACCTTGGAGCCGCCATCGGTGGCGAGATCCTCGACCAGCAGGGTGCGCGCGCCGGGCTGCAGGTCGCCCTCGATCTGCGCGCCGCGGCCGAAGCCTTTCGGCTTCTTGCGGATATAAGCCATGGGCAGGCCCAACCGGTCAGCCAGCCAGGCGGCATAGGGAATCCCCGCCGTCTCCCCACCTGCCACCGCGTCCAGGCTCTCGAAACCGATCTCCCGCTCCACCAGGTCGGCGGCGAGCGCGGTTACCTTGGCGCGCGCGCGGGGAAAGGCGATGATCTTGCGGCAGTCGATATAGACCGGGCTCTTGCGCCCGGAGGTCAGCGTGAAAGGCTCGTCGGGGCGGAAGTGAACGGCGGCGATTTCGAGCAGAATCCGCGCCACGATCGGGCCGGAAGCGCCGGTCTGGGATGGGGCCAATGGCGGCATCGTTTCCACTCCGCGGGGCAAGGGGTTGCGACGCCCGCCCTTTTATCAGAGTGGGCGCCGGCCGCAAGGGTTGGCGGAACGCCTCAACGGTCTTGCTTGGGCGGACGGGAAATGGGCTTGCCGCGGCCCTTCCTGGGCGCGGGCTTTCCAGCCTGCCGCTTCCGTGGCCGGTCGGTGGGTGCGGGCGCAGGTCGCGATGTCGTGAATTGATAGACCGAAACACCCTCGCCGAGATGCGGATTATTGGCCTGCCGGATCTGTGCCGCCGCCTCGTCATAGAGGAAGGGCAGATAGGCGTAGCGTTGCCCGCGGGTGACCGGCAGGGCTTCATGGAGCAGCGAACAGGAAAAGACGGCGGCCCCGCCCGTGGGCGCCCGAAAGGTGGCACGGCCGAATTCCGGGAACATCAGATCGCCGCCGGTATACTCCTCGGCATTGAGATTGATGGTGACGGCGAACCGGCGATGTGCCGTGCCCTTGGTGGTGTTGTCGCGGTGCGGGCGGAAATAGCCGCCACTTTGATCGTAGCAGGCGACGAGATGGCGCTCCATCCGGGTCACCTTGAAGGCAAAGGCCTTTTCGATCTCCGGCACCAGGCGGCGACGGACCCTCTGCTGCAAGGCGTCGACCAGCGCGCGATCGCTGATCAGCCAATCGCTGCGGCGCTTGTGCCGGTGGTCATGCGCCATCACGGTCTTGCCGTCGCGCTCGACCATGAAGCCGGATTCGGTCGCACCTCCCTTCTGGTATCCCTCGATCAGGCGGCGGCAGAGATCGCGCTCGAGCACATTGGGCAGCACCAGGATCGGGGCCTGTCCTTGCGCCGGCCGCGGTGCACCCAGTTTGGGCAGGCGCTTCATGACCTGCAGCACCGAATCGGCCTGCATGCGACCGTCATTGGTGGCAAAGATGCCAATGACGCGCAGCAGGGGATCAAGCAGAAACGTGACCGGCTGGAAATCGGTTGACGCCCCGCCTGCGGCTGTCAGGTGGTAGCGCTCTGCCACGGATCGATCCAGGTCCCAGAAGAAGTCCATGCCGGGCTGTTTGGCGAGCAACGCCGCGCGCTGGCGGTCGGCGGGATCGCAGGAGACGCCAAAGAAATAGAAATCCGGATCGGCAAAGGCCGGCGCGGCGGCGAGGAAACTTTCGATCAGACCCTGACCGACGGGATGCGTGGCCGAGCCGAAGAAGGAAAGCACGATGTAGCGACCGGCCGTCGTCGAAAAATCGAAGGTCGGGTTGATGTTGCTCGGGCAGACGAAGGTCGGTGCCGGGTCGCCGACCAAGAGGCGCTGGTCCGCCGCGCGCGGGCCAGCCGGCTGGCCCAATGTCAAAGTCGACTTGCCGGTGCTCATGATGTCGCGCTGCCCGTGTGAGTTGATTGATCCGGCCCGCCTGGCGCTGGCATCCGGTCGGGCGGCGACAAGATGCTGCAATGCCGGAATTCCGGCAAGAGCCGGCGTGACGGACATTAACCATGAAGCTGGCCGTCCCGGTCTGCTCAGGTCTGCTGTGGGTCTCGGTGCTTGGTGATTCGGGGTGCGGCATGGCTAAATCCAGCTCCCTGTCGACCCCCGCAACGGAAACCCCCGCCCATGACCTCCAGCATCCTTCTTGACCGCGACGGCAACGTTGCGACGCTCACTCTCAATCGTCCGGAAAAGATGAATGCCCTCAACGCCGACATGTGGCGTGGTCTTGCTGAACGCCTGCGCGAGATAAGTGCCGATACCGGGCTGCGCTGCGTTGTTCTGCGGGGCGTGGGGCCGCATTTTGCGGCCGGCGCCGATCTTGCCGAGTTCGCGGCACTGCGCGCCACAACGGCGGCGGCGGAAAGCTACGGCGCCATGATGCTGGAGGCGCTCTGGGGCCTGCGAGATCTGCCGCAGCCGACGATCGCCTGCATTTCGGGCAATTGCCTTGGGGCGGGGCTGGAACTCGCCGCCATGTGCGACCTCCGCGTTGCGGCTGACGATGCAAGATTTGGCGTGCCGATCCAGCGGGTCGGGATCACCATGCCTTATCCTGAACTGGCGGCTCTCGTGGATCTGGTCGGGCGTGCCGTCATGCTGGAAATTCTGCTGGAAGGTCAGGTGCATGACGCTGCCTGGGCGCTGATGCGCGGCCTCGTCGGGCGCGTCGTTCCCGCGGCGGAGTTGCCCGCGGCGGTCGGCGAGACAGTTGTCAGGATTACTGCCGGATCGCCGCTTAGCCACCGGAATCACAAGAAATTCACACAACGCTGCCTGTCGAAGACGGCAGTGTCGGAGACGGAACTGCGCGACAGTTACCGGGCGGTCGAAAGCGCCGATTATCGGGAAGGAATCGCCGCCTTCCTCGAAAAGCGGCGCGCGGCCTTCACAGGTCAGTGATCCTGCCGACATTCTTGCATCGCCGTTAGACACTTGTCAGGAAAGGGCGGTAATATTCCTTGCAAGGGATGTGGTGGGTCTGTCGCGCGATGCGCCAGAGAGGACGGGAGGGACCAGTGTCCAAAAGCTCGCCAAGTGAACGGCCTAAAATCTCGTTTCCGGACTTCTGGCGCCTTTACCTCGATGCCCACCGGCATCCGGGCACCCGCGGCATGCATTACAGCGCGACCATCCTTGGCGCCACGTCCGCGATCCTGGCGATCGCCTATGGCCAGGTCCTGTTCGTCGCCGCCGGAATCGGCTTTGCGGTCGTGATGGCGGTTGGCTCGCATTGGTGCATCGAGCGCAACCAGCCGCTGATCCGGGTCAACGCCTTTTATGGCGCCCTGGCCGATCTGCGCATGTGCTGGCTGGCCATCACCGGCGGCATCGGCACGGAATATGCGCGGCTGGGGCTGGGGCTGCCCTCGCCACAGCGGCGCCAGGCACCGGCGGAATAACCCAGCCTCAGTTCCGCCCCCGGGTCTCTGGGTCATGTGTTGCCGATCCGGCGGCGGGGCGATCCAGAAAACGATAGGTCGCATCGCCACGGGCGATGACGCCGCCGTTCTGGTCGCGCAGTTCCCCTCTGGCAAAGGCGATGGTCCGGCCGCCGCCGATGCGCTGGCCCTCGGCGAAGATGGTATCGCCGGCCCTGGCCTGACCGACAAACTGAACGTTCATCGACAGTGTTACCGCCCGCAGGATGCGATCCGGGCCGTCGGCTAGCGCAACCGCAAATCCGGTCGCGGTGTCCAGCAGGGTTGCCAGCACGCCGCCATGGGGAACTTCCATGCGATTGAGGTGCTGTGGGCCGATCACCAGACGCAGCCGGGCGAAATCCCGGGTCTTCTCGATCAGTTCATAGCCGATCAATTCGGCATATCCGCTATAGGGTCGTTCCATGACCTGAATGGCTTCCATGGCAAGGGTGATGGCGCCCCAGGGCCGTGGTACCTGCGGGGCAGCCGCTGCGATGACACTAATGCTACACTGCCTGCCGGGTGCGCGCGGGTAAAGGGTTCTTGCGCGTTGCGGCAAATGTCGCGACAGTACCGGGCGAACGGTATCCATCGCGGCGTCGCCGGCAGCCATGTCGAGCCGCCCAGGGCAGTAGCATGATCGATCTCTATAGCTGGACGACGCCCAACGGGCACAAAATTCACATCATGCTGGCGGAAACCGGCCTTGCCTATCGCGCCCACAAGATCGATCTCGGCAGGGGCGAGCAGTTTCAGCCGCAATACCTGGCCATCAACCCCAACGGCAAGATCCCGGCCATCGTCGACGATGACGGCCCCGACGGGCAGCCGATCTCGGTGTTCGAATCCGGCGCCATCCTGATCTATCTCGCCGAGAAATCGGGAAAGTTCCTGCCCACCATGCCGCGCCGGCGCTACGACGTTCTGCAATGGTTGATGTTCCAGATGGCGAGCATCGGGCCGATGTACGGGCAGGCCTGGCA
>JAEUKV010000106.1 GCA_016794165.1 Rhodospirillaceae bacterium
GGCAAGGCCAGAGAGCTGCCGCCGTTCGGGCGATTCGGGAAAATGGACCAGTGCTGTGCCGCCCGGCGACAGCAGCGAGACGATGTTGCCCAGATAGGTGTCGAGTCGCGCTTCCGGAACCTTCGAACAGACATGCCAGGAGGCGACGAAGCGCGGCTTGTCGGCCCGCACCCTTGCGAGGACATCCGCCTGGATGACCCCGAGATTTGGCCGCTTGTCGCGAAGGAACGCGGCATCCATCCCCTGCAATCCCAGTTCATAGAACTCGTGGGTGATGTCGACGCCCCAGTACTTGCCAGGGTCCAGATAGTCGATTAGGGCGCGCCCGAGACGCAGCGATCCGCATCCATAATCTACTGCAACATCACTGGGTTGCAGGCCATAGCGCAACAGATAATCGAGCAGCTCGGAGTGTTCGCGCACCGGCCGGGCGCGGGGGCCGATGGCGGGGTGGCCGCTCTTGCGTACCTTCCGCATGACCACATCGACATAATATTGTTCATAGGGAGCGAGAGGATGTCGCAGCCGCCAACCGAGATAGCGCTTGAACGCGCGCCACCAGCGCTTCGCATTGAACCGGTTCGCCAAACTGCTGCCCCTGGGAGTGAGAAAAGTGTCTGAAAAATGACGGGCGAGAAGCTAGCCTCATTCCCGGCCGTCGCCAAGTGACCTTGAGGCCCTGCGACACGGCGTCGGACTGCCAAGCTGGGTCCCTGGAGTCCGGACAATGATCACAACCTTCCTGTGACCCGCATCACAGACGATCTGCCCCCCCGCTCCTATGTTCTTTGCATGAAGCGGGGTTCACCCAACCGTCCCCATCCTCGCTTCAGACCGCGGGCGCCCGGTGCCATCCCCATCGGGCGCCCGCATTCCATTTCGGCTCCGGGCCGCCATGCCCCTTGCCCTGCCCGGGTCCCCGGCGCTAAACAAACCCCTCCTTCTGCTCAGCCGGCATAGCACAGTGGTAGTGCAGCGGTTTTGTAAACCGAAGGTCGGGGGTTCAAATCCCTCTGCCGGCACCATTTTTCGAGGTACCGTGATCGCGGTACGGATAGCTTCCAGGATTCGCAGCCGGGGCCCGGGGACAGAAAATGAGCCAAATCAGTGTCAGCGCGGGCCAACCCCAGACAGGACGCGTGAAGGACGTCGAGGAGGTTCGCCGCCATTACGACGCCGGCTGGCGCGCCTATCTCGACGTAGCAGAGGCGGCACTCAAGGAAGAGGGACCGAATCTCGCCCGAATCCTGGGGCATTGCCTGGCAACGCGCAGCTCTGGCGAGCGTAAACAGCGCGGGCGCTTCCGGCCACGGATCGGGGGCGAGCCTCTATCCGACCGCGTGCCTCACGCCTGTCACCTCGCCTACTACACCTCGGTCCTGGTGGAAACGATCCGCAACCGCCTGCCGGAAGGAACCGGACGGATTGTCGAGATGGGATCTGGCTGGGGGGCGGTCATCACCAGCCTGTGGCTGTCCGGCGCGCCGCGCAACGCCGAGTATTGGGCTCTGGAATACACCGATGCCGGACGCCGCCTGTCCAGCCTGTTCGCCTCGATGGAGCCCGCCTACAAGCTGGAATCCCGGGCCTTCGACTATCATCAGCCAGATTTTTCCGAGATCACAGGAACGGCCAAGACGGTCGTGTTCAGCACCTATTCGATCGAGCAGATCACCTATATCAAGGACGAGCTGATCGAGCGCATCCTCGCCATTCCGGGCTTCGCGCGCTGCATCCATGTCGAGCCCGTGGGTTGGCAGGTGGATCCTGGCGCGCCGCTGGCGCGGTTCGACCGCTTCGCCAAGAAGCTCGGCCTGCCGCCGCTCGATCAGGCAGCCGCCAGCCGCCGGCGCTGCTGGCGCAAGCGCAAGAACCGCAATCTGCTGGAGACCCTGCGCCGCTTCGAGGCTGCCGGCAGGATCGTGATCGAGGAAATCGATACAGATCTGGTCGCCAACGACCCTCTCAACCCGGGAACGCTGGTGGTGTGGCGCCCCGCCTGACGGCAGGTGACGGGATCAGGCGCGCCAGAACGGCTTCGCCATTTCCGCTTCCGCCTCACCACGGGTGAGGCCGATATCGGCCAGCATGTGATCACTGAAACGGATGAGGTCGCGCCGCCACTGGTGGCGTCGGCGCCAGAGGCTGCAGGTCGCCACCAGGCCGCCAATTTTGATTGCCACGACGCCACTGAATGTTCTTTCCCCCGGATTGCCCAGCGTCGTCGCAAAGGTCGTACTCGTCATCATGATACTCTGTCGTCCAGTTCCTGGTTTCTAGGGCGGTCGCGATTCGGCCGCCCATGTTGCCGTTTGGTCGCCAGAAGATGGGCAAGGGTTCGGCGCTCCCAGGTGACCTGGCGCACAGACGCGGCAAGCGCACCATAACTTATTGAAATACAATGAAAAAATGACGGACGCTGAGTTCGCAGCGAGTACTGCTTGGCAGCCGCGGCTCAGGCGCGTAAGTTATCTGTCGCGAACCTTACAGATCCCGATTCTGCACAGGTCCGATGTGGCGGCCGCCTCATTTCCGCGCGGGCGGTCGCCGCCTTTTTGCACGGGCGCGAGACGGCCGACTCTCGAAAGGTCGTGGCTGAGGCGGGGGGGGATTGGTGAGCCGGGCGGGTGTCGAACCCGCGACCCTCTGATTAAAAGTCAGATGCTCTACCGCTGAGCTACCGGCCCTCACCATCTTCGCGGCGGGGTTCAAATCCCATTATCCGGCACAAAAAGCAAGCCTCGATCGCCCCGGCGGGAACCGGCGGATATCGCCGCAACAGGGCAAAAATAAACTATAGAATCAATATATTATCGGCCGTCCCGAAATGCTTTTTTGAGGTGTTCGTTGACCCGTGGCGAGACGAATTCGTCGATCCGGCCACCGAGGCGGCCAATTTCCTTGATGAAGCGGGAGGAAATGAACTGCTGGCGTTCGGAGGCCATCAGGAACACCGTCTCGACCGCCGGATTGAGGCGCGCATTCATGCCCGCCATCTGGAACTCATACTCGAAATCCGAAACGGCGCGTAGACCGCGGATGATGAAGTGGGCGCCCATCTCCTCGACGAAATGCATCAGCAGATTGTCGAAGGCACGCACCTCGACCCGGGCACCGTCGAAGCCGTTGCGCGGGTCGGCCAGTTCCTCACGCATCAGACCAAGGCGTTCCTCGATCGACAGCAGCGGACCCTTGCCGGCATTGGTCGAGACGGCAATGATCAGCCGGTCGGCCATCAGGCTGGCACGCCGGATGATGTCGACATGACCGTTGGTGACAGGATCAAAGGTACCGGGATAGACGCCGATCCGCTCAGCCATTCTGGTCTCCCCCATCCTCATCCCCAACCGGCGTTTCCGGTGAAATCTCGGGCAGGCCCTCGCCCTCGCTCCCGTCCTCGCCCTCTTCCATCATATCCGACATGTGGGCGACGGCGACCACCTGCTCGTCTTCCGCGACCTTAAAGATGGTGACGCCCTGGGTCTGGCGCCGGGCCACCCGGATATCGTGGACCGGGCAGCGAATCAGCTGGCCGCCATCGGTCACCAGCATGATCTGGTCCTGTTCGGCCACCGGGAAGGAGCCGATAACATGGCCGTTGCGCGCCGACATTTCGATATTGGCGACGCCCTGGCCGCCGCGGCCTGTGACCCGGTACTCATAGGCCGAACTGCGCTTGCCGTAGCCCTTGGCCGTCACGGTCAGGATCAATTCGTCCCTGGCCTCAAGCTCGGCGAAACGCTCCGGCGACATCAGGGCCGCCGCATCGCCACTGCCCTCCTCGATCTCGCCTTCGACCTCCTCGCCGGCACCGCGACGCTTCAAGGCGGCAAGCCGCAGATAGGCGTCGCGCTCTTCGGTCTCGACCTCGATATGGTTGAGGATCGACATGGAGACGACCGTATCTTCCGCCTCCATGCGGATCCCACGCACGCCCACAGAATCGCGGCCGGCGAAGACGCGTACATCGGTCACCGGGAAGCGGATCGCCTTGCCGCTGCGGGCGGCCAGCAGGACGTCGTGCTCCGGCGTACAGACGGCGACACCGATCAGCCGGTCATCCGTATCGAGCTTCATCGCGATCTTGCCATTGGCGCGCACGTCGACGAAGTCGCTGAGTTCGTTGCGCCGTACATAGCCGCTGGCGGTAGCGAACATGACATGGCTGTCATGCCAGGTGCTCTCGTCCTCGGGCAAGGGCAGCAGGGTCGAGATGGTCTCGCCATCCTTGAGCGGCAGCATGTTCACCAGCGCCTTGCCGCGCGCCTGCGGTGTGCCGAGCGGCAGGCGGTAGACCTTGGTCTTGTAGACCATGCCGGTGGTAGAGAAGAACAGCACCGGTGTGTGGGTATCGGCAACGAAGACCTGGCTGACGAAATCCTCGTCGCGGGTCGACATGCCGGCGCGGCCCTTGCCGCCGCGGCGCTGGGCCCGATAGGTCGAAAGCGGCACGCGCTTGATGTAACCGCCATGGGTGACGGTAACCACCATGTCCTCGCGCTGGATCAAATCTTCGATGTCGTGCTCGAACTCATTGTCCTCGATCGTGGTGCGACGGGGCGACCCGAACTGCTGCTTGATGGCAACCAGTTCGTCCTTGAGGATGCCGAGGCGCTTGGGCCGGCTTTCCAGCGTCTCCAGGTGATCGACGATCTCCTTGGCGAGCGCGTTCAATTCGTCGGCGATCTTTTCGCGCTCCAGACCGGTCAGGCGCTGCAGCCTGAGATCGAGGATCGCCTTGGCCTGCGCTTCCGAGAGGCGATAGCTGACATCCTCGGCCAGCGGATGGGCCGGATCATCGATCAGCCGAATGAGCGCGGCCACTTCGCTCGCCGGCCAGTTGCGACTCATCAGCCGTTCCTTGGCGACCTGTGGATCCGGCGCGGTGCGAATGGCCTGGATCACTTCGTCGATATTGGCGACCGCGATGGCGAGGCCGACCAAGACATGGGCGCGTTCGCGCGCCTTCCCCAGCTCAAACACCGTCCGGCGCGTGATGACTTCTTCGCGGAAGGCGACGAAGGCGACGATGATCGACTTCAGCGTCAGCATTTCCGGCCGGCCGCCATTGAGCGCCAGCATGTTGACACCAAATGAGGTCTGCAGCGGCGTGAACCGATAGAGCTGGTTGAGCACCACATCGGCCATGGCGTCGCGCTTGATCTCGACCACCACGCGCACGCCGTCGCGGTCGCTTTCGTCGCGGAGATCGGAGATTCCCTCGATGATCTTCTCGCGCACGCATTCGGCCATGCGCTCGATCATGCGCGCCTTGTTCACCTGATACGGGATCTCGGTGATGACGATCGCTTCGCGGTCCTTGCGCAGTTCCTCGATATGGCTGCGGCCACGCATGATGACCGAGCCGCGGCCCAGGTGATAGGCTTCCCGGATGCCGTTGCGCCCCAGGATGGTGCCGCCGGTCGGGAAATCCGGTCCCGGCACATGCGCCATCAACTCCTCGATGGTGATGTCGTTGTTGTCGACATAGGCGCAGCAGGCGTCGATCACCTCTGAGAGGTTGTGGGTGGGAATGTTGGTCGCCATGCCGACGGCGATGCCGCCGGCGCCGTTGACCAGCAGATTGGGATAGCGCGCCGGCAGCACCACCGGCTCCTGCTCGCGGTCGTCGTAATTGGGCTGGAAGTCGACGGTCTCCTTGTCGATGTCCTCCAGCAGTGCCTCGCCCGCCTTGGAGAGGCGGGATTCGGTGTATCGCATCGCGGCCGGCATATCGCCGTCCATCGAGCCGAAATTGCCTTGGCCATCGACCAGAAGGACCCGCATCGAGAAGTCCTGCGCCATGCGGACCATGGCCATGTAGATCGATTGATCGCCATGGGGATGGTACTTCGCCATCACCTCGCCGACCGCGCGGGCCGACTTCTTGAAGCCGCTGGAGGAAGAAAAACCGCCCTCGCTCATGCCATAGAGAATGCGGCGGTGGACCGGCTTCAAGCCGTCGCGCACGTCGGGCAGGGCCCGGCTTACGATGACGCTCATCGCATAGTCCAGGTAGGAGCGTTTCATCTCCTCTTCGATGGTGATGGGCGCGATATCGAATCCGGGCGTTGTCGGCGAGTCGGTCACTGGAAATTATGCCTTGTGTTTCAATAGCTTAATGGCAGGCGCGGCATCCCCCGAAACCGCGTGCGGAAGATAGCAGATCGGCCCCGCCGGAACAACAAAAGCGACGCGTGCAATCGCGCGATGAAAGTGGGAAAAAAACCAATAAAAACAAAAGCCCGCCGGGCTCTGACGAGCTCGGCGGGCGGGAGTCAGGGACGTTGGGGGATTTCGGGCCGAAAAACGGCCCCTCGCAACCCCTCAGGCCGCGTTCGACAGCCCCAGGGACAGGCCGAACTTGGTCAGGTCATAGGCATAGAACTCAGCCGGCGCGCGCATCTGATGGTTGGCCGGTTCGCGCAGCAGGCCCATGTCCTGCAGGAGGTGGTCGTCGCAGCCCGACAGCACGGTCTCAAGGCCGGTGGTGGCAGCGACAGTGCGGGCACCGAACAGAAGGCGGGTCAACATGATGGAACTCCTTTGATCCGGCTTGCGGCTCATGTTTAGCTGACGTCGGTCACGTCCCCGCGGACAGGCACCCAACGCTGCTTAGCAGCAAGTCCTCATGTCCCCAAAAGTAGGCAGTTTCGGTCATCTTGACACGCGATAAGTAGTAACGAATATGTTTAGCCATGCTAAATCCTGCAACGCCTTTTTCGCCTCAAACGGCCGCACGTCGCCTGGTGGCGCTGCCGGGCTTGCGCGCCTTCGAGGCGGTGGCGCGGCTGGGCAGCGTCCGGCAGGCGGCGGCGGAACTGCATGTGACACCTGGCGCGGTCAGCCAGCAGGTCAAGGCGCTGGAGGCTGAGATCGGGTCCACGCTGGTCCAGCGCCATGGCACCGGCATCGTCCTCACCCGCATGGGCCAGGAAGTGAAGGACGACCTCGCCGCCGCTTTCCGCCTGTTGGGGCGGGTATCCGAGCGGATGCGGCGCGGGCTCAAGGGTCTCTCGCTGCGTCTGCGGATCGAGGATCCGGCCGTCGCCGCCAACTGGCTGTTGACCCGCCTGCAGCGCTACCGGGCCCTCCCCGACAGCGTGGACGTCGTGCTGGAGACGGCGACCAGCTGGGCGCAGCTGGAACCCGACGCCTTTGATTTCGACATCCGCTTCGGCCTTGGCGATTGGCCGGGTGTCACCGCACACCGCCTGTTTGCCGACGAGGTCTATCCGGTGTTCAGTCCGCGGGTACTGAAGCGCCACGCCCTCGAGACGCCCGACGATTTGAAGCATCACACGCTGCTGCATCTCGACTGGACCGGACAACCGGTGATCTGGCCGGATTGGCCGGCCTGGCTGCGCGCGGCCGGGATCGAGGACGTCGACACCTCGCGCGGGATTCACTTCACCGATTTTGCGCTCTGCCTGCAGGCTGCCGTGGCTGGCCAGGGCGTGGCCCTCGGCACCACCGGGGCGGTGGCCGATCTGCTGGAGGAAGGACGCCTGCTCTGC
>JAEUKV010000162.1 GCA_016794165.1 Rhodospirillaceae bacterium
GCTGCCGATCCATCTCGTCGACGGCGCCGAGGAAAAGCATGTCAACCAGAAGGCGGCCCTCTGGACCAAGTCGAAGGCCGAGATCAGCGACGAGCAGTACCGCGATTTCTACCGCCACATCGCCCATGCCTTCGACGAGCCATGGGCCACCATCCACTACAAGGCCGAGGGCAAGATCGATTATACCGCCCTGCTGTTCATCCCCGGCCAGCGGCCCTTCGACCTGTTCAACCCCGAGCGCAAGCAGTCGCTGAAGCTCTACGCCAAGCGCATCTTCATCACCGACCAATCGGACGAGATCCTGCCGGGCTGGTTGCGCTTTGTCCGGGGCCTGGTTGATTCCGAGGATCTGCAGCTCAACATCAGCCGCGAGATGCTGCAGGCGAGCCCGCTGCTGGCCAAGATCCGCGCGGCGCTGGTGAAGCGCGTCCTTTCCGAACTCGCCAAGCGCGCAAACGACGACGACAAGGCACCCTACGAGACTTTCTGGGACAATTTCGGCGCGGTGCTGAAGGAAGGCCTTTACGAGGACCAGGGCCACCGCGACGAGTTGCTCAAGCTCGCGCGCTTCCGCTCGACCGCCGCAGATAACGAGGGGGGCGGCTGGGTGAGCCTCGCCGACTATGTCGGCCGCATGAAGGAAGGCCAGACGGGGATCTATTACATCGCTGGCGACCAGCTCGACGCACTCGCCCGCTCGGCGCAACTGGAGGGCTTCAAGGCGAAGGGCATCGAGGTCCTGCTGCTGACCGATCCCATCGACGAGTTCTGGATCCCCGCGGTCGAAAAGTTCGAGGACAAGGAGTTCCGCTCGGTCACCCGCGCCGGCGCCGATCTCGCCGAGGTGAAGTCGGACGACAAGAAAGAAGAAGACAAGAAACCGGTCGCCGAGAACATCGACGCGCTCATCTCCTTCCTGAAGCTCACCTACAAGGACGCGGTGAAGGACGTGCGCCTGTCCGAGCGCCTGACCGACAGCGCCTGCTGCCTGGTGGCGGATTCGGGCGACATGGACATGCATCTGGAGCGGCTCCTGCGCCAGCACAAGCGCCTGGAGGCCAGCCTGCCGCGCGTCCTCGAGATCAATGGCGGGCATCCGCTGGTGGCTGCCATGGCCAGCCAGGCGACCAGGGACGGCGACTGGCCGGAACTGGCCGAGACCGCGTGGCTGCTGCTGGATCAGGCCCGCATCCAGGACGGCGAACCGCCGGCCGACCCTGCCGCCTTCGTCAAGCGCCTCAACGCGGCGCTGGCAAAGGTGGTTTGAGGTTGACGCTCACTTTCCGCCGCGCCACCCACGCCGATCTGGAGGCCATCGTCGACCTGCTGGTGGACGATGCCATCGGCGCTACCCGCGAGGATGGATCGAGGCCCTTGAACCCGCGCTATGTGGCCGGGTTCGCGGCGGTCGAGCGCGATCCCAACCAGTTCCTCGCCGTGGTCGAGGAGAATGGCGCCGTGATCGGCTCGCTGCAGATCACCTTCATCCCCAGTGTCTCGCGACTTGGCATGTGGCGCGGCCAGATCGAGGCGGTGCGCATCGCGCGTGCCCGGCGCGGCGAGGGCCTGGGCCGGCAGATGTTCGATTGGGCCATCGCCCAATGCCGGGACCGGGGCTGCGAATTGGTCCAGCTCACCATGGACAAGACCCGCACCGACTCCCGCCGCTTCTACGAATCGCTTGGCTTCAAGGCCAGCCATGACGGCTTCAAGCTGGAGCTCTGACCCGGGTCAGGCGCCGTCGCCGACCAGCGAGAAGGGCGCCCAGAATATGGGGTGTGCGTAGGAAAACAGAGGAGAGCCGTTCGGCATGCGCGCGCCTGGGCCGTCCATCAGCGCCAGCATGGATTGCTGCAGCGCCATCGCCTTGGACAGGCGCGGATCGTCCCGCTGGCGCTGGAATACTCCCGTGGTGAGCAGCCGCGCCGAGACCGTTTCCACCGGCCAGTTGGACGCCAGGATCGCCCGCGCCCCGGCATAGAAGAACGCCCGGCCGAGCCCGGTCAGGGAGTCGGCACCCGCACTCTCTCCGGCCGCCGTGTTGCAGGCCGAGAGCAACACCCAATCGGCATCGAGCTTGAGGTCCAGGATCTCGCCCATGGTCAGCAGGCCGTCGCCTTCGCTCCGGCTGGCTAGCGGGTCGGACAGGGCGAGGGCCGGCTGCGACAGGCCTGGCAGATCGTTCGGCAACAGTCCATGGGTCGCGAAGACCAGGATGCGGCGCTGTGCGAGGTTCATGGACTTGACCTGGGCCTCATTGGCGGCGGCGCCGGTGAAGACGCTGCCGGCGGGGTCGGCTCCCAGAATGGCGGCGATCTCGCTGACCTCACGCGCCGTGTCGGGAAGCGGCGGCAAGTCAGCGATCCGCGAAACCGCGCGCATACGCTCACGCATGGTTGCGCGCAGTTCAATCGGGGCGCTGCGCACCGATACGCCGGCGACTGCAAGAGCCGGCGCCGGCAACTGGCCCTGGCTGTCCGCGCCATCGAAGAGTGGCGCCCCGAAAGCTGCGAGTGACTTCCCCTGCGCCTGGCGGCCACCGCCGTGAAGTCCGCGCAGTGCCGACAGCGAGCGCACTGCCGGCAACTGCACCACCGCAAAGCGGCGGGCCAGCCAGGGTGCAGCGCGATAGCCGGCGAAGAGCGGCTCGGCCACGCGGTCGAGGGTAAAGTCCGCAGTGAGCAGGAGTGAGAACGGCAGCTGTCCGAGCGGCCGGTTGGCAACCGTGAGCAGGGTGTCGGAGTCCCCTAGCACCTGCTCGACCGGCGCGACGAAACGCCGGTACAGTTCCCGTGCCGCTGCAATGTCAAGCTCGGGAATGTCGCCCAGTGTCTGCGCATTGGGGTGAACGGCCGCCAGCAACCGATCGATCAAGCCCGCTGCCTCCGAGCGATCAACGGCGACGCGGACAAACGCTGCCCGGCCCGCCTTGGGCACCGCCCAGACATAGCTCGCCTTCCTGCCGACATGGATCGCAAGCAGCGCCTCGCCCGGCGCCAGTGATTGCTGCACGGCAGCGAGATCACCAGGCGCCGAGATCAGCAACTCTGCGAAGTCCGGGTCGCGCTGCTGCAAGGCAGCCAGTGCGGCGCGGCGCTCGCGCTTGTAGATCTCGATCTGGTTGCGCAGCGAGGCCGCATCCGTCGGGTCAAGGTCGAGCGGCAGGGCGACGATCTGAGCCAGCATCGCATCTATGCGCAGTTCGAGATCCTGCTGCTGCCGGATGAGTTCAGCAGTACCGGATGCTGTGGCGCCGAGTCGCTGCATGTGCTGTTGGATAGCCGCATGCACGATGGGCGTACGGCCGATATCGGCGAGGCGGAAGGAATCCGCGACGACACCGGCTTCCATCGTGACACCTTCGCCGGGACCGTTGGCTAGGAAATCAAGATACGCCTCGGCGATGAGTTCGATGCGCCGAGTCCGTTCGCGATTGATCGCATTGCTGGCGCTGGTTCGGCTCTCGAGATAGTCGAGAATGACCGGCAGGGATTCCTGGAACAGCGACAGTGCGAGGTCGCGCGCACCCAGCCCGGTATCGATCGCCGCCATCATGCCCGTGGCCTCGGCGGCGAGGATGTTGCCGGCGCCGAATGTCAACTTGCGATAGTCGCGCACGCTGGCGACGATCCGGCGCGCGTCCATAAGTTGGCCCGTCTGCCACAGGGCCTCGGCTCGGATAAGACTCCAGCGCGCCCCCTCGGCGACCCAGCCGATCGTGTCCTTTGTCCCAAGCAACGGATTGAAGGCGGCAAGGCTGGCATGATAGTCCCCGGTGTCCGCAAGAAGTCGCGCCTTTTCGAGAAGAAGGCCGCCGAAAATCTGCCCGTCCGAGTGAGCGCTCCTTGACTGCCCGAGTGCCAGCGCCTTGTCTGCCGTTGCCAGCGCCTCGGCTGTCCTGCCCTGGTCTCCCAGGACGCGCACCAGCGATACATGGGCATAGATTGTGGTCATCGAGTGCTCGCCGCTGAGTCGGGCGGCATCGGCGAGCATGGCGCGCGCTTCCACCTCGGCTTCCTTGGTCCGACCCAGGTCGCGCAACGCATTGATGATGCTTTCGCGGTTGCCGACCATGATTTCCGGATCCGGCCCCGAGGCAATCATGCCGCGATAGGCCGTCAGGGCCGCCTCAAGATCGCCTTCGGCATGCTTGACCGCGCCGGTTGCGGCATAGCGGTTGAAGAGACCCCATTCCGAGTTGCGCGGTCCGGGGTCCCTAGCCCAAATTTCCTCCGCCTTCGCCAGCGCAGCGCGCGCCTTGTCGATACGACCGACCCAGGCATAAAAGCGGGCAAGGATTGTATGGGCCGAGTAGGGCGTCCAGCCATCCGCATGGGTGGTGATCCATTCTGCCATGGCGTAGGCGAGGTCAGGATCGCCGACCTGGTACTCCGCCCAGATTCGCTGGTAGAGATAGTCGCGCAGGATCCCGTTGTCGTTGGTGTAGATGACATCGGGGCCATAGACGCGCTTCGCATGGTCGTGAGCCAGCCGCAGCGCCATCAGCCAGCCGCGCGGGTAACCGCTGCGCCGCTGCTCGATCGCCTGGTCGTAGTAGAACTGCGCCAGTTCCTTGTCCGACAGCCCCCGCGGCGGATCGGTAACACCGCCATCGTCGCCACTGACCGGCTGCGAGTTTTCGGGAGGGAGGTCCGGCGGTGACGCGTTGCCCGGCGCTGGCGCGCCGCCGAGAGATATCTCCGCCCGCCTGGCTGCCTCAAGCGGCACGCTGCCGGTCTTGGCGGCGCAGGCCTCGAGACCGGCCGCGATGCCAAGAAGGACGGTCGCGGTGAGCAGCTTCGCAACGCCGGCGGGATGGATGAGGTGCGTCATCTCGCAACTCCCACAATGCCTGCCCCAGCGAGGACAATGCTCCGCCAAAAGGCATCATTCGGCAAGAGGTATGGTGGAACTGCGCCACCGCAAGACCGTACCGCGCCGCCCTGTGATCGCCCGCACAGGCGCCACGCCCCCCCGCGCCGATCCGCCTGTGCCCTCTTTCCTACGCTTCGCCGGAGACTTCCACCTCGATCGTGAGGTGGGAGAGCTTGGCAACGCCGGTGAGGGCCGCGCGGTAAAAATCGACGTTGCGCGGCTGGCGCGTCACGATGCTGACGATCCCGGCGAGATGGCCCGGCCCCACCCGCCAGACATGAAGATCGGTCACCTGGTCGCCCAGCGCCTCGACTTCGGCGCGGATTGCATTGGTGAGTTCTGCACTGGGCTGCGCATCCAGCAGGGTCGCCCCAGATGAGCGCATCAGCAGATAGGCCCAGCGCAGGATGACGGCGGCGCCAACGATCCCGATCACCGGATCGAGGCCCACCCAGCCGAAGGCCCAGGCAAGGCCGATGGCGGCAATTGCCATGACCGAGGTGGCAGCGTCGGCCAGCATGTGTACATAGGCCGAGCGCAGGTTGAGGTCTTGATGATGGTCGTGGCCAGCCGAATGGACGTGGCTGTGGGAATGACCATGGTCGTGACCGTGTGGGTGATCGTGGCCATGGTCGTGGTGGTGGTCCTCCATCAGCAGCAGCGCCGCCACCGCGTTGACGACGAGGCCCAGCACCGCCACCGCCATCGCTTCCTGATAGGCAATTGCGGTGGGGTTGAAATAGCGGTCGACCGATTCCCAGGCGATGCCCAGTGCCACGATCGCCAGCACGACCGCGCTGGTATAGGCGCCGAGATCGCCGAACTTGCCGGTGCCGAAGGAAAAGCGCTCGTTCTCCGCCTGGCGTTCGGCGAACACATAGGCGATGAGCGAGATGCC
>JAEUKV010000024.1 GCA_016794165.1 Rhodospirillaceae bacterium
GGCCAGCCGGTCTCGGTCCAGTCGCCGGCGAGATAGAGGTTGCTGAAGGACGTACGCGGCCCGGGCCGCCGCCGCAGCTGTTCAGGCGTGGCGGCGAAGGTCGCGCGCTTTTCCTTGACCACCCGCCAGGACGGCAAAGGCGCATCGCCGAGCCCGAGGCACCGTACCACGTCGCGCCAGAGCATGACGGCGAGTTCGGCGGCATCAAGATCGACGATGGCCTCCGCGGCACTGCTGGTGGTCGAAAGAACCCCGGGTTTCACGAACACCCATTCCGCCGTGCCGCCAATGACGCCGGTGAACGGCGGAGCCGTGCCCGGCCCCTCGTACCTGAAATGCGCGTTGACAATGGCGCGGAACGCATCGGGAGCCAACAGGCTCGGGACCAGATCCACGGCAACCGGTGCGGTCACCGCCAGCACGACGCAATCGGCCGCATCGACACCGATCCGTGCCTTGCCGAAATCGAGGCCGACGACGCGCCCATCTTCGGTCTCGATCGCCCGCAGGCGGTGACCCAGCTGGAGCGAGCCGCCGCGCGTGGCGAGGCTCGCCAGCGCCGGATCGACCAGGCTTTCCGACAGCCCTTCCCTGGGCATCACCGGATGCAGGGCGGCGCCACCCTGGCCGAAGGTGTCGCGGAACAGGCGCCCCAGCAGGCGTGCCGAGGCGCGCTCCGGTTCGGTGTTGAGGGCAGCCACACAGAGCGGGGCCCAGAGGCGGCGATAGGCGACTTTGCCGGTATCGAGAATGTCGGTCACGACCGCGCCCTCGTCGGCACGTGCGAGGCGCTCGGCATCGAAATAGTCAAGCAATGAGGTGCCCTTCACGCGCCGGGCCGGCACGAACAGCCACCAGGGAATCCGTCCTTCGGTCGGTCGCACCTGCCAGCGCTCGCCAGTCGCCAGATCTATGAAGGGATAAACAGCTTTATCGACGGTTGCGAATGTCGCTTGGGCGCCGATCTCGGAGATATAGGCCATCGCGGCGAGATTGCCGCTGACCAGCAGGTGGTTGCCATTGTCGACGCGGCAGCCCAGTTCCGCGTCGAAATAGGAGCGGCAGCGGCCGCCGGCCTGCTGCGCCGCCTCGTAGAGCGTCACGCGCCACCCGGCACGGGCCAGGCGGATTGCCGCGGCAAGCCCGGCAAGGCCCGCACCGATCACATGCGCCATGGCGTACTGTTGCGGTATCGAAAGCGTCATGGTGTCAGAGAAAGCCATGGCGGATGGCGAGCCAGACCTTGCACCATTTTGGGACCTTCACCGGCGTCGTGAAATCGCGCCAGTCCCAGGCAATCAATCGTTCCAGCAGGGCGCCATAGACGGCCCCCATGATGCGGGCCGGGCGCATCGGGCCCTTGGCGCATTGGCGCATGGCGGCATCGGCCGCCGCGAAGTGGCCTTGCGCGACCTTGGCCAGATCCCGGCAGACATCGCGCAGATTGGGATGCCGGAGGACCGCCGCCGGATCGACAACGTCGATGCCGTGCCGGGTCAGCAGGTCGCGCGGCAGATAGAGCCGGTTGCGGCTGGCATCCTCGGCCACGTCGCGCAGGATGTTGGTGAGCTGCAGGGCACGCCCGAGATGATAGGCCACGTCATCTGCGATCGCTTCAGTGGCACCGAAGGCCCGCACCGAGAGGCGACCCACAGCCGAGGCCACCCGGTCGCAATAGAGATCGAGCGTCGCCATGTCCGGCGCCTGGATCTCCGCCGTCGCATCCATTTCCATGCCGTCGATCACAGCGAAGAAGTCCTCGCGCCGCAGCTTGAAGTCGCGCATCGGGCCCAGCAGCGCCAACGCGATCGGTTGGCTGGGGCTGCCGGCATAGAGTCGGTCGATCTCGTCGCGCCAGACCGCAAGGCGCCGCTGCTTGTCCGCCTGCGGCGCCTCCTCATCGGCAATGTCATCGACCTCGCGGCAGAAGGCATAGATCGCGAACATGGCGTCGCGCCGCGCCGGCGGCAGCAGGCGCATGGCACTATAGAATGAGGTGCCGGAGGCACGCACCTTTTCGGCGATGGCGTCGGTGGCCCCGGTCATGCATATCCCCTCATCCTGCCACCCTCATTTCCGCCCGGTGACCAGCGCCCAGGCCACACCTTCGATCATCGCCGTCAGGAAAAACCATTTGGTCGGCTTCACCCGCCCGGCCAGTGGATCCCGGTGCCGCAACTGCTCCAGCATCTTGTCCCCCAAGCGCACGATGGTGGCGGATTCGGCCCGCAGCCGAAAGTCCCGGAGTGCACCCGGCAGGCGGCGGGCCTCGATCTGCAAGGCCTCTGTGCGATCGAGCAGCGCATCGAGGCAGGCGCGCAGGGCCGTTGTGGATTTGCCCTCCGCCAGCTGCGCCGTCACGGCACCGGCCGCCGCCAGATGGTCCTGCGGAACATAGACCCGGTCCATCTCCAGAAAGTCGACGCCGCAATCTTGCAAGTGATTGAGCACCTGCAGCGACGCGCACAGCGCATCGGCGGGTGGGCGCGCTTCCGCGGCCTCGCCGTGGAGATCCAGCAGCTGCCGCCCCACCGGCGCCGCGGAGTAACGGCAATAGGTCATCAGCTCGTCCCAGTCCGCATAGCGCTGCTTGGTGGCGTCCATGCGGAAGGCCTTCAGGAGATCGGTCGCATTGACCGGCGAGACACCCGTGGTGACGAGCGAGCGGCGCAGATCGGCGGCTTCGGGAATGTCTTCGCGCGTCGGATCAAGCAATACCGCTTCCATGCAATCGAGGCGCGCCACCTTGTCGGCCGGCGCCAGGGCAGCGTTGTCGGCGATATCGTCCCCCATCCGCGCGAAACGATAGAAGGCATGCACGTGCGGGCGAAGATCGGCCCGGATCAGGAAGGAACCCACCGGAAAATTCTCGCTTGCCGCGGACTTTCCGGACGGTGTTGCGATGCTGGCCGTGCTGGTGCTCACGACGAGCCTCCGGGGGAGCGACCTGGTCGCGCGCGCAGATGCTCGGCCTGGGCGCGGCCCTTCCACTGGCCGCCGCGCCCGCGCCAGTAGCGCCAGGCTGAGGCAATGGTCGCAGCGGTATAGAAGACAGCAACGAGGGGCAGGAACGGTGCCCAAAGGGGTGAACGCTGGTAGTTGGCCAGCGTCGGCAGATAGGCAAGAGCCATCATCGCCCAGGCCATGATGCCGAGCGGCTGGATGCCCGGGTCGCTCTGAATGGCAAGAAGCACCGGCATCAGATAGGTGAGGAGCATGCCCAGCACGGAACCGACCAGCAGCAGGGTAGAGTGATGAAGCTGCGTGAAGGCGGAACGTGCGATCAAATTCCAGATGTCTCCCCAGGAAGGATAGCCGCGCAGGCTGGCGACATCGCCCGCCAGGCCCAGCCAGATCGGTCCAGTCTTCTTGATGGCCTTGCCCAGGGCGCAATCGTCAATCAGGGCACCGCGAATGGCACCGATCCCACCGATGGATTTCAGGGCCTTCGCCCGCACCAGCATGCACCCACCAGCGGCGGCACCCAATCTGTGATCGGGATCGCGCACCCAGGCAAACGGGTAGAGCTTCTGGAAAAAGAAGATATAGGCCGGGATGAGCGCCTTTTCAGCGAAGGTATCGGTCCTGAGGCGGGCCATCATCGAGACAAGGTTGAAGCCGCCCTGCTCCGCGCGAGCGACAAGCTGCGCGAGACTGCCGCGGCCATGATGGATGTCCGCGTCGGTCAGCAGCGTGTATCGGGCACCCGGCGCCTGACGCTGCGCTTCCCCCAGACCCTGATGGACCGCCCAGAGCTTGCCGGTCCAGCCGGTCGCGAGCGGTTTGCCAGCGACCAGGAAGAAGCGATGCGGCGACCCGGCTTCCCTCGCGGCCGCGGCCGCCGCGCGCGCCTCGGCACCGGTACCGTCCTCGCTTCCGTCATCGACCAGCACGATCGTGAAGGCCCCGGTATATTCCTGCCGCATCAAGGCCGTGACGACGGCACCCACCACGCCCACCTCGTTGCGGGCCGGAATGACGGCCACGACCGGTGGTGTTGCGGTTGCATCGGGTGCGATCTGCTCTGCCGGCCGCTCCAGCCAGAAGCGTCCCCGAAACAGCAACAGATAGAGCCAGATACCGGCGGGCAGCCCCGCCATGGCGATGAAAATTTCGAACATATCGGTTCCTATAGCCGGAAGAAGCCCGCCTTGCCACCCCCTTCCGGCGAAGGGTCGTTCCCCGGTCGGCCGCCACCAGGATGTCTTCTACCGGCTTGATTCCATGAAACTCCGCACAGATTCCTATCGCCGTTTGTCACCTGTTCCGGGACCCGCGCGAAAGGCCACTTGCGCCCGGCCTCCAACCTGCCAATGATTGCCTTGGGGGCAACGGCCACGAGGGCGAAGACGTGGCCCGAGCGATCGGCTGGGACCAGAACGTCGGTCTTCCGCCGGCATGAGGTTAGCAATGACGGGCAACCCCGCGATACGGGGCGACCGATTGGCTCTGCCTTCCGACGTGTTGGGTCCGGAGCACGGCAGGACGATGGCGCCCGCTGCCAACGAACTGCTCGTTGCACCGCCGGCACTGCCGGAACTGTGGCT
>JAEUKV010000029.1 GCA_016794165.1 Rhodospirillaceae bacterium
TCGCCGGTCGAGAGCGTGAGCACCCGGTATGGCAAGTCCAGGCGCTGCAGCACCTTTTCGGCACACCCGGTCATGCGCTGCAACTCCGCATCGGATTCATCCGGATGCGCGATCGACACCATTTCCACCTTCATGAACTGGTGCTGGCGGATCATGCCGCGCGTGTCGCGCCCGGCGGCTCCCGCCTCCGAGCGGAAGCAGGGCGTGAGTGCGGCGAATCTGAGCGGCAGCTTCGCCTCATCGACGATCTCGTCCGCCACGAGATTGGTCAGCGGCACCTCCGCCGTCGGGATCAGGTAGTGACCCTGCTCTGTTCGAAACAGATCCTCGGCGAATTTCGGCAGCTGACCGGTGCCATAAAGTGCGGCGTCGCGCACCAGATAGGGTGGGTTGACCTCGGTATAGCCGTGCTCGGCGGTGTGCAGGTCGAGCATGAACTGGGCGAGCGCCCGCTCCAGACGCGCAAGCTGCCCCTTCAGCACGACGAAGCGCGCGCCGGAAATCTTGGCGGCGGTGGCGAAATCCATCAGCCCGAGCGCCTCGCCCAGTTCGAAATGCTGCTTAGGGGCGAAGGCAAAATTCCGACGATGCCCGACCTCACGTTCGATCCGGTTGGCCGTCTCGTCCGGTCCTTCCGGCACGTCGTCGGCCGGCAGGTTGGGCTGCTGCGCGAGAAGCGCCTCCAGCTCGGCCGTCGCCTGTTGGTCCTCGCTCTCGGCGGTCGCCATCATTTCCTTCAGCGTGGCAACCTCGGCCATGGCAGCGGCCGCGTCGCCGCCCTTGGCCTTCAGCTGGCCGATCTGCTTGGACAGGTCGTTGCGCTTGGCCTGCATTTCCTGCCAGGCCGTCTGGGCGGTGCGGCGCTGGGCGTCGAGGGCGATCACGGCATCGGCCAAAGGCGGCAAGCCGCGCCGCTTCCGACCCGAGTCGAAGGCACCGGGATTGTCACGAATCCATTTCGGGTCAAACATTTAGCGGCTGAGCTCCAAATCGGCGATTCGGCTCAACTTATATGACGGAAGCAGCTCATGGTCAAAGCGGGGCTGGCGTATGTGCGGACCCCGTCTTGCGGCGCCGATGGGATCAGGCGGGCGTCACGTCCTGGCTGTCCGCCGCGGCCTCGTCGGGCTCCTCGGCCGCGTCTTCCGCGCGCTTCTTCTCCACCAGTCGGGCGAGCCAGATCGAGATCTCATAGAGCGCCACCATCGGCAGCATCAGCGAGAGCATGCTGATGGCATCCGGCGGCGTCACCACCGCGGCCACCACGGTCACGCCGATGATCGCATAGCGACGCTTGTCCTTGAGGCCTTGCGAGCTGACGATGCCGACCTTGGCCAGCAGGGTGAGAAGCACGGGCAGTTCGAAGCAGAAGCCAAAGGCGAAGATCAGCTTCATGACCAGGGCGACATATTCGCCGATCTTGGCATCGAGCTGGATGGGCAGCGTGCCCTCGCCGCCCTGAGTTTCGAAGCCGAGAAAGAAACGCCAGGCCATCGGCATCAGCACATAGTAGACGAACGCCGCACCGATCGCGAACATCACCGGTGTCGCCACCAGGAATGGCAGGAATGCCTGCTTCTCGTGCTTGTAGAGACCAGGCGCGACGAACGCCCAGAGCTGCGCGGCGATTACGGGAAAGGCAATGCAGAGCGCGCCGAAAGCCGCGACCTTCAGCTGCGTGAAAAAAGGCTCGGTGAGATCGGTGAAGATCATGCGCCGGCCTTCGGGCAGCAGCGCGGCCAGCGGTCGCTGCAGGAAATCCAGGATCGGCTGCGCGAAATAAAAGCAGATCAGGAAAGCAACGATGAAGCCGAGGGCGGAATAGAGCAGCCTGGAACGCAGCTCGACCAGATGGTCGAGCAGCGGCATCTTCTTGTCTTCTTCGGCGCCGGTCATCTGAACTTGCTCACGCGACTAGGTTCTTTCCACGATGCCGCTATCGGCATCCTTGTTGGTGATCTTTTCGACCATTGGGGTGGAACTCGCCGCTGGAGCGGTGGCCGGCGCGGCCACGGCAGGAGCTTCGACCGGTGGCGGTGCGGCGGGAGCAACGACCGGCGCAGCGGCCGCCGGCGCGGCCGTCTTGGTCGCGTCTTCCGTTTCCTTCATCGCCTTCTTGAGATCGCCCGCGGGATCGATAGCCTTTTCGATCTTCTTCTCGATCGAGTGCTTGCTGATCCCCTGCAACTGCTTCTTGGCATCTTCGAGTTCGGCGTCGCGCACGATCTCGTTGACGCCGCTCTGGAACTCGGAACCCAGCTTGCGGGCTGCGCGCATCCAGTGCGAGACCGTCTTCAGGGCATGCGGCAGTTCCTTGGGGCCGAGCACCACCATGATGACGAGGGCAATGATCGCCATCTCGCTCCAGCCGATGTCGAACATCCGACGTTACCCTTTTTGGCCAGAAACCATGGAACGAGACCGCAGCAAGCGACGTGCCGGCAAATGCCGATCGAACCTAGCTGCGATCGACCAGGGTTTCGCGCTGCTTGTCCTCGGTCTTGGCGGTCGTGGTGACTTCCGGATCTTCCTTGCCGCCGTCCTTGATGTTCTTCTTGAAGTCTTTGATCCCGGCACCGAGGTCGCCCATGATCTTCGACAGCTTGCCGCCGCCGCCGAACAGGACGAGCACCACGACGAGCACGATCAGAAGATGCCAGATACTGAAGCTACCCATGTGGGGCCTCTCCCTAAATCCTGAATACTTCCGGCGAAGGGCGCCGGACCCGGGCGGACTATCGCAAATCCACCGCGCGGCCACAATAGTTTGTCGCCATTGTGATCCATCATATGGGGACGTCTAAATCCCTGACAAGACTGGCGATTTGTCACTCGCCTCACGGTGGCGCCCGGCCAGGGTCTTTCGCGCGGCAAAGATCAGTGAATCCTCGGGCTCCAACTGCAGCAGGATCTGGCCACCGATTTCGGGCAGATAGCGACCGCCATGGCGGATCCGAAGCCTCATTTCCGCGCCATCGGGACCGGCCATGGCAACCGTGAGGAGTTTGCTGCTGCCGAGAAACCGAATTTCCTCCAGCCGCCCAGCCGTCGTATGATCGCTCAGCGCCCGGTCGCCCGGCAGCACCACCCGAAGGCTCTCCGGACGCACCAGAATCTCGACCGCCGCACCCTCGGCGTGCCCGGGTGCCGGCAGCCGCCCGAACGCGCAGGCGACATGCCCCGCCTCCACGATCCCGTGCAGCACATTGAGGGCAGTGAAGAAATGGGCGACGAAGGGACTGACAGGGCGCCGATAAAGCATGTCGGGCGAGCCGCTCTGCACCACCCGCCCCGCCTCCATTAGATAGATCCGGTCGGCCATGAACATGGCCTCCTCCGGATCGTGGGTGACCATCAGCGTCGCCGTGCCGCTGCGTTTGAGGATATGCAGCGTGTCGTCGCGGATCTGTTCCCGAAGGCGTGCATCGAGGCCCGAGAACGGCTCGTCGAGCAGCAGGATCGCCGGCTTCGGTGCAAGGGCACGCGCCAGGGCGACCCGCTGTTGCTGGCCGCCGGACAATGCATGCGGATAGGCGCCAGCATAAGCCTCCATGTCGACCTGAGATAGAACCTCGGCAATCCGCGCGGCCCGCGCGCCGGCATCGAGGTGCGTCAGGCCGAAGGCGACATTGCCCGCCACGGTAAGATGCGGAAACAGCGCAAAGTCCTGGAATACCAGGCCGACCCCGCGGCGCTCGGGCGGGATGCTGCCGCCCGATCCTTCCGCAACCAGATTGCCACCCATCAGCACGCGTCCGCGCTGCAGCGGCTCCAGGCCCGCCGCCACACGCAGGACCGTCGACTTGCCGCACCCCGACGGACCCAGCAGACAGATCACCTCGCCGGCGATGACATGCAACGAAACCTGATCCACCGCCAGCAGATCGCCATAGGCATGACTGACCTCCTGCAGTTCGAGGGAAAAATCGGATGCGGTCATGTCAAGTGTGTCTTCAAGCCTTCGGTCAAATCAGCAGCACTGTGTCGCCCGGGACGCGCCGCGGCGCTGGCGCGCGCCATCAGATAGACCGGAATGATCCCGACCACAACGATGGCAAGGGCCGGCCCCGCCGCCTCCGCCAGCCGCTCATCGCTGGCAAGGTTGTAGGTCATCGTGGCAAGGGTGTCGAAATTGAACGGGCGCAGCACCAAAGTGGCCGGCAGTTCCTTGAGCACGTCCACGAACACCACAATCGCGGCGGTCAGCAGGCTGCCGCGCATGATCGGCAAGTGAACGCTGCCCAACGTGCCGAACGACGTCCGCCCGAGGGAACGCGCCGCGTGGTCCATGGTATGGGTGATCTTGCCGAGGCTGGCCTCGACCACGTTGAAACTCACCGTCAGGAAACGCACCAGATAGGCGAAAGTGACCGCGACCAGCGTGCCGCTGAGGATCAGGCCGGGCGATACGCCGAAGGCAGTCCCCAGCCAGTCGTTGAGCGCATGGTCAATGGCGGCGAAGGGCAGGAGGATGCCGATCGCGAGGACCGGGCCCGGGATCGCGTAGCCGAGGCTGGCAATGCGAACCGCGAGACGCGTCGGCGTCGTTGGGCGCAGGCGCATCGCATAGGCCAGCACCGCGGCCAGCATCACGGCGAGCACGGCGGCGAAACCCGCCATGGTGAAGCTGTTTCGCACCAGGACGACAAAACGCTCCGCGCTCCACATATCCACATTCGCCACCGCCCAGGACAGCAACACGGTCGCCGGCAGGAGGAACCCAAAGACAATCGGCAGGGCGCAGCCGAAGATGGCGCCGAAGGCGCGCCAGCCACCGAGCCGATAGCGCGGCAGCGGCCGATAGCGACCGGTCGAATGGGCAAAACTGCGGCGCCCGCGCGACCAGCGCTCCAGGCCCAGCAGCAGGAAAACGATGATCAGCAACAGTGCGGCAATCTGGGCGCCGGCGGCGGCATCCCCCATGCCGCGCCAGACCCGATAGATGCCGGTCGACAGGGTATCGACGCCGAAATACTCCACCGTCCCGAAATCGTTGAGTGCTTCCATCAGCGCGAGGGCAACACCGGCGACCAGCGCCGGCCGCGCCAGTGGCAATGCGACACGAAAGAAGCCGCGCCAGGGCGAACAGCCGAGGGTGCGGCTGACCTCCAGCACGCAAGCCGATTGCTCGAGAAAGGCGGCGCGCGCCAGCAGATAGACGTAGGGGTAAAGCACCAGGACCAGCATCACGACCGCACCCGGGAGAGAGCGGATATCCGGCAGCCAGCGCAGCCCGCCGGGCGCATCGAAGATGACCCGCAGGGTGGATTGGACCGGGCCGGCATAGTCGAGCAGACCGGTATAGGTATAGGCCACGACATAGGCCGGCATCGCCATCGGCAGCAACAATGCCCAGTCAAAGAAGCGCCGGAAACGGAAGCGGCACAGCGTCACCATCCAGGCCGCAGGCACGCCAATCAGCAGCACACCGACACCGACGCCGAGGACGAGGAGAAGGGAATTGGCGACATAGGTCGTCAGCACCGTCCCCGCGAGATGGCGCCAGATTTCGCCTTTCGGCTCCAGCAAATAGGAAAAGACCGTGACGATCGGAAAGGCCACTGCGCCGGCGATCAACCAGACCCAGAGGGGCCATAGTCGCGGCCGCCATCGGCCAAGAAGCGAGAGGCGCCGGGGGGTGACGGCGATGGAATCGATCGTGACCAATGCACCCACTCTCGCTCGTCGCAACGGACCGCCCGAAGGCGTGCCGCCGCCTGGATCTGGCGAAACAATATTGCGAATTATTCTGAATTACAAGAAGAGCAAGGATAGACCCTTCGCCAGCGCCTGCCCACGGATCACCTTGTCGCAGCGGCAAACCGGCCCTTGTCTCGGCTCCGGCGGTAAATTAAGAATGTTATCTGCACCTTAACAGGCATCTCAGATGACAGTTTCCACCCTGCCCAAGGACCAGAACGACCTTCCCACCGAGGCTCAGATCGAGGATCTGGTGGCGACCTTTTATGCCCGCATCCGTGCCGATGCCGAGTTGGGGCCGATCTTCAGCCGGGTGATCGGCGAGGATTGGACGCCTCATCTCAAGACCATGTGCAATTTCTGGTCCTCGGTGATGCTGACCAGCGGTCGCTACAAGGGCCGCCCGATCCCGGCCCATCTCAAGATCGAAGGGATCGAGCCTCGGCACTTTGCCCGTTGGCTGCAACTGTTTGCGGCGACCGCGGAAGACTTGTTCGAGGCGCCGCTGGCCACCGCCTTCCTCGAGCGTGCAAAGCGGATCGCCGAGAGCTTCAAGCTGGCCTTCGCTTTTCATGCCGCAGATCCCGAACAATGGGTGCCGGGGATGCCGCCCCTCGTCCAGCCCTGATGGCGTTGACCGTCACCACCTGGGACGACGTGACGTCGGCCCTGGCTGCCCTGCCTGACCAGGACCCCATCGAGTTGTGGTCGCCCCCGGCTGCCGCGGAGGTCCAGGGGGTGCTGTGGTTTGCTGCCCTGCAAAGGTCCCTGGCGGCGCAGTTTCCCACGCGACGGGCCACCATTGTCCTTGATTGCGGGGACCGGGCGGATCTCGCCATCGACGCCCTGCGCGCCGGGCTGGCGTCAGTCGCCCTGGCGGCAAATGAGGATCTCGGCCGAAAGGTCGGGGAAATCGCCGCCCAGTTCGGCGGACGGCTCTATCTGCGGGCACCTGAATCAGCTCCGCTGCATTGAACTCCCGGCCAAATCTGGCTATTAACCGGACCCGACCTATCACCTCATGGCCGATGGCACGCCGATGCCCGGTCTTCGGGAGCTAACTGCATGAAAACCACACAAAAAGTCCGCAAGATCCTGTCCCATTACGAATCCGACAATCCCGGTACCAAGGGCAATCTGGCCCGAATCCTGATGAACGGCCGCCTCGGCGGCTCGGGGAAACTGGTGATCCTGCCGGTCGACCAGGGCTTCGAGCACGGCCCGGCGCGCAGCTTTGCGCCCAACCCGGCGGCCTATGACCCCCACTATCACTTCGAGCTCGCCGTCGAGGCGGGCCTCTCCGCCTATGCCGCCCCCCTGGGCATGATCGAGGCTGGAGCCGACAGTTTCGCCGGCCAGATCCCCACCATCCTCAAGGTCAACAGCTCGAACAGCCTCGCGCGCCCCAAGGACCAGGCCATCACCGCCTCGGTCAATGACGCCCTGCGGCTCGGCTGCTCGGCGATCGGCTTCACCATCTATCCCGGCTCCGACTATGCCTTCGAGATGATGGAAGAAATCCGCGAGATGTCGGAGGAGGCCAAGGCCGCCGGCCTCGCAGTCGTTGTCTGGTCCTATCCGCGCGGCGATGGGATCAGCAAGGATGGCGAAACGGCGATGGACATTTGCGCCTATGCCGCCCATATGGCCGCCCTCCTGGGCGCCCACATCATCAAGGTGAAACCGCCCACGGCCTTTCTCGAGCAGGCGGAAGCCAAGAAGGTCTACGAGAAGGAAAAGATCGACATCGCCACCATGGCGGCGCGCATCCGTCACGTGACCCAGGCCTGCTTCAACGGCAAGCGCATCGTGGTTTTCTCGGGTGGTGCGGCCAAGGGCCTGGACGGCCTCTATGACGAGGTGCGCGGCATCCGCGACGGTGGCGGCAACGGCTCGATCATCGGGCGCAACACCTTCCAGCGTCCGCGCGAGGAAGCCCTGAAGATGCTGGATACGATCATTCGTATCTACCAGGGCAAGGAATAGCGCCATCTCGGCCGACACACCCAGCTGCCGGCTCTACCTCACGACGCCGCCCGAACTGATCTCGGGCGGCGTCGCCGTCTCCGCCTTCGCCGACCTGCTGCACCGGACAATATCCGCCACCGATGTCGCCTGCCTGCGCATCGCCGGAAACGACGGGACGCGGGTCGCTACCATCGCGAAGGAGCTGATGGGGCCGGCACAGGAAGCAGGCGTCGCCGTCTTGCTGGACGACCCGGAGCTTGCGCGAAATCTGGGCGCGGACGGCGTTCACCTCGAGGATCCCGCCCGCTATGCGGAGGTTCGGCGCCGCCTGGGTCCGGATTTCATCGTTGGCGTCGCCTGCCCGCTGGAGCGGCACATCGCCATGGAAGTGGGCGAGGCCGACGCCGATTACGTCCAGTTCACCTGCGCGAACGAGAACATCGACGACGCTCTGGATCTGATCGGCTGGTGGAGTGAAGTCATGACCGTCCCAGGCGTGGTCGCCTGCCCGCCAGATCGGGAAATCGCCGCGAGGATCGTCGCAGCAGGCGCCGACTTCCTGGCACCGGATGTCACCTTGTGGAACCTGCCGGACCCGGTCGCATTCGTCGCCGGACTGATCCCCTAGCGTCTCAGTGGTGCAGGATCTGGCTGAGGAACAGCCTGGTCCGTTCCGACGTCGGATTGTTGAAGAATTCCTCGGGCTCGTTCTGCTCGATGATCTCGCCCCGGTCCATGAAGATGACGCGGTTGGCGACCGTGCGGGCAAAGCCCATCTCATGGGTAACGCAAATCATCGTCATGCCCGATTCCGCAAGCCCGATCATCACGTCGAGCACTTCCTTGATCATCTCCGGATCGAGCGCCGAGGTGGGCTCGTCGAACAGCATGACCTTGGGGTTCATGCAAAGTGAGCGCGCGATGGCGACGCGCTGCTGCTGACCGCCGGAAAGCTGGCCCGGATACTTCGCGGCCTGCTCCGGAATCTTGACGCGCTCCAGGAAATGCATGGCGACCTCCTCGGCCTCGCGCTTCGGCACCTTTTTCACCCAGATCGGCGACAGGGTCAGATTCTCCAGCACCGTGAGATGCGGGAACAGGTTGAAGTGCTGGAACACCATGCCGACTTCGCGGCGGATCTTCTCGATATGCTTGAGATCGTGGGTAAGCTCGATCCCGTCCACCACGATCTTGCCCTTTTGGTGCTCCTCCAGACGGTTGATGCAGCGGATCATGGTCGACTTGCCGGAACCGGACGGGCCGCAAACAACGATGCGTTCGCCGGTATTGACGGTGAGGTCGATGTCCTTGAGGACATGGAACTGGCCGTACCATTTGTTGACCCCGACCATCTGGATCATGACCTCGTCCGAGACCGAAGGGTTCGCTGCGGTTGACTGTGTCGACATGGCCCTACCTCCCCGACCGCTTGCCGGCCGAATTCCTGATCGCATTCAACGTTTGTGACCGGTGTGCAGTTTGCGCTCCAGATGCATGCTGTAGCGCGACATGGCGAAGCAGAACGCCCAATAGACCACACCGCAGAAGACGTAGCCCTCGATTTCCGTGCCGATCCAGTTCGAATCCCGCGATCCGGCGCGCACGATGTTAAGGAAGTCGTAAAGGCCGACGATGGCGACAAGCGTGGTGTCCTGGGCAAGACTGATGAAATTGTTGACGATGCTGGGAATGGCGACGCGCAACGCCTGCGGCATGATGATGAGCCGCATCATCTGCCAGTAGCCGAGGCCCATCGCCATGGCGCCCTCGTACTGACCCTTGGGCAGGGCCTGCAGGCCGCCGCGGATGACCTCGGCCATGTAGGCCGAGGCGAACAGCGTTACGCCGATCAGGATGCGCACCAGGATATTGAACTCGACCCCTGGTGGCAGGAACAGCGGCAGCATCACGTTGGCCATGAACAGGATCGTGATCAGCGGCACGCCGCGGGCGAACTCGATGAACAAGGTGCAGAGCAGATGTACCACGGGCAGTTGCGATCGCCGCCCGAGTGCCAGCAGGATGCCGATCGGCAGGGAGAAGACGATGCCAATACCGCTGATGATCAGGGTCAGCATAAACCCGCCCCATTGCTGGGTCGGTACGACCTCAAGCCCGAACCCGCCATAGAGCAGAACGAAGGCCAGGATCGGAAAGATGAGGAAGAAGAACCAGGCGATCGGCTGCTTGTTCTTCACCCTTTCCGCCAGCAGACCATAGATCGAGGCCACCAGAAGAATGAGCACGATGTTGACGCGCCAGCGCTCGGCATCCGGATAGAAGCCATAGAAGAACTGCCCGAAGCGCGCGCGCACGAAGATCCAGCAGGCACCGCCGCTGGTGCAGTCGGATATCTGTGGCGACTTTTCGCCGGAGAGAACCTCCGGAACAAAGTTCCAGGTCGCGTCGAGGAATGCCCAGGTCACAAAAGGCGGCACGATCAGATAGATGAGATAGATGGCGCCCAGGGTCAGGAGGGTATCCCACCAGCTGGAAAAGAGGTTGTGCCGCAGCCAGCCGATCACCCCGGATTCACTGACCGGTGGCGGCAGATCCGGACGTGTGCCGGGGGCGAAGCCTTGATTGGTGGTGTCCGTCATTGCCCTGCCCCCGCGCTCATCGTTCCACCAGCATGACGCGCTTGTTGTACCAGTTCATGATCACCGAGATGATCAGGCTTACGGACAGGTAGAACAGCATCAGGATCATGACGCATTCGACCGCGCGGCCGGTCTGGTTCTGCGATGTTCCGATGATCGAGAACAGGTCCGGATAGCCGATGAAGCCGGCAAGGGTCGAGTTCTTCACCACATTGAGATACTGGCTGATCATCGGCGGGATCATTACCCGCAACGCCTGCGGCAGGATCACCAGGCGCATGCACCAGCGCGGCTTCAGGCCAAGCGCCAGCGCCGCCTCTGTCTGGCCATGGCTGACCGAGTTGATTCCGGAGCGGACAATCTCGGCCACATAGGCGGCGGTGCTCAGACCGAGCCCGATGATAAGAGCCGTCATTTCCGGCAGGATCGTGACGCCACCGGTGAAATTGAAAGCACCCGGCTGGGGCACATCCCAGGCGATGGGCCGGCCAAGGAGAAGATAGGCGAATGTCGGCAAACCGATGACGATGGCGAAGTTTACCGGCACCGTGGCGAATTGCTGGCCCGTTGCCATCTGACGCTGCCGCGCCCAGCGCGCAACGCCGATGGCGATCCCGATCGCCGCGACAAAGGCGATGAGGACGATGCCGGCGCCGGGCTCCGGGACCGGTCGCGGCATGAACAGCCCCTTGATGTTGAGATAGACCAGGTCGAAGGCGCTAAGGCTGTCGCGTGGCCGTGGCAGGGTCACCAGCACGCCGCCATACCAAAAGACAAGCTGCAGTAGCAGCGGGATGTTGCGGATGATTTCAATGTAGGTCGCGGCAATGCGCGAAATCAGCCAATTGTGCGACAGGCGCATGATGCCGATGAGCAGGCCGACGAAGGTCGCGATGATTGCCGAGAAGAACGCAGCCACCAGCGTGTTGAGGCCGCCGACCACAAGCAGGCGCCCGATGGGGGATTCCAGGGTCACCGGGAGAACGGCGAAGCTGAGTTGGAAGCCCGCGACGTTTTCGAGGAAGTCGAGGCCGAGGGGAATGCCGAGGCGTTCCTGATTGGCCAGCAGGTTGGCGATCAGATACCAGCCGAAGGCCAGGATCGCCAGGATCACGACCAACTGTGCGGCAAGCCCGCGCTTTCGCTCATCGCGCCAGAATGCGACATGATGATGCGAATGACCGTTCGCCACGCCGTTCTCCGGCGTGCCCTGTGCCATTGCCATATGGCGCCCCCCTCTGGGTTGCGTGCGGATAAGAACCTGCGCCCGGCTTTTGGCCGGGCGCAGGGTATCAGCAGGTCACTGGCTTAGCGCACAGGCGGCGCGTATTGCAGACCACCCTTGGTCCACAGGGCATTGAGGCCACGCTCGAGCCCAATCGGAGTCGCCGGCCCGACGTTGCGATCGAAGATCTCGCCGTAGTTGCCGACAGCCTTGATGATGTTGTAGGCCCAGTCGTTGCCAAGCCCGAGGCCCTCGCCCATCTTGTCGGTGATTCCGAGCATGCGCTGGATCTCGGCGTCGGCCGCCGTGTTGTCCGCGGCGTTCGCGGCCACCACTTCGTCGACATTGGCCTGGGTGATGCCCTTTTCCTCGGCAACCAGCGTGGCATTATGCGCCCAACGGACGATGTCGCCCCACTGGTTATCGCCATGACGCACCACGGGGCCGAGCGGCTCCTTGGAGATGATTTCCGGCAGAATAATGTGGCTGGCCGGATCCTTCAGCGCCGTACGCTCGCCGGCAAGACCGGAGGCGTCGGTCGTGTAGGCATCGCAGCGACCTTCGTCATAGGCAGCGCGGGCCTGGTCGTTCTCCTTGAACTTCACGGGCTGGAAGCCAAGGCCGTTGGCCTTGTCGTAGTCGCCCATGTTCTTTTCCGTCGTGGTGCCTTCCTGCACGCAGACAGTGGCGCCCTTCAGCTCCAGCGCGCTGGTGACGCCGAGTTCCTTGTGCACCATGAAACCCTGGCCGTCGTAATAGTTGACCTGCACGAAATCGAGGCCGAGCTGGGTATCACGCGAGAGCGTCCAGGTCGAATTGCGCGCCAGCACGTCGACTTCGCCCGACTGCAGCGCGGTGAAACGCTGTTCGGCCGAAAGCGGCTTGTATTCGACCTTGGTCGCATCGCCGAGCACGGCTGCCGCGACGGCCTTGCACAGATCGATGTCGAGACCGGCCCATTCGCCCTTGTCGTTCGGTGCACCAAAACCCGCGAGACCCGTGGTGACACCACAGACAAGATTGCCGCGGCTCTTAACGGTCTCCAGCGTCGAGGCCGCCTGCGCCGCAGTGGCCATCCCAGCCAGCAGCGCCACGCCAGCGACAACGTATTTGACTTGTTTCATTGTGAAATCCTTCCCTGGATCATTCGTTGTTCTTCGTCACCAGCGCACCAATGCCCCTTATTTTTGCGGGTGCAATTCCCAGAGGTACGATCCGGCTTGAATTTTCTCTAACACAAGGGGTGTTGCCCGACAAGCTTCCTGACCGCCTGTTAAGCCCTGCGGAATGGCGAAAAGGCAAGCCATTCGCCAGCTTAACGCCAGCGCGTGGTGCGCTGCGGTATTGCACGAGCGGGCAACGAACGGCCGGACTAGGAACGCTTGCTCAGGGGTGATAAATCCTCAGGACCGTCAATTTCAGCTTAGCGGATGATCTCATGAAACGGCGCGACCGCACCCTGGCCACCCACGCCGGCAACAATCCCAAGGCACACAAAGGCATCGTCAACCCGCCCGTCTATCATGCCTCGACGATCCTGTTCGACAGTGTCGCCGACATGCGGGCCAAGCATAAAGATCGTTTTAACACGGTGTATTACGGACGCTATGGCACGCCGACCACCTTTGCGCTGGAAGAAGCCGTCGCGGCCCTGGAAGAGGCCGACCGTGCCGTGGCGGTTCCCTCGGGCCTGGGCGCCATCGCGGGCGCGCTGCTGACCTTCGTTGCCGCGGGCGATCATGTCCTGATGGTGGACACCACCTATGAACCGACCCGCGCCTTCTGCGATACGCAACTCAAGCGGTTCAGCGTCGAAACCACCTATTACGACCCCATGATCGGTGCCGGCATTGCCGATCTCATCCGACCCAATACCAAAGTCGTATACCTGGAGAGTCCCGGCTCGCACACCTTCGAGATCCAGGACGTGCCTGCCATCGCGGCCGCCGCCCATGCCAGGGGCTGCGTCGTCGTCCTCGACAATACCTGGGCGAGCCCGCTCTATTTCAAGCCCTATCGCCACGGCGTCGATGTGGTGGTGCATGCCGCCACGAAATACCTGGTCGGGCATTCCGACGTGATGATGGGCATCATCACCATGCGCGAGAAATTCTTCACCCAGGTGAAGACGCAGGTTCACGGCATGGGTTTCGCCGTGGGCGGCGACGATTGCTATCTCGCCCTGCGCGGCATTCGCACCATCGGCGCGCGCCTTGCGCAGCACCAGCAGACCGCCCTTGCCCTGGCCCGCTGGCTGCAGGGGCGACCGGAAGTCCATCAGGTGTTGCATCCAGCCCTGCCCGATCATCCCAGTCATGCCTTGTGGAAGCGCGACTTCCTGGGTTCGAGCGGACTCTTCGGCGTGGTGCTGAAACCCGCCAGCGACGAGCGGGTCGCCGCCATGATCGACGGCATGGAACTGTTCGGCTTGGGCTTCTCCTGGGGCGGCTATGAAAGCCTGATGGTGCCCACCAATCTCACCACGGCGCGCACCGCTACCAAATGGCAGCAGCCCGGTCCGACAGTGCGCATCCATGCGGGCCTTGAGGATCCGGAAGATCTCATCGAGGATCTCGCCCGCGGCCTCGACCGCCTGCGCGGGAACTGAACAGAAAAAGGGCCGGTCCACCGGACCGGCCCTTTCTGCGTCGCGCGAGCGCGCGCCGTCTTAACCCGAGTAGTGTCTTAACGGGAGTAGTATTCGACCACCAAATGCGGCTCCATGCTGACCGGATAGGGCACGTCGCCCAGGGCCGGCACACGCACGAATTTCGCGGTGAGCTTCTTGGCGTCGACATCGATGTATTCCGGCACGTCGCGCTCCTGCGACTGCACGGCGCCCAGCACCAGGGTCATCTGCTTGGCACGGTCGCGAACTTCGACCACGTCGCCGTCCTTCAACTTGTAGGAGCCGATGTTGACCCGCTTGCCGTTCACCATGACATGGCCATGGTTGACGAACTGGCGCGCGGCGAACACGGTCGGCACGAACTTGGCGCGATAGACCACGGTCTCAAGGCGACGCTCGAGGAGGCCGATCAAATTCTCCGAGGTGTCGCCGCGACGGCGCACGGCCTCCTGATAGAGCTTGCGGAACTGGCGCTCGCCGATCGAGCCGTAATAGCCCTTCAGGCGCTGCTTCGCCATCAACTGGATGCCGTAATCGGTCGGCTTCTTGCGGCGCTGGCCGTGCTGGCCGGGGCCGTATTCGCGGTCATTGATCGGGCTCTTGGGACGGCCCCACAGGTTGACGCCCAGACGGCGGTCAATCTTGTGCTTGGCCTCGATACGCTTCGACATGGATGGTCCTCTCGTTTTTTCACGACGTTGTTCATGTCCCGGCTGTCCGACCCGGTCGAAACCGGCGGCTGGGCATGCCTCGAAAGGCAGTCCGGCGCGGGAGCGGGCGGAATATAGCGGCTATATCCCGCCAGTCAAGCGCTGTGGGCGAGGTCAAAAATGATCATAACTATCTGATAATAATGTATATTTATTGAATCATGCGAACGCAATAGACGGGCGGGAGGTGACCCGAGAGCAATTGCCAGCCCTCCCCGCCATCCGAACTCGCCCAGAGATTGCCCGTGGTGGAGCCAAAAGCCAGCCGATCGCCGCTCCGGTCCACGTCCAGGGCGTGCCGCAGCACAAGGTCGAAGGCGGGGCGCGGCGGCAGGCCCTGGGTGATCCTGCGGAAGGTCTTGCCCCCATCGGTGGTCTTGGTGACACAGAAGGATTCGTCCTTGGGCATGCGGTACTCGTCCTTCTCGCC
>JAEUKV010000043.1 GCA_016794165.1 Rhodospirillaceae bacterium
ATCGAGGACGTCGACACCTCGCGCGGGATTCACTTCACCGATTTTGCGCTCTGCCTGCAGGCTGCCGTGGCTGGCCAGGGCGTGGCCCTCGGCACCACCGGGGCGGTGGCCGATCTGCTGGAGGAAGGACGCCTGCTCTGCCCCTTCGAGAAGAGCATCGTCACCCCCTTCGCCTATTACATCGTCCACGACCCCGCCATCCTGAAGCGGCCCGAAGCGCAGGGATTCCTCAGCTGGATCCTGGAAGAAGCCCGCCTGACCGAGATCTAAACAGGCGCGGCAGGAAAATGGTGAGGGTCGTCGCCACGATGATGGCGGCAAGCAGGCCGACCGTGAAATGGGTCCAACTGGATGGCCGCAGGGCCCCCAGCGAGACAATCAGAAAGACGATCGGCAGGTCCAGAAAATGGGTGAAAGTCGGCACCTTTTCCTGGCGCGCCGCGTCTATTTCTGGCGTAAATCGCCCGAGTTTCTCGGCTTCGCGGGTGAGGCGGCCCAACTTCATGAAATAGACCCGCGTGATGGTGTTGCCCTCGACGAATTCGAACAGGAACAGCGCGATCATGCCTACCAGCCAGGGCTGCTCGAGAAAGCCCCAGCCGTCATGGAAGTAGACGATGAGCACCGTGCCCGAGGCCAGCAGCAGGATGGCGCCCGGCGCGACCAGGCCGTCATAGAAGATGCCAATGGCGCGCACCGCCTCGGCGAAGACCGGCAGGGTGCGCGCCTGGCGGGTGCGCACATCGAAGATGAAAACGCCGATCAGGCCGGCCGAGATCAGCATCAGGCCGACGAAATGGCCGAAGCGGCTGAGTTCATAGAGCATGGCGGTCTCCGCTCGAACGGTGGTGCGGCGTCACGACGATACTGCCGCGATCAGCTTCGCGGCCATGGCGGGCGCGCTTTCCGGCCTGAGACGCGGCCAGTCTTCGCCGAGGAGCACCTTCAGCGCCGCCGCGCATTTTTCGGTGAAGATGACGGTACCGTCCTTTTCGATGGCGCTGATGCCATCGAAACTGAGCGCGGAGGCATTGACGCCGAGCGCCTGTTCGAGGTGCCAGTCGGACGGCAGGTCGATGGCAACACCCTTGCGGCTGATCTTCACCGGATAGCCGCCAACCAGGCCGTTGGGTGCGGGCGCATGCAAGGCCTGCGGCTCGTCACCGAGTAGTGCCGCCAGCACGCCAAGCCCGGCGGAAGCGGTGATGCGGTTGATCTCCAGATCATGCGCGACCGGCATCTTGATGCTGCGCAGCTTGTCCTTGATGGCGAGCGAGATGTCGTGGCCATGCCACAGCACCTGGAGCAGGAAGGGCGGCAATTCCTTCACCGCCTCCTCGCGATAGAACAGAGTCGAGAGCGCATGGCTGCCCACCAGCTTGATGGCGAGTTCCGAGATTGGCGCGTTGCTGTGCTGGCTGGCGAGGAAGCGGATCTTGGGCAGGCACTCGCTGACATTGCCGATGCCGACGATCGGGCCCGAGCCCGTCATGTGCAGGATGGGATTGACCACGTCAGGATAGGTGGCGGAGACCCAGGGGCAGTGCAGGTCGGATTTCTCCCAGGCCGCGCGCAGCGTGAGCATGGGCGCCAGATGACAGGCGAGCCAGCCGCCGAAGGGCAGCGCACGGATCCTGGGATTGGCGTGGCCGGTCAGCTTCCACCAGGGCAACAGGGTGGGTGCCGCCAGCATCAGGTCCGGCTGGATCCTGCGCAGGGCCTCGGCCGCGTCGGGCGCGTTGAAATCGAAGGCGACCACGTCGATGCGGGGATACTCATCCTCCAGCGCCGCACCGACCCTGGCGGCATTCGCGCGCAATTTCGCGGCGGCCACATTGCGGGTCGCCACGATGATATGCGGGAACCGCCCGTCGCGCGCCGCCGCTTCCAGCACCGCGCCGTTCAGTTTTCCCAAGGATATCAGCAGCAGCTTGCTCACGGCTTCCCCGATTTCGTGACCGTCGAAGCAAACCTATATCGACAATGTTGCGTTGGCGAGGCCCCCTCACCCTGACCCTCTCCCGCGAGGGGAGAGGGAATGAGGTGCCGATGGCAATGATTACTGAAACTGAAGAATATTGCGTCCGTCCCGCGGAGCCCCTCTCCCCTCGCGGGAGAGGGGTTGGGGTGAGGGGGGCTACTTCTTGAACCCGGCCTTAGCAAAGGCTGCGGCCAGCGCGTTGTCGCCGCCGCCACTCTTGGCCTGCGGCTGCCTGTTGTCCTGCATGAATTTGCGTTCGTTTTTGGCTATCGGGCGATCCTTCGGCGCACCCTGTTCCCGCGGCCTGGCAGCAGCGTCGCCAGACCGCATGGTGAGCGAGATGCGCTTCCTCGGGACATCCACCTCGACCACACGGACCCTAACCACATCGCCGGGCTTCACGACCTCGCGCGGGTCCTTGACGAAGCGGTCGGCCAGCGCCGAGACATGAACGAGGCCGTCCTGATGGACGCCTATATCGACGAAGGCGCCGAAGGCCGCCACGTTGGTAACGACACCCTCCAGCTGCATGCCGGGCACGAGGTCCTTCAACTGCTCGACGCCTTCCTTGAAGGTCGCGGTCTTGAACTCCGGGCGCGGGTCGCGGCCGGGTTTTTCCAGTTCCTTGAGGATGTCGCTCACGGTTGGGACACCGAAGGTGTCGTCGGTGAACTCCTCCGGCTTCAGGCTACGCAGCAGCTTGGTATCGCCGATCACCGCGCTGGTCTCGCGGCCCGTGACCGCGAGAATGCGGCGCACGACCGGATAGGCTTCCGGATGCACCGAGGAGGAATCGAGCGGATCCTCGCCATCGCGGATGCGCAGGAAGCCCGCTGCCTGTTCAAAGGCCTTCGGCCCCAGGCGCGGCACCTTCAGCAATTGCTGACGCGAGCGGAAGGGCCCATTGGCATCGCGGAAGGCCACGATGTTCTGCGCCAGACTCTCGCCCAGGCCGGAGACACGGGCCAGCAGCTTGGCCGAGGCCGTATTGATTTCGACGCCCACCGCGTTCACGCAGTCCTCGACCACGGCATCGAGCGCCTTGGAGAGGCGGAACTCCGCGATGTCGTGCTGGTACTGGCCGACGCCGATCGACTTGGGGTCGATTTTCACCAGTTCGGCGAGCGGATCCTGCAGGCGCCGCGCAATCGACACGGCACCCCGGATGGTGACGTCGAGTTCCGGCAATTCCTTCGAGGCGTATTCCGACGCGGAGTAAATCGAGGCGCCGGCTTCCGACACCATCACCTTGGTGAGCTTCAGTTCCGGATGCCGCTTCATCAGATCGTCGGCGAGCTTGTCGGTCTCGCGGCTGGCCGTGCCGTTACCGATGGCGACCAGTTCCAGTTTGTGGCGATGGCAGAGCGCCGCGAGGATGGCGATCGCTTCATCCCATTTGCGCATCGGCTCGTGGGGATAGATGGTGGCGAATTCCAGTACCTTGCCCGTGGCGGCGATGACGGCGACCTTGCAGCCGGTACGCAGCCCGGGATCAAGGCCCAGGGTGGGACGACCGCCGGCCGGTGCCGACATCAGCACGTCCTTGAGGTTGGACGCGAAGACCCGCACTGCTTCCTCCTCGGCGGCCAGGCGCAACCGACCCATCAAGTCGAGCTCGATGCTGAGCTTCAGCTTCACCCGCCAGCACCACTGCACCACATCCTTGAGCCAGGGGTCGCCGGGGCGGCCCTGATCGCCGATGCCGACATGGGCGGCGATGGCACGCTCGGCCTCGTTCAATGTCTTGCGGTCCTCCGGTTCGTCCATGGCGAGGTTGAGGCTGAGGACCTCCTCCTTCTGGCCGCGGAACATGGCGAGCGCCCGGTGCGACGGCACCCTGGCGATGGGTTCGGCGGCGTCGAAATAGTCGGAGAACTTGGCGCCGCTGCCTTCCTTGCCGTCCTGGACCCTGGAAACAAGACGCCCCTTCTCCCATAGCAGTTCGCGCAGGCGTGCCAGCAGATCCGCCTGTTCCGCAAAACGTTCCACCAGGATGTCACGTGCGCCGTCCAGCGCCGCCTTCACGTCGGCAACGCCTTTTTCCGCATCGACAAAGGCGGCGGCCTCCGTCTGGGGCTGTTTCGCGGGATCGCCCAGCAATAGATCGGCCAGGGGTTCGAGGCCGGCCTCTCTCGCGATCTGCGCCTTGGTGCGGCGTTTGGGCTTGAAGGGAAGATAGAGATCCTCCAGCCGCGCCTTGGTGTCGGCCAGCGCGATGTCGCGGGCGAGATCGCCGGTCAGCTTTCCCTGTTCCTCGATGCTCTTGAGGATCGCAGCGCGACGATCTTCCAGCTCGCGCAGATAGCCGAGGCGCTCTTCCAGCTTGCGCAGCTGCGTGTCGTCGAGGCCGCCGGTCGCCTCCTTGCGATAGCGGGAAATGAAGGGCACCGTGGCACCGCCATCGAGCAGTTCGACCGCCGCGCGAACCTGCGCTTCGCGCGCTTCCAGTTCGGCGGCAATTCTGGCCTCGATGGAAATCATGCGGTTTCTCCCGAATCGGTGCAATTGGCGAAAGGCGGGCCTTGTAGCGGAGGCATGACTAGGGTTCAATGCCCCACGTCATCGCTCCCACTGCTGGCAGCCGGCCAACTTTCTGAATCAATCGAAAGATCACAGTATGTCCAAAAGCGCCACCTCTTCCCGCCCTGCCGCCATTGGTACGGTCCAGGTCGACAACGACCGCGTCGTCGTGACGGAGTGGCGGTTCGCACCAGGGGCCGAGACCACCTGGCACCGCCATGGCTTTGACTATGTCGTGGTTCCCATGAAGACCGGACGCCTGGAAATCGATGACGGCAAGGAGCGACGCATCGCCGAACTCGTCGCCGGCAAATCCTACTACCGCCCGGTGGGTGTCGAGCACAACGTCATCAACGCCAACGATTATGAGTTCGTCTTTGTCGAAATCGAGTTCAAAACCCCCCAGGGCCAGGCGTAGCGCCGGCGCAAGCGACAAGCCGGCGCCAGCAAAGTCACGACGGGGCAACAAGGGTGCAGCCGCGACCGGCGGCACCAAAGCGGTGCCCTTTCCAACCAAGGAACAGGTGCTGGAATTCATCCGCAGCTCGCCGGTGCCGGTCGGCAAGCGAGAGATCGCCCGCGCCTTTCATTTGCGCGGGCAAGACCGGATTCCGCTAAAAGCCCTGCTGAAGGAACTTGAGCAACAGGGCGCAGTCGATCGCGGTCATGCGCGGCGCCTCGCCGCGCCCGGCAGCCTGCCCGAAGTCGCCGTCATCCAGGTGATCGGTCCGGATGCCGATGGCGACATCTGGGCCCGCCCGATCGATTTTCCGGAAGACGACGCCGAGCCGCAGATCGTCATCATCGAGGACAAGAAGCTCGATCGGCCGCTGGCGGCCGGCGACCGGGTTCTGGCGCGCCTAGAGCGCACCGATGCCGACGTCTATGAAGCGCGGCCGATCCGACGCCTGCAGAGTCGTGCCGAGCGCGTGGTGGGCGTGTTCGAGAAGGGCCCTCATGGCGGCGGCCGTCTGATCCCCTCCAGCAAACGGGTGAAGACCGAGTTCACGGTCGAGGCGAAGGACGTCAACGGCGCCAGGCCCGACGAGATCGTGGTGGCGGAAGTCGAGCCGGCGCGGCGCCTGGGCATGCCCAAGGCGCGCATCGTTGAACGGGTCGGTCGTGTCGGCGAGGCAAAGTCGGTCAGCATCATCTCGATCGCCGAGCATCACATCCCGTTCCAGTTCCCGCCGGCGGCACTGGAACAGGCCGAACAGGCCACCGCCGCAACGCTCGGCAGTCGTACCGACCTGCGGCAAGTTCCGCTGGTCACCATCGACGGCGAGGATGCGCGCGACTTCGATGACGCGGTCTGGGCCGCCGCCGACGATCATCCGGATAACCCCGGCGGCTGGCGGATCATGGTCGCCATCGCCGATGTCGCCTGGTATGTGCGCCCCGATGATCCCCTCGATCGCAGTGCGCGGGACCGGGGCAACTCGGTCTATTTCCCCGACCGGGTGGTGCCGATGCTGCCGGAGGAACTCAGCAATGGCTGGTGTTCCCTGCGGCCGCATGAGGACCGTCCGGTAATGGCGGTCGAAATGACCCTCGATGCCCAGGGGCGAAAACTGCGGCATCGCTTCATGCGCGGCCTGATGCGCTCGGCGGCGCGTCTCACCTATGAGCAGGCGCAAGCCGCAATGGACGGGCAGCCGAACGACCTCACCGGCCCCCTGCTCGACCCGGTCATCAAGCCGCTTTATGGCGCCTTCAGATCCTTGCTCAAGGCACGCGAGGCACGCGGCACGCTGGAACTCGACCTGCCGGAACGCCGCGTCTTCATCGACGACCAGGGCCGGATCGAGCGGATTGAGGCGAGGCAGCGCCTCGACAGCCATCGCCTGATCGAGGAGTTCATGATCGCGGCCAATGTCGCGGCGGCGGAATCGCTCGAAAAGAAACGCTGGCCCTGCATGTACCGGGTGCACGACCAGCCGGACGCCACCCGTGTCGAGGCCCTGCGCGAATTCCTGGAAACGCTCGACTTCAGCCTGGCCAAGGGCCAGGTCCTGCGGCCGAAGCACTTCACCCGGCTGCTGCAGCAGGCCAGGGAAACGCCCTATGCCGAGATGATCAGCACCTTGGTGCTGCGCTCCCAGGCCCAGGCCGTTTACGCTCCGGAGAATCTCGGGCATTTCGGCCTCGCCCTGCAGCGCTATGCTCATTTCACCTCGCCCATCCGACGCTATGCCGACCTCCTGGTCCACCGCGCCCTGATCGGCGCCTTCGACCTGGGCGAGGGTGCCCTGGACAAATCCGACGCCGCCGCCTTCGCGGAAACCGGCGTTCATATTTCCGGCACCGAGCGGCGCGCGGCGGCGGCCGAGCGCGACGCCATCGACCGCTACGTCGCCGCCTTCCTCGCCGACAAGGTCGACGCCGAATTCGAAGGGCGCATTTCCGGCGTCGCCCGCTTTGGCCTGTTCATCAATCTGCGCGGCAGCGGCGCCGACGGGATCATTCCGATTTCGACCCTGCCCCAGGATTTTTACGATCATGACGAGCGCTACCATGCCCTGGTCGGCCGGCGTTCCGGGCGCCGGTTTCAGCTCGGGCAATCGGTCACCGTGCGGCTGGTCAGTGCCGATCCGCTCACCGGCGGCATCACCCTGGAAATGCTGGCCGCCGTGCCGCTGGGGAACGAGGCGACCGGGACGGACCGCGAGAGGCCCCCTCGCGGGCAGCGCCAGGGCCCACGCGGCCGGCCGCCATCGGTGCCGCGCAAGGGCGGCGGTCCTGGCAAGGCTTCCGCCAGGGGCACGGAAAAGGCCGGAAAACCCAAGAACCGGGGCAAGAAGCGCCGCCGCTAAATCGCTCATAGGTGTGCAGTCCCGACCCGATCAGGCCCTAGCCTAGGGCAGGAATTCTGATAGATTGTGGCCGAACAATCGAGGATCGGCAGGGTGCGCTGGGGCGGCGTGCGTGTGCCGGGACATGTAACGGATGCCGAACGTCTTGATCGCAGGAATGCTTACCAGCCAAATGGCCGCCCATTCGGTTGCAGAGGCCCATTTCATTGAGGGGAATAGCCGCGGCCGATCGGGTGACGGCCTGGCGGACGCGCCAGAGCGGCCCAGTTTCCGCCGCTGGTTGGTTGCGCCGCTGCTGCTCGCCCTGGCGGCCTGCGCCGGGACGACGGGTAAGCTGGCTGACGACAAGACCGGGGCGCTGGACCGGGACATGCTTGTGAGCGGCCTCAGCGATATCGATTCCATCTACATCAACAAGCCGGAACTCAGTTCCCTGACCCTGGCCGGCATGCAGCAATTGTCCAGCCTCGATTCCGCCATTCGGATTGAAGGCGACGATGACGAATTGAAACTGCTGCACAAGGAGCAATTGGTCGACGCGGAGTTCCTCAAGGACGGCGACGATGCCAGCGCCAAGCAATGGGGCAAGGCAGCGGCCGAAATCCTCGGTGAAGCGCGCCGCGTTTCCCCCGCCATCACCAAGGCCGGGGACGAAAAAATCTATGAAACCGTCTTCACCGGTATCGTCGGCAAGCTTGACGGCTTCTCCCGCTATTCCGGCGCCGACGCCGCCAAGGAAGAGAAAGCGGCCCGCGACGGATTCGGCGGGATCGGCGTGCGCATCTCGGTCGAAGACGACCAGGTGCGCATTACGTCCGTCATGCATTACACACCGGCCGAGCGCCTTGGGCTGAAGCGCGACGACCTTGTGCTGGAAATCGACGGCGATACGGTCGAAGGCATGACCCAGCAACAGGTGGTCAATCTTCTGCGCGGCGAGGTCGACAGCCGGGTGCGCCTGCTGATCCAGCGCGAAGGCAAGGACGAGCCGTTCGAGGTCAACGTGAAGCGGGCCCATGTGGTACCCGAAACGGTGAGCTACCGGCGCGAAGGCAATGTCGCTTATTTCCGGCTGTTTGGCTTCAATTCCGAAACCTCGAGCAGCCTGAAACGCGAGATCAGCGACGCCAAGGACGAGATCGGCAAGAAGCTGCAGGGCGTCGTGCTCGATCTGCGCGGCAACCCGGGCGGTCTGGTGCCTCAATCGGTGGCGGTGGCGAACCTCTTCCTGGAGGAAGGCCGCATTGTCTCGATCCACGGCCGGCACCCCGACAGCCATCAGTACTTCGAGGCGAGTGACGGCGACATCGCCGGCGGTCGGCCGATCGCCGTCCTCATTGACGGAAACTCCGCATCGGCCGCGGAGATCGTCGCCGCCGCGCTGCAGGACAATGGTCGTGCCGTCGTCATCGGGACGAACTCCTATGGCAAGGGCACGGTGCAGAACATCAAGAGCCTGCCCAACCAGGGCGAGATCAAGCTGACCTGGGCCAGATTCCATGCGCCGTCCGGCTATACCCTGCATCATTTGGGCGTCTTGCCGACGGTTTGCACCAGCGGTGCTCACAGCGTGGACTCCCTGCTTGCCGAGCTGCGCGCGGGGAATCTTCCGCAGGTACCGATGGTCAAGCGCAATACCACCAAGCCGGACGATACCCCCGCGCTGGATGCGCTGCGGCGCACCTGCCCATCGCGCAAGGTTGAGGATCCAGTCGATCTGGAACTGGCGCTGAAGCTGATCGAGCTGCCTAGCCTCTATGCCGGCGCGGTCGGACTTGCCCAGCCCCCCGCGGCCGCCCATGTCGACGACGCAGCCGAAGCGCTGCTGCCGTTCATTCCCTGATCAAGCGGCCAGCAGGTCAGATGAGTGAGACAGCGAATCAGAGCTCGGCCGTGCGGCCGGTGGACGCCGCCGGACTGGTGCTGATCCGCGCGCCCCGGAAGGGAGCGCATGCCGGCGAGCCGGAGATCCTGATCGGCCGGCGTCCGGCGCGCATGGGTTTCCTGCCCGGGATTCACGTGGTTCCCGGCGGCCGGGTCGATCCGGCGGACATGATGCCCAGTGGCTTCGACGACAGCCTTCACCCCCGCGTCGCACACCTCCTGCGCGGCGGCGGCACCAGGCGGCCGCCGCGGGCATTTCTCCATGCCGCCCTTCGCGAGACTTTCGAGGAGACCGGCCTGCTGGTCGGGCGGCCAGCGGGCCAAATCCCGTCTGGCGGCGCCGACACCTCGCTCTGGCGGGCCTATCGGCAAGCCGGCCTCTGCCCGGATTTCACCGGATTCGACTATCTCTGCCGGGCGATCACCCCGGTGGGGTCGCGCCGGCGCTTCAACACACGCTTCTTCCTGGCCGATGGCAGCCTTGCCGATGGGCCCCTGGGGGGCGATGGCGAACTTGAGGATCTGGCCTGGCGTCCCGTCAGCGCCTTCGGCGAACTGACCCTGGTCGATGTCACCCAATATGTGCTGGAAACCGCCCTGCGGCGCTGGCGCGAACGAATCCCGATCGGCGCCGACACCCCCAAACTGCTGAATTATCGCAATAACATCATGACGTTAAGCATAGAGCGCCGCGCTCGCCTGCCGCTGGCGGCCCAATAACTTGACATTCGGCCGTACCTCGCTATTTTGCGCCATCCTTTTGCCGAGAAACGCATTTTTTGAGAGACGGCCATGGCCAAGGCAGCAACGATTCTGGTGAAACTGGTGAGCACTGCTGACACCGGTTTTTACTATGTGACCAAGAAGAACCCGCGCACCACCACCGAGAAGCTCGAGTTCCGCAAGTATGATCCGGTGGTGAAGAAGCACGTCGCGTTCAAGGAAGCGAAGATCAAGTAATCTGCGCCGCCATGCGTGAAACAACCGGGGCGCCGACAGCGATGTCGGCGCCCCGCTTCGTTGTTGGGCAGCGTCAGGCCGCGCGGAGGCCCAGCAGGGCACGCGCCTCGGCGGGGCTGGCCGGGTGGCGGTCGTATTTCCCACAAAGGTCGGCGACGCGTTTCACCAGTTCGGCATTGCTGGCGGCGAGGCGCCCCTTCTCGAAATAGATGTTGTCCTCAAGCCCGGTGCGGACATGGCCGCCACGCTTCAGTGCCCAGTGGTTGGCTTCAAGCTGCATGCGACCGATCGCGGCCGCGGTCCAGGTGGCGCTGGGCATCATCTCGGTCAATTCCTCGAGCATGAAGTCGACGATCTTCTCGCGCGCCGGCAAGGCGCCCGGGATGCCGAGCACGAACTGGACATGGGCCGGCGCCTTGAGCAGGCCACGGTCGACCAGGACCTTGGCGTTGTAGAGCATGGCAAGGTCAAACAGTTCGCATTCCGCCTTCACATCATGGCGCAGCATGTCGCTGGCGAGATCGTCGATCAGCTGCGGCGGATTCTCATAGATGATGGTGGCGAAGTTAACCGAACCGGTGGCAAGCGAGCCCATGTCGGGCTTCAGCTTCAGGGCGGCACCCCGCTCCGACGCCTCGCGGCCCCGCCCGCCAGTCGAGAACTGGATGATCATCCCGGGGCAATGCCGCGCGATCCCTTCCTGCACGATGCGGAACTTCTCGATGTCGGAAGATGATTTGTCCTGATCGTCGCGGACATGGATATGAACCAGGCTGGCTCCGGCCTCAAAGGCCTGCTGCGTGCTTTCGATCTGTTCGCTGGGTTGGGTCGGCAGAGCCGGGTTTTGTGCCTTCGAAGGCTGACTGCCGGTGATGGCGACGGTAATGATGGCGGGCGTACTCATGATGGTGTTCGAATCCGTTCGTTCAAGGTCCGGCGCTCAAAGGCGCCCCAGCCAGCGAGCCGCGAGCAGCCGCCAGATATCGAGCCCGGATGGCGCCAACGCCTCCGGTACAAAGGGATCGTAGCCGTGACGGCGCAATCGCTCAAGCTGCAGCATCGCCAGCCGTCCCGGCAACAGGGCGGCCATCGCGCCGGCGCGGATACCGCGCTGCAATGGGGTGCGCCGTGCCTGTTCGATCAGCGCGGCGGCGCGTTCGGTCACGGCGGCGACCGCCCGCGGCAAGTGCCGGTCCGGTTTCATCTTGCGGAGCGCCTCGCTGGACGACTGCGCCTCTGTCATGATGGACGCGGGCACCATCACCCGGCCGCACCGCGCAAGATAGGGCACCGCCCGCATCTGGCCGATCAGGCCATAGGCGGTGCCCACCTGGCGCGCAATCCGGCGCAGCTCCGGATCTGCGCCGGTCACGCAAAGACTGACGGCGACCTCGCAGAGCGACCCGGCCGTCGCCGCGACATGGGCCTCGAGTGCCGCGAGATCTTCGGGCTGCGCTGCATCGAGGTCCCGTTCCCTGGCGTCGAGAATCCGGCCGAGCGATGCGAGATCGAGATCGCGCCGGGCCGAGATGTCGGCCAGGTTCTGTACGAGAGGGTGCCGGTGGCTGCGCTCGGCCGCCATCCCGTTTCCCGCGATTTCGCCGAACGCGTCGCGCCACCATTGCAGCCGAATGAGACCGAGCATCGGTTCCGACACTTTTTCCGCGATGCCGGCGACTTCGGCATTGAAGAGATAGAGCGCCGCCAGGTCGTCGCGCAGCGATGCAGGCGCTGCCAGGGCGCAGAGATAACGATCGCGATCGTCGCGCCGCAATGCCGCCAGAACCTCCGCGTTTCGGTCGGCCTCGTTCACGCCCGCAGGTTCCACAGTATTCCCATAATTTTCCAAAGGATTAGGGGGAATCAGTTTCTTACCCGGACGCCATCCTATAGAATGCGGCCCATAGCCACACCGCTTTTGCTTTGGAGGGGTTAGCAATGAGCAAAATTCTCGAAAACCTGCACCGGACACTGGCCGCCGGCATCGTGCTGACGGCCGTGCTCTTCCTGATCATCAATCTCGGCGATTTCGATCCGGGAACCTATTTCGCCTTCCTGTTCCGCTGGATCCATGTCTGGTTCGGCATCCTGTGGATCGGCCTGCTCTACTACTTCAACTTCGTCCAGATCCCGTCGATGCCGAAGATCCCCGACGAGCACAAGCCGGCGATCGGCAAGGTGATCGCGCCCACCGCCCTGTTCTTCTTCCGCTGGGCGGCAGCCGGCACGGTCCTGTTCGGGCTCCTGACCGCGCTCCACCTTGGTTATCTGGTGGAGGCCCTGACCTTCCAGTCCGGCAGCCGCACCATCGGTATCGGCATGTGGCTGGCGCTGATCATGGCGGCCAATGTGTGGTTCATCATCTGGCCGAATCAGAAAAAGGCCCTCGGCCTGGTGGAAGCGGATGCCGACACCAAGAAAGCGGCGGGGCGCGTTGCGATGCTGGCTTCGCGCACCAACACCATGCTGTCGCTGCCCATGCTCTATTGCATGGTGGCCCAGCAGCAGGGCTATACCGGATAAGATCGTTGCCATCAGCGTTGTGACAACGGGGCCCTGCGGGGCCCCGTTTCATTTCTGCCGCATTTCATCTCTGCCCAGTTTTCGTTTCTCCCACGGGGCCCATTGCGGAACCATCGCTCCCTGACCACGTTAGTTGGCTAGACTGCGAGGTCCGCCTCGCACGCCACACAAAAGGAGCTCTCATGGCCAAGATTTCCCAACCACCCCTGCCCTATGCCATGGACGCACTGGCGCCGCACATCTCGAAAGAGACGCTGGAGTATCATTACGGCAAGCATCACAAATCCTATGTCGACAATCTGAACGAATTGATCGAGGGCACGGAATTCGCCGATATGGACCTCGAAGCGATCGTCGGGAAAGCCTCCGGTCCGATCTTCAACAACGCCGCTCAGGTGTGGAACCACACGTTCTATTGGCATTGCCTCACGCCAGAGGGCGGCGGGGCACCGGACGGCCAGCTGGCGGCGGCGATCGACCGGAACTGGGGTCCGATCGACACATTCAAGTCCGAGTTCACGAAGGCGGCTGCCGGCAATTTCGGCTCCGGCTGGACCTGGCTGGTGCAGAACCGCGATGGTGGACTGGAGATCGTCAACACCAGCAACGCGCAGACGCCGCTCACCAGCGATGCGAAGCCGCTGCTCACCTGTGACGTATGGGAGCACGCCTATTACATCGACTACCGCAACAAGCGGCCGGACTATCTGGCAGCATTCTGGGAGGTAGTGAACTGGCGCTTCGCCGCGAACAACCTCGCCGCCGGAGCAGCCGAGGAGTCACAGCGTGCTCGCAAGGCTGGCTGAGCTCTAAACGGCGATCAAGGCCGCCGCCACACGGCGACCTTCGGCCATCAGCACGTTGTAGGTTCTGGCGGCCGCACCGGTATCCATCGGCTCGATCACCACGCCGTCTGCGCGCAAACCGGCGCGGAGGTCGCGCGGCACCTGCTGCAGTCTCGCGCCGCATCCCAGCAGCAACAGATCGACCTCACCCGCCTGGCCCGAGGCGGCGATATGCAAGAGGCTCGCGAGGTTAAGCTCCGCCATGGTCGTGACCGGCCATGGCGTGGTTGCGGTCGGGAATACCAGGATCGAACCTTCGAACACGGCACCGGCGACACGGAAGCGGCCATCGCCGTAACTTTCGATGATCTGTCGGCCGCTGGGGATCAGGGGTGTCACATCCATGACGCCCTCCTTGCGTTGCCTGGGCGTGCTATCGCGCGATCAGGCGCCGGCCGTGTCGGCTTCCTGCGCCTTGGCCTTGGCGCCGCGGCGCAGGTCGACATAGAGCAGCAGCGGCGTCGCCATGAACAGCGTCGAATAGGTGCCAATGACAATGCCCCAGATCAGCGCCACGGCAAAGCCGCGCATCGCCTCGCCGCCCCAGATCGCCAGCGCCAGCACGGAAAGCAGCGTGAGGCCGGAGGTCACGGTGGTGCGGCTGAGGGTGGAGTTCAGCGACTGGTTGAGCAGATCGCGGACCGGCATAGTCTTGAAACGCCGCAAATCGTAGCGAATGCGGTCGAACACGACGACGGTGTCGTTGACCGAATAGCCGGCGATGGTCAGGACGGCAGCCACCGTGGCGAGATTGAACTCCATCCCGGTGAGTGCAAAGAGCCCAATGGTCGTGACGCAGTCATGCACCAGGGCGATCAGGGCGTTGAGACCGAAGTTCCACTCATAGCGGAACCAGATGTAGGCCATGATCCCGCCCATCGCCAGAATGAAGGCGAAGAAGGCGCTTTCAATCAGTTCGCTGCCGACCTTGGGGCCGACCGATTCCGTGCGACGATACTGCCACGCCGAGCCGAGAGATTCCTGCACCTTGGCAACGGCCGCCTGGGTCGCGACTTCGCCACCTTCCTGCTGCGGCACACGGATCAGCACAACGTTGGGCGCCCCGAACTCCTGCAGGGCAACTTCGCCCAACTCGAGCGCATTGAGGCTGGAGCGCATGCTGGCAAGGTCCGCCACGGCGTCCGGGCTCTCGACTTCCATCACGATGCCGCCAGCGAAATCGATGCCGAAATTAAGCCCCTTGGTGAAGACAAGACCAATCGAGGCCAGCACCATCACGATCGACAGCGCGAAAGTAATCTTGTGATAGCGCAGAAAGTCGATGCGCGTATCGGGCGGGACCAGGTGCAATGGCTTCCACATGCGGCGTCGACTCCTAGAGCGGCAGGACCTTGGGGCGCGCCTGGCGCAACCAGATCGAGGTGATGAGGCGGGTCACCAGAACCGCCGTGAAGACCGAGGTGACGATACCGACCGACAGCGTCACCGCGAATCCCTTGATTGGTCCGGAACCGAAGCCAAACAGGAACAGGGTCGAGATCAGCGTGGTGAGATTGCTGTCGATGATGGTCGTCTGGGCCTCGCGATAGCCGGCTTCCATGGCGTTGATCGGCGAGCGGCCGTTGCGCATCTCTTCGCGCACGCGCTCCAGGATCAGCACGTTCGCATCGACCGCCATGCCGAGCGTCAGCACAATGCCGGCGATGCCGGGCAACGTAAGCGTCGCCTCCAGCAGGGACAGAATGCCAAGCAACAGCGCTGCGTTGAAGGCCAGGGCCAGATTGGCAACGATACCAAAGAAGCCGTAGAGCACGACCATCGCCACCACGATCATGACGATGGCGATGATGAAGGCGTTCTTGCCGGCTTCGATCGAATCAGCACCGAGATCGGCACCCACGGTCCGTTCTTCGATCACGGTCAGGGGTGCCGGCAAGGCACCGGCGCGCAGCAGAAGGGCAAGATCCCGGGCCGATTCAACGGTGAAGTTGCCGCTGATGATGCCGCTGCCGCCGAGGATTGCATCGCGAATGACCGGCGCGCTGATGATCTTGTCGTCAAGAATGATGGCAAAGCGTTTGCCGACGTTGCGCGCTGTCGCGTCGCCGAACTTGCGCGCACCGATGTTGTCGAACCTGAACTGCACGACGGGCAGGCCCTGGTCGAAGCCTTGCTGGGCGTCGGTGAGGTTCTCGCCCGAAATGAGCACGCTCTTCTGGACCCACAGCATCTGGCCCGGCGCGCCGTCGCGCTCGATCACCGGCAATCGCACCGAGGTGGGCGGACCGGAACCCGTGCTTTCGGCGGTCTCGTCCACCATCTGGAAGGTCATCTTGGCGGTTTCGCCGATCAATCGCTTCAGGCTCTGGGGATCCTTCACCCCCGGCAACTGCACGACGATGCGGTCCTCGCCCTGGCGGATGATGGTCGGCTCCTTGGTGCCGGTCTCATCGATGCGGCGACGGATGATCTCGATCGACTGATCGACCGCATGGCGCTTGGCTTCCGCGATGGCAACATCCGAGAAGCTGAGAGAAATCGCGCCGTCGGCGGAAATGTCGAGCTGCATGCTGCCAGCGATCGGCGCCAGGGCTTCGCGCGCGCGATCGGCGGCACCCGGATCGCTCAACTGCGCCACCACCGACTCGCCGCGCAGGCCAAGGCCGGTATAGCCCAGCGTCGCTCCCCGCAGGGCGGCACGGGTCTCACCGACAACGCTCTCCAGCTTTTCGCGAATCAGCGCCGCGGTATCGACCTCATAGAGGAGATGCGAACCGCCCTGGAGATCGAGGCCGAGGCTGATGGTGCGGGCCGGCAACCAGGAAGGCAGCCGCTGCAATTGTCCGTCGCTGAACAGGTTCGGGGCGGCGGCATAGAGGCCGATCAGCAGGGTGAGCAGGATCAGCGTGATCTTGAATTTCGAGAAGTGCAGCATGTCGCCTTGGATCCTTGGCGTGACGGGCGGGCTCGCCGGCGCTGGAACGATCGGGACCGGCCTGGTTGGGCGCGGTCCCGGTTATTCCCGCACTCAGGCGTCGTTGGCGCCGCTCTTGCTCTCGACCGCCTTCGCCTTCTCATCGGCCTTGCCACCCTTGGCCGCAACGCCCGGGCGGTTCAGCACTTCGCTGACCGCGGTCCGCACCACGCGGACGCGGACATTGGCCGCAATCTCGACCTCGACGTCGTTCTCGCCCTCGACCGCCTTGGTCACGAGGCCAAGAATGCCGCCGCTGGTCAGCACCTTGTCGCCCTTCTTGAGCGCGGCCACCAGGGCGCGATGTTCCTTCATCCGCTTCTGCTGCGGGCGGATCATCAGGAACCAGAAAACGACGAAGATGAGGACCAGCGGCAGAAAGCTGGTCAACATATCGGCGCCGCCGGGGGCTCCCGCTGCCTGCGCATATGCTTCAGAAATGAACATCCGATTTCTCCCTGGAATGAATCGACCGTCAGGGTCCGGCCATCAGCCCCAACCCTCCCGAAAGGCGGGACTATAACCATCGGGCCGGGAAAAGCAATCCGGCGCTTTCCTTTAAATTACAGCCGGTTAATGGACTTCAGCCAGCAGCGCGGCGGCGCAGTTCCAGAAGCAGCGCCTGGGTCGCGAAGCCATCGGCGGGCAATCCCACCTGCAACTGGAAGCCGCGGATGGCCTTGCGCGTCTTCAAACCGATGACCCCGTCCACCGCGCCGTCGAGCAGGCCACGATCGACCAGGCGCTGCTGCAGTTCCTCGCGCTCGGCCAGAGCCAGCGGCGGTTCGTCGACCGGCCATTTCGCCTGCACCCCCTTCCCGCCCATCACCCGGTCGCCGAGATAGGCGACGGCCAGGGCGTAGGAGGTGGAGTAGTTGTATTTGAGGATCGCCCGGAAATTCCTGGTGACCAGGAAAGCAGGCCCCTTGTGTCCGGCGAGCACCAGAATTGACGTGCCACCCGGCAGGTTCGGCAGCGCCTGGCCGTCGATGCGGCGCACCCCGCGCTGCTGCCAATGGTCGATCGGGTGCTCGATATCAAGTTCCGCCTCCTGATAGGGGAAGCCGGCCGGCAGCTTCACCTCAAAGCCCCAGGGCAGGTCACGCTGCCAACCATCGCGCACCAGATGATTGGCGGTCGAGGCAAAGACATCGGGCATCGAGGTCCACAGATCGGGTGCGCCCGAGCCATCGCGGTCGACCGCGATGGTCAGGTAGTTCGAGGGCAGAAACTGGCTGTGGCCCATGGCGCCGGCCCAGGATCCGATCATCTGTCCCGGCGCGATCCGTCCGGCACTGGCGATCTTCAGCGCCGAGAGCAGTTCGGTGCAGGCGAAATCCTTGCGGCTGGTGCCGTAGCCGACATTGGAGAGCGCCTCGAACACATTGACGTCGCCGAAATTGCCGCCGAAATCGGTCTCGATGCCCCAGATCCCCATTAGGATCGCTGCATTCGTCCCGAAATCGCGCTCGATTTCCGCCAGCAGCGCCCGGTTCTGCGGCAATTGCGCCTGCCCCTTGGCAACGCGTTCGGCCGAAACGGCGCGGTCGAGATAGGTCCAGACCGGAGTCACGAACTCGGCCTGTTTGCCGGCGCGATCGCGGATGGTCGGGTTTTCGGAGACGTGGGCGAAGGCCGTACGAATGACCTTCTCCGCCTGCCCCTGATGCAGCGCATAGGCGCCGAAGCGTGCTACCCATTCGTCGTAGCTGGCTGCTTCCTTGGGGCAACTGGTCTGGTCGATTTCGGTCATGTCCGGCACGCCGAGGCTGGTCATGACTGGCGCGGCGGGTGCCGGCTGTGCAGCAGGTGCTGGCGTGGCTGCCTGTGGCTGGGGTGCCGGCGCCGCGCAGCCACTGATGAGAAGGGCCACCAGCAAAGCCCCGCCACGTCGCGCCATCATCTTCCCGCCCCGATTTCTGCCCATCACGCACTTACCCTGACTTCGCCCGAATCAATTGCCCGCGAACGCGTGGAGGAGAATACGAGGCGATGGCCGGAATGTCACCGGGAAGCTCTGCGTCCGAAAAACCCCTGCCAAACAGCGGGATGGGTCCTAGGCGCGGGCTCCGCCGTGTGCCAGATTAGGCCAACATTAGATTGGGGTATCGCGATCATGATGCCATCCTTAAAGGGTTTGAAGGCGGTCGAAGCCGCCTTGCGCCTCGGGAGTTTCGCCTCTGCCGCCGAGGAACTGAACGTCACGCAGACGGCGATCAGTCGCCTGGTCAAACTGGCGGAGGCGCAGCTCGGCCAGAAGCTGTTCGATCGCCAGGCCAACTCACTGCGCCCCACGCCAGCCGGCAGCAGCATCAAGCCCCTGCTGGAAGATGCGTTCCGTCGGCTCGAACTCGCTGTCGACAGCGTCCAGCGTGCCACGCCGCCGAGCCTATCGGTCGCCACCGGCCCGACCTTCGCCATGCGCTGGCTGATCCCGCGCCTGCACCTGTTCCAGCGCCAGCACCCAGGCATCGAAGTGCGCCTGGTAACCGCCATTGAAGATACCGTGACCCTGAGGGCGGACTGGGCCGCCACGATCCGCCTGAGCTCGGCGCCTCTCCCCGGATTGATGGCCGAGCCGCTGTTCGGCGCGGCACTTTTCCCCGTGGCGGCACCAACCCTTGCCCAGTCCATCCAGCTGCAAGGCGACCTCCTCCACCACACCCTGCTCGAGGTCGCACATGCACCGCAGGATTGGCCGCGCTGGCTGAGCCAGAGCGGTCTCGATCCAGCCCGTTTCCGGCGCCGGCTTTCCTTCGACTATTCCGCCTATGCCATCCAAGCTGCGCTCGATGGCCTCGGCGTCGCGCTGGTCCGCGCGCCCTATGTCCAGGACGACCTCGATGCCGGCCGGCTGGTGCGCCTGTTCGATCTGGCGCTGGTCGATCCGGGCAAGGCCTGGCACCTGATCTACCGGCCGGAAACCCTTATGGATCGCCCTTTTGCCGCCTTTCGCGACTGGCTGTTGGCGGAAGTACCCGCCGCGCCGGACGCGGCCCCGCAGCAACCGAAGGCGCCGCCGGCTCTGGCGTCGGACGCATAACAGCCATGATGGCGGTCAAGCTTGCGGGGGATAGCGGCGCCACTATGCTGCTCCGGCCAAATGGGGGAGCTCGGGTTTCATGTCGAATGGGGCGGTCGCCACGCAGCGTCTCGGTACCGTGCTGGTGGTCGCCGCCGCGATCTGCTGGAGCCTTGGCGGACTGATCGCAAGGCAGATCGCGCTCGATCCCTGGACCATTGTCGCCTGGCGCGGCACCATCGCTGCCGTCACGCTGCTGCTGTTCCTGCTCTATCGGGACCGCGGCAATACCTGGGCACTGTTCCGCGATATGGGATTGGGCGGAATTGGCGTCGCCATCTGCTTCGCCGCCGCCTCGATCTCCTTTGTCATCGCCCTGCAACACGCCACCGTGGCGCTGATCCTGGTGGTACAGTCGACCGCGCCGCTGATTGCCGGGCTGATCGCCTGGATATGGATGGGCGAGAAACTAACCTGGGCGCGAATCCTCGCCATGGCAGTGGCCTTCGCCGGCATCCTGCTGATGGTGGGAAAGGCCGAGGGCCATGCCGACGCGCTGGGCATGACGCTCTCGGTGGTCATCGCCTTCAGCTTTGCCGTCGCCACAGTCCTCACCCGGCGCTATGCCCATGTCCGCATGACACCGGCAACCTGCCTCGGCACCGCGCTCATGGGAGCGATTGGATTCATCATGGCCGGCGGCACGGTATTCGAGATCGACGGCACGGACTTTTTCTATCTCTTCCTCTTCGGCGCCGTGCAACTGGCAATCGGCCTCATTCTCTTCACCACAGGGGCGCGGCACATCCCGGCGGCGCAGGCGGCCCTGCTCTCCCTCGTCGAAACCGTCCTTGGCGCCTTCTGGGTGTTCCTGTTCCTGGGCGAGAACCCCGGGATTTACGCACTCTATGGCGGCACCCTGGTGCTGGGCGCCGTGGCGGCGAACACGCTCTACGACCAGCGCCGCGTCGCGCGCCAGCCGCTCAATGTGGCCTGAGTTCGCACGACGAGGGGCCACTTCATGACCGGTGGTTCGCCCCGACCGGGCCTTTCCCCAATTCTGCGCGCGCTGGGTCCGTTCGCCGCCGGATATTTCACCTCCTACCTGTTTCGCGTGGTTAACGCGGCCATCTCCGACGATCTCATTGGCGAGCTTGGACTCAACAATACCGATCTCGGCTTCATGACGGCGATGTACCTCTACGGCTTCGTGCTCTTTCAGCTGCCACTCGGCTTGCTGCTCGACCGCTTCGGGCCGCGTCTGGTTCAGAGCGGCCTGTTGCTGGTGGCCGCGACCGGGGCTGCCTGGTTCGCCCTCGGCACGGATACGTTCAGTCTCGCTGCAGCGCGACTCCTGATCGGCATGGGGCTCGGTGGCTGCCTGATGTCGGCGTTCAAGGCCAATGCCATGTGGCTGCCGCCGGAGAGGCTGGCACTCGGCAACTCGAGCATGGTGACCTTTGGCGCACTCGGCTTTCTGGCCGGCAGCTATCCCGCCAATTTTCTCGCCGACCTCATCGGCTGGCGACCGCTCTTCTTTGTACTGACGGCTTTCACCCTTGCCGTCGCGGCGACCATCTTCTTCGTCGTGCCGAAGCGGCCGGACGACCATCGCCCGGTGGCGCTGTCGATCCAGTTGGCGGGCTATTGGGGCGTGTTCAAGGACCCTGTCTTCTGGCGCGTGGCCCCGATGGTCGCCGCCATTTCCGGTACCTTCATCGCCACTCAGACCTTATGGGCAACGCGCTGGATGACCGATGTCCTGGGGCTCGACCAACAGGCGGCCAACCAGCAATTGATGGTCCTGGGCCTCGCCTTCGCCATCGGGTCGCTCTCGACCGGAGTCATCGCCGACCGGGTACAGCGCCGGGGCGTCGGCCTGAAGACAGTGGTAGCCGCCGCATTCTCCCTCTTCGCCCTCGCCCAGCTGGCAATGATCCTTGCCGTGCCGGTGCCGCTGCCCGTTATCTGGATCATCTACGGCCTGACCGGCCAGGCCGCCAATCTCGGCTATGCGACGCTGGCCAATCACTTCGGCCGCGATCTTGCGGGACGCGCGCAATCGGCGGCCAACCTGCTGCTGTTTCTCGCCTCCGCCCTTTTCCAGTCCGGCACCGGCTGGGTGCTCGACCGCATGAACGGCCTGGGTCATGACTGGGGCTACCCGCTCGCCTTCGGTGGCCTGCTGGTGCTGCAGGTCGCCGCCTTCCTGTGGTACGCCGCCGGCCGCTACACAGCGGCGCGCTGACGCCTGGTCCAGGCCGACAGCGCCCAATCGAGCGACAGGCGGCCGGCCCCGTTGCGAATGAGGAATAGCAGCGCCACCGCCCAGACCGCATGCGTATCGAAGGCATTGGGATAGACGAAGACCTGGATCACCAGGGTCATGCCGAAGAGGCCGAGCGCGGCGAAACGCGTCGCCAGGCCCGCAAACAGCAGGAACGGCAGGGTGAGTTCCGCGCCCATGGCGAGCGGTGCCGCCAGTTCGGGCGGCAGGAACGGCAGCCGGTATTCGCTTTCGAACAGGGCAAGGGTAAGGCCGCTATCCCAGCCGTCGAGCTTGAGCAGGCCGGAGCGCAGAAAGATGGCGCCGATGCCCAGCCGCGCCAGCACGGCGATGAGGTCGTTGGGCACGCGTTCGAACAGGTCGATCAGTCGTCGAATGACGTCGGTCATGATGGTCGTTTCCTAGTTTGAGCTGGAATGGCCCGGTGCGAAGCCGGTGATGGCGCCCCCCCGAAAGAGGGCCGCCAATGTAAGGGTCAGGTCGAAATCGAGATCGCGCGCCGCCGCCAGTGCGGCGGCATCGCCCAGGGTTCGGCCTTCTTGCAGGGCGGCGATCAACACATCGCCCGCCGGTGGCAGATCGAGCAGCAATACCTGACGATGTGGGCGGACGATCAACACGGATTCGCCGGCACTGTCAGCCAGGACTGGCTGGAGATCGGGCGCGACGGCATTGGCCCGCCAGATCGACGCCACGGGATAGGCCGAAGACAGCGCAGTCGCCGTCGGATGCAGGGTGAAGCGCAACTCGGCCATGGCGGAGGGAGCCAGCCTAGCCAGGGGCGAGAGGTCGGCGGGCACCGCATCGGCACCGTGCGCCGCGAGGTGCCGCAGCCATTCCAGCCGCGCGATGTCAGCGAGATAGGGCAAGGCGCCAACCGCGTCGAACTCCTTTAGAAACGCCGCGAAGGCACCGCCATATTCCATGATCACCGGCGAGACCGGCGGGTGCCGGCGAATGAAGATCGCCGCCATATCGGCGAAGAACGCTTCCCCCACCAGACGGACCACCACGGGAAAACGCGCCCGCAGCGCTGCGGTGAGGCTGGCAAAGATGTTGTTGCGATGAATGTCGAAACGATCGGCGGCGGGCCTGCCTGCACGGCCGATGACCCCCGCGGGCCGGGGCAATCGCGCATCCCACAGGGCGCGCGCAAAACCTGCTTCGCTATTCAAGGAGTCAGGCGACGTCACGGCCGCCTCCTCTTTCGTGAACCCGATCGACGATGGATTGCGCGCGCCGCGCCTCCGCCAGCAGTATCGGCCAATCGGGGAGATCGCTGTCCCATTCGATCAGCACCGGAACCGGCGGCAGGTGCTCGACCATGCGGGCAAAAAGCCGCCAGACCGGATCCGCGACGGGCCGGTCATGGGCATCGATCAGGACCGGCAAGCCGTCCCGGTCGAATTCCGGGGCGTGGCCGGCAAGATGGATTTCCATCACCGCCGCGCGCGGGAAGCTGGCGAGATAGGCCAGCGGATCCGTACCGGCATTCATGCACGAGACATAGACGTTGTTGAGATCGAGCAGCAATCCGCAGCCGCTCCGCGCCGCCAGTTCCGCCAGAAACGCGGTCTCCGGCATCTCGCTTGCCTCGAAGGCGAGATAGAGGGAGGGGTTCTCGATCAGGATCCGGCGACCCAGAGCCTCCTGGGTTTCGCCGACATGGTCGATCATGCGCGCCAGGTTTTCGCGGGTGTAAGGCAGCGGCAGCAGATCGTTGAGATAGTGGCCGCCGTGACTGGACCAGGCCAGGTGTTCGGAAAAGAGCCCGGGCTGATAGCGCGCGGCCAGCGCGCGCAGGCGCTGGAGATGGGCGGCGTCGGGGCGCTCCTCGCCACCCAGGGAAAGGCCGACACCGTGGAAGGAGAGCGGCATCCGTTCCCGTACCTGGGTCAGGTAGTGATGCTGCGGCCCCCCGGCGCAGAGATAGTTTTCCGGATGCACTTCGACCCAGGCGATCTGGCCGGGATCGGCGAGCACATCCGCGTAATGCCGCGGCCGCAGCCCGACCCCGGCCAGCATGGGTATCTGGCCGGGGCACGGGGCGATGCCGCCATGCCGGGGAGGGACCGGGACGGGCACCGACTTTACGCCTCAGGAGCCGATCGGCTCGAGCGAACCGGCGCGGGTGCTGCCGTCCGGCAGGGTCACCATGGTGGTAGCGCAGGAACCGGCCGGAACCAGTTTCCAAGCAGCCTTGTCATAGTCGATCTTGGAGGTGCCAGCGCAGGAATTGCCGCCGGCCGAGGCACAGTCGTTCTGGCCAGCCAGGGAGATACCATAGCATTTTTCGGTGCCTTCGGCGGCGGCCGGCGCGGCCGAAAGCGCCAGCGCGGAAAGCAGGGAACCGGCGATGGCGAGGCCGGCGGTACGACGATTCATGTTAATCCTCACTTGTTGAGAGAGCCGGAAATGGCTTACAGCGGGTGTTACGGCGGGTATCGCGGAGCTGTTACAAGGGTGCTTCCGCGCCGGAGACCGGTTTACCGCGGCTCACCCCTGCGGCATCATCCGGCCGGGAATCTGTAACAATCCCGCCGCGGCGCCGTAATCGGGGAGAAGGTGTGAGCGATCTGGAGCAAGAGCTGGCAGGCTGGATGCGTGTCGCCCGGGATGGCGACGAAACAGCCTATCGGCATCTGCTCGGTGCTCTCGCCGGGTTGTTGCGCGGCTGGGTCCGGCGGGAATTGTCGCGCCAGGGCTACGGCGTCGCAGATGCCGAGGACATCGTGCAGGAAACGTTGCTGGCTGTTCATCTGAAGCGGGAGACCTGGGATGCCGATCGGGCAATCCTGCCCTGGCTCCGGGCAGTGACCCGGCACAAGCTGATCGACAATCTGCGTCGTCGCGGGAGACGCATCATGGTGCCGATCGACGATCTGGTGGAGGTCCTGCCAGCACCGGAAGCCGACGAGGGGCTTTCCCCCGCCGCGCTCGACCGGCATCTGGCAAAATTGCCAAGCGGCCAGGAGAGGGTGGTGCGCGCGATCTCGGTCGATGGACTGAGCATCAGCGAGACGGCGATCACGCTCGCCATGAAGGAAGGCGCGGTCCGGGTTGCCCTCCATCGCGGCCTCGCGGCCCTTGCCAAAGCAGCCTCGCGCGACGATCCATCATGAAGCTGGTGACATGAAAACCGAAGAACTCATTGGCACCCTGGTTGCCGATCATCACAGGAAACCCCTCGTCACCGGGCGAACCCTTTGCGGCGCAGTACCGCTCGCCCTGCTGGTGTCGGCGTGCCTGTTCGCCTGGCTGCTGGGCGCGCGCCCGGATTTCGGCGCCGCGCTGACCTCCTGGCGCTATCTGCTCAAGCTCCTGATGGCGGCTGCCATCGCGGCCACGGCAACCGCATGCCTGCTGCATCTCGCCCGGCCGCAGCATCGCGCGGATTCGGCCTTCCGCTGGCTGCCACTCCTGGCGCTGCCGCTGCTGGCGGGATTTGTTATGGAGATGGCCGCCCTGCCGAGCGACCGCTGGCTCACGGCGGCGATCGGCAACCAGCCCTATTTCTGCCTGATCTTCGTGCCGCTGCTGTCCCTCGCCCCGCTGGCGGCGACGCTCTGGGCCCTGCGCCAGGGGGCGCCGCAATCGCCTGGTGCCGGTGGCGCGATGGCCGGCCTGGCCGCGGGCGGGATGGGCGCCGTCGTCTTCGCCCTTCATTGCGACAACGATTCGCCCTTTTATGTTGCCATCTGGTACCTCGGCGCCATCGGCATCGTGACCCTGCTCGGCACCTTCCTGGGCCGGCGGGTCCTGCGCTGGTAGCGTTCCCCTAGAGTTCCGCAAAGGTCCGCCGAGGATTCAGGCCGGCGAACCAATCCGCGGGCCGGTTGGCGCGGCGGCGCCTTTCGACTATGCTGCCCGCCATGGGAACGACTCAGACACCGATCATCGAACGCTCACTGCGCGCCTTCACGCTGCTTGAGGGCCTGTCCGACGCCGAGCTCAAAAATCTGGAAGGGCGGTGCCGCTGGCGCAACTGCGACAAGGGCCAGACCATCCTGGACAAGGGGGCGACCTCGCGCGACGTGTTTTTCGTGCTGCGCGGAGCCGTGGCGGTCGTGACCTTCTCCCCTACCGGCAAGGAAGTGACCCTGGCAACCGTGAGGCCCGGGGAATCCTTCGGCGAACTGGCGGCGATCGACGAGCAGCCACGTTCGGCCAGCGTCACGGCGATCGAGAAGTCGGAACTGTGCATCATGCCGCCCGACATCTTCCTGGAACTGGTGCGCAGCAACGCGCTCGTCTCCTTCCGGCTGCTGCAGCGCATGGCACGACTGGTCCGCCAGAGCGGACTGCGCATCATGGAACTCTCGACCCTGCAGGCGGCGCAGCGGGTCTACGCCGAATTGCTGCGCATGGCCCAGCCGGAGGCCGCGGTCCCCGGGCTGTGGGTGGTTCGGCCCCTGCCGCCGATGCACGAGATCGCCGGCATGACCAGCACCACGCGCGAGACCGTCAACCGCGCCATCAGCCAGCTCTATCCCAGCGGCCTCCTCAAGCGGAAAGGTCGCAATCTCTATCTGATGGACCGCAGCAAGCTCGAAGAACTGGTGCAGACCCTGCAGGCCCACCACAATCACAAATAGGCTGGTTTCTGCGGCTTCGTCTTAATCGTTAACGCCGCCCACGGCATCGCCCAAGGCGATCACGATTGCGGCAACTGGCAGCAGGCCCCCGCCTTGCCATGGCGGAATGACTGGCGATAATGCCGCCGGTTCCCTATCTCAGGCAGGTCGAAGCGGCCCTCTGGCCAGATCGGCCGCGGGTCTCAAGAGTATCCGGATACCATCATGCAGCGTTCTTTCGTCATTGCCGGCGCGATCGCCGTGGCCGTTTCGCTCTACGTCGCCTCGGGATTCGTCTTCCCGCACCGGGATCAGGCCGCGAATGCCGCGCCGGAACCCGGCATCGACGCCGACGCCGGAGCCCCCGTGGCCGACGAGCCGGCCGCACCCCTGCCCCGCGTCGGGGTCATCGATTCGGTCGCTCGGGAGCGACAGCGGGCCATTGTCCTGCGCGGCCGCAGCGAGGCCGACAGGACCGTCACCATCAGCGCGCAGACCACCGGCCAGGTGGAAGAAGTCATGGCCGAAAAGGGTGCCCGGGTCAGTGCCGGCACACCGATCGCGCGCCTCGACGATGCCGACCGGCGAGTCAAGCTGGTGGAAGCGACCGCCCTGCTTGCCCAGCGTGAGGAGGAATGGAAGGCCACCTCCGAGCTCAGCGCCAAGGGATACAGCCCCAAGCTCAGCCTGCCGGATCTCGAAGCCAAGCTGGCTCTGGCGCGTTCGGCGGTGGCGGCCATGCAGGTCGAGATCGCCTACCTCAAAATCGCCGCGCCAATCGAAGGTGTGCTCAACGAGCGCCATGTCGAGATCGGGAAATACCTGCAGCCAGGCGATCCCGTCGCCACCATCGTCGACCTCGACCCCATTCTGCTGATCGGCAGCGTGGCGGAACGCGAGGTGCCACACATCATCCTGGGCGCGCCGGCAACCGCGCGCCTGATCGACGGCCAGGAGGTCACCGGCCATGTCCGTTTCGTCGCGGCCAGCGCCGACGAAACCACCCGTACCTTCCGCGTCGAGATCGCCGCCGACAATGCCGACTATCGCATCCGGCAGGGGCTTTCCGCCGAGATCGTCCTGCCGATTGCCAGCGAGCCGGCCCATCTCATCTCGCCGGCCTCCCTCACCCTCGACGAAAACGGCCAGGTCGGGGTGAAGACGGTCGATACCGAGAACACGGTCGGCTTTCTCCCGGTCCAGGTGATCGGCGAAGACAGCGATGGGCTGTGGATCGCAGGACTTCCGCCGCAGCTCCGCATCATCACGGTCGGGCAGGAATTCGTCAAAGTGGGCCAGGTCGTGACTCCCGTCCCGGTCCAGCCCTAAGCGATACGGGTCCCGATCCATGCGCGCCCTCATCAATGCCTGCATCGACAACGCCCGCGTGGTCCTGGCCCTGCTGGCGATGCTGGTAATCGGCGGCTATGCCGCCTATCAGTCGCTGCCCAAGGAATCCTCGCCCGACGTCCAGATCCCGATCGTCTATGTCAGCATGTCGCTGGAGGGGATTTCGCCGGACGACTCCGAGCGTCTTCTTGCACGTCCGATGGAGCAGCATCTGCGCGCCATCGAGGGGCTCAAGGAAATGCGCTCGATGACCTATCTGGGTGGGGCCAGCACGATCCTCGAGTTCCAGACGGGTTTCGACATCGACAAGGCGCTGGTCGATGTCCGCGACAAGGTTGACCTCGCGCGCCCGGACCTGCCAGACAGTGCCGACGAGCCCACCGTGCACGAGGTTAATATCAGCCTCTTTCCGGTGATCGTGGTGACGCTTTCGGGCGATCTTCCCGAACGCACCCTGATGCGCCTTGCCGACCGGCTGAAGGACAAGATCGAAGGCATCGGCAATGTGCTGGAAGCGCGGCTTCAGGGCCAGCGCGAGGAACTGGTTGAGCTGGTGATCGATCCGCTGCGTTTCGAGAGCTACGGTCTGGTGGCCGACGATCTCGCTCAATTGGTCGGGCGTTCCAACCGCCTGGTGGCGGCGGGCACCCTCGATACCGGGCTCGGCCGCTTCGCGATCAAGGTCCCCGGCCTCTTTGAAACCGCCGAGGATATCCTCAACATGCCGGTCAAGGTGAGCGGCGACGCCGTCACCACGGTGCGCGACATAGCGACTCTGCGCCAGACCTACAAGGATGCCACTTCACTGGCACGTATCGACGGCCTGCCCGCGGTCGGCATCGAAGTTTCGAAACGCACCGGCACCAACCTCATCGACACGGTCGAGGAAGTGCGCCGCGTGGTGGCGCAGGAGCAGCAATCCTGGCCGGCCCACGTCAAGGTCACCTTCTCGCAGGACACGTCGAACGAGATCAGGCACATGCTGTCGGATCTGGAGAACAGCCTGATCCTGGCCGTCATCCTGGTCATGATCGTGATCGTGGCGTCGCTCGGCCTGCGCGGCGGACTGATCGTCGGCTCGGCGGTGCCGGGCTCGTTTCTGATCGGCATCCTGGCACTGGCGGGATTCGGCATCACCATCAACATCGTCGTGCTGTTCAGCCTGATCATGGCCACCGGCATGCTGGTAGACGGCGCCATCATCCTGGTCGAATACGCCGACCGGCGCATGCTGGAGGGGATGGACCGGCGCCAGGCCTATGCCGAGGCCGCGCGCATGATGGCCTGGCCGATCTTTTCCTCGATCGCCACGATCATCGCCGCCTTCCTGCCGATGGCGTTCTGGCCGGGCGTGGTCGGTGGCTTCATGAAATACCTGCCGATGACCCTCACCGCGACGCTGCTCGCATCGCTTGCCATGGCGATGATCTTCATCCCCGTGATCGGCGCCCTCATCGGCAAGCCAAATGGCGCCGCCCTTTCCACCATCGAGGCAGAGAAGCTCTCGGCCGCCGAGCAACTGGCACGCGCCCGTGGCCTGGATCGGCTTTATCTCGGCTTCCTGCGCCGGGCGCTCAAGATCCCCGGCACCGTCATCGCCGGCGGTGTTGGTATCCTGATCGGCACGGTCATGCTCTATGCGCTGGTGTTCCCGACGGGGATCGAGTTCTTCCCCGAGGTCGAGCCCGACAATGCCCAGCTACAGATCCATGCCCGCGGCAATCTTTCCGTCGACGAACGCGACAGATTGGTGCGCCAGGTCGAGGCGATTGCGCTTGAACTGCAGGCCGAGACTGCCGAATTCCGCAGCATTTATTCTGTCACCATCGGCGGCGATGGTGGCCAGAGCCTGGGCGAGGAAATGGCCGACGATGTCATCGGCTATGTCAATCTGGAGTTCACCGACTGGCAGGACCGGCGTCGCGCCGATGCGATCCTGGCCGATCTCGGGGAACGCAGCGCGGATTTGCCCGGCATCCATGTGGAAACACGCAAGCAGGAAGGTGGTCCGGGCGGCGGCAAGCCGATCCATCTTGAAGTCGCGTCCCGGGACTATGCCCTGCTGGCACCGACGGCGCAGATGCTGCGCGCGAAACTGGAAAGCATGCCCGGCCTCGTCGCCATCGAGGATTCGCTGCCGGTTCCCGGCATCGAGTGGAAGATCAATGTCGACCGCGCCCAGGCCGCGAAATTCGGTGCCGATGTCACCGCCATTGGCAATGCCGTGCAGCTGGTGACCCGCGGTCTCAAATTCGGTGACTACCGCCCGGATTGGGCCGATGACGAAATCGACATCGTGGCGCGGTTCCCGATCGAAACCCGCAATGTGAGCGAGATCGACCAGTTGCGGCTGCCGACCGCGCTTGGCGTTGTGCCGATCAGCAACTTCGTCGAGCGCGAGGCGGTACAGAAACTGGGCCTGGTGCGACGGGTCGATGGCGAGCGCGTCGTCAACGTCCGCGCCGACGTCGCCCCTGGCGTCCTCGCCGACGACCAGATCGATGAACTCCGCACCTGGCTGGCCGATGCCACGCTGGATCCGGCGGTCACGGTGCAGATCCGCGGCCAGGATGAGGATCAGAAAGAGGCCCAGGCCTTTCTCGGCGCCGCCTTCGCCGTCACCCTGGCGCTGATCACCCTCATCTTGCTGCTGCAGTTCAACAGCTTCTTCTTCACCTTTCTGGTGCTGTCCTCGATCGTCATGTCCACCATCGGCGTCATGGTTGGCCTGATGGTGATGGGCCAGCCCTTCGGCATCGTCATGAGCGGCATCGGCGTGATCGCGCTTGCTGGCATCATCGTCAACAACAACATCGTGCTGATCGACACCTACAAGCACTTGCTTAGGACCAGCGCCGACCGGACCGAGGCCCTGCTGCTGACCGGGGTGCAGCGCCTGCGGCCGGTGATCCTGACCAAGCTCACCACCGTGCTCGGCCTCATCCCGATGATCTTCCAGGTCAATATCGACTTTGCCACCCGCGCCGTCACGCTGGGGGCGCCGGCCACGCAATGGTGGACCCAGCTCGCGACCGCGATCGCCTTCGGCGTGCTGTTTGCCTCGCCCCTCACCCTGGTCTTCACCCCGGCCGCGCTGATGCTGCAAGGTCGCATCACTGACTGGCTAGCGGCGAAGGTCGGCCAGAGAGGTGGCGATGCGCGTGCCGGTCGTGAGCCAGCATAGGGCACCGAAAATCCAGGCAAGCAGCGCAAAGCTGTTCGGGACCAACAGCATCACCACGAAAACCAGGATGGTTTCGGTGCCTTCGGTCAGGCCACCGATATAGGCGATTCCCTTCCTGGCCGTCGGGGTGTCGCCAACACCCCGCTTTGCCATGAAGATGGCATGGGCGAGGAAGCTCGTGCCGGTGCCGACAAAGCTGAGGACGAGGAAGGCGGCGGGCAGCGCGTCGACCGGGTCGCGAACGGCGAACGCGAAGACGAACAGCGCGTAGAACAGGAAATCGAGCACGATGTCGAGATAGGCGCCCCGCTCGGTCGGCCGGGTGAGGCGCGCCAGGGCGCCATCGAGCCCATCGCACAGCCGATTGCCGAAAAGCAGCAGCAGCGCCGGCATGAGCCAGTCGCCGGCGATGGCGGCGGCGCTGGCAAGCCCCAGCAGGAAACCGAGCCAGGTCACCTGATCGGCGCCAAGACCCCACGACCGCAGGGCGACAGCCGCCTTTTCAAGATGGGGATCGATGCGCCGGCGGACGGCGCGGTCGAGCATCAGTCCTGGTCCAATTCAGCGCTGGCATCCGCCGGCGCCGGCGCCGGGCGCTGCGTCTGCAGGCGGCGATGCGTCTGATAGGCGATCGGGATGGTGCAAAGATAGGCGAGCAGCGTGAAGAACAATGTCGCCCAGGGGAGGCTCACCAGCAGAGCGGCATAGATCGCCACCGCGGTCATGGTCGGCAGCACCAGCGATTGCGAAATGCGCACCCGCTTGAACGAGAAGGTCGGCAGGCGGCTGACGGCGAGACCGGCGACAACGATCACGGCCAGACCGGCAAAAACCGGTTCGCGCAGGAACGAGGCGCCGAATTCCAGCCAGGCGATCAACGGCATCAACACCAGCCCGGCGGCGGCCGGCGCCGGTACGCCGGTGAAGAAACGACTGTGCCAGGCCGGCAAATCGGCATTGTCCAGCTTGGTGTTGAAGCGCGCGAGGCGCAGCGCCATGGCGCCGCTGAAAGCCAGAACCAGGGCCCAGCCGACGCCCTTCACCTCCTGGGTGCTCCACAGGAAGACGATCATCGCCGGGGCGACACCGAAACTGACAAAATCGCTGAGGGAATCAAGCTCGGCGCCGAACTTGCTGGAGGAATCGAGCAGCCGCGCGATACGACCATCGAGCGTGTCGAACACGGCGGCGATGACGATGGCGATCACCGCATAGTCCCAGCGCTCCAGCAGCGCAAAACGGATACCGGTCAGCCCTGCGAACAACGCGCACAGGGTCAGCATGTTGGGAATCAGCCGGTTGATCGAGTGGTCGCGCAGCCGGTGTCGCCTGATCATCCCGTTCTCCTTTACGGTAAAGCGGTCGTCCTAGCGCATCTCGCCGAGACGCGCGGCTTCGTCCGAGCGCAGATCCGCCAGCACGGTTTCGCCGGCGATCGCGGTCTGCCCGACACTGACCAGCGGCTGCACCCCGTCCGGCAGGTAGACATCAACCCGGCTGCCGAACCGGATGAGGCCGAAACGCTCGCCGGCATTGAGCCGCTGCCCGACCCGGGTCCAGCAGATGATGCGCCGCGCGACCAGCCCGGCAATCTGTACCGTGCAAATATCCTGCCCATCGACCGTCCTGAGATGCAAGGATTGGCGTTCGTTCTCGTCGCTTGCCTTGTCGAGGGCGGCGTTGAGAAACTTGCCCGGACGATAGGCGCTCGCCACCACCTCGGCATCCACCGGCGAGCGGTTCACATGGACGTTGAAGACGTTCATGAAGACGCTGATGCGGGTGCGCGGCCGCTGGTCGAGGCCGAGTTCCGCCGGCGGGACGGCGGGCTGGATCATCTGCACCACGCCGTCCGCCGGGCTGATGATCAGTCCGGCCCGATTCGGCGTGATGCGATCAGGGTCACGAAAGAAATACGCACACCATAACGTGAGTATCGCGCCAGCCAAACCCAGCGGCAACCACAGCCACCACAGAAAGACCGTGACGGCGGCGAAGATGCCAATGAACGGCCAGCCAGCACGGTGAATTGGGCAGAGGACCTTGGGAGTCAACGCATTCTCTCACTTCAGTTCAGGCAAATGAGCGGGTTCTGCCCCGCGCAGGCACTTAACGTCCTGACTTGCCATAGAACGACCACCACGTCACGGGTGAAATCGTCACCCTTCCTGATGATCCTGCGAACAAAGATGAATTTTGCGTGGCGAACGCGCAGCTTTACAAATCGTTAAGTCTAGAGCCATTAGCATCTAGGCGCGCCATGCCGTCGGCGCAAGAAGGGGCGACCGACCGTGACCATGGATATGTTAGCCAGGAAGATGCTGCCGTCCGAGATGGACCATCTCCGGCTTGATCAGGACGGCAAGCTGCGCCTGGGCCGCAGTGGTGGATTGGTGGAATTCACCTTTTACTACATGGACGTGCCCTTCAGCGCCGTCACCCGCCAGATCCAGTCGGGCCCGATCGTTCAGATTTCCGGCGAGATTGCGCCACTCCCCTATTCGGCCGAGGGCACCTCGATCCGGCGCGCGACCATCGCGATTATCGATGCCAGCCAGGACCTCGCCCATACCCGGCTGGCGGTCAGCAAACAGAAGACAATCCTGTGTGTCGGCAAGGCGCCCATCAGCGAACCCTGGGCGCCAGTCGACCTGATCGCCGCCGCCGCCAGCGTCATCATCGAGATCCGGCCCTATCTGCAGATGCTGGCCGAGGTCCTCCCGGCCTGGCCCAAGCCGCGCGGCTGACGCCGCCCTACTGCGCCGGCAATTCGAACACCTGCCCGGGATAGATCAGGTCCGGGTCGCGGATGCGATCCTTGTTCGCTTCATAGATGACGCTGTATTGCAGGCCGTCGCCATAGGTGCGGCGGGCGAGGCGCCAAAGCGAATTGCCCGGCTGCACGATGACCTGGTTGCCATCCAGCGACAAGCTGGCGAAATCGGGCTGTTCGATTGGCTGGACGATGCGGGCCACGACCTTGCCCTCGGCATCGAGTTGGTCGATGCGCAGTTCGTGCGAACCGACCGGCAGGTCACGCGGCGGGGTGAAATCCCAGCGACCCTGCGGATCGACAGTCACCGACCCCAGCAAATCGTTGTTGAGATAGATGGCGATCCTGCTATCGGCCGGCGCCCGTCCGGCAAACGCCATCCGGCCGGCCTGATCGAAATCGACCACATCGAGGGTCGGCTCGCTGGCTGGCCCGGCGCTCGCCTGCCCGCCGGTGGCGCCAGGCAGATTGAGCACCTCGCTCGCCCCCACCCCGTCCTGCGGCACCGAGAGAGCGAGAACCCCAGCCGGCTCGGTCACCGTGCCGCCGGCGATGTCCTTGGCCGGCTCCGGCACCATCACGATCACCATCCGCTCGGATTGCAGCGGCTCCCCACCGTCGCGCAGCATCTGAAGGGTGAACTTGTGCTGGCCCGGCGCTATGGCGCGATTGGGCAGCAGCACCCACTCGCCGCGATCATCGGTTTCTGCCTCGCCGATCGGCTCGCCGTCGTCAAGCAGTATCACCGTGGCACCCGGCGTCGCCCGGCCCGCGATCACGGCGTCGCCATTGGGATTGACCCGCACCACATCGAAGCTTGGCGGGATCAGCATCGGCTCGGCAGCCGCCACCTCGGTCGCCGCCGGATTGGCGACGTCACCGGATTCCTCGGCCTGATCCGACGGCGCGACGGCAGGCGCCGCGGCGGACGGGGTTTCGGTCGCGGCGCCATCCACCGCAGCGGCGGTTTCGGACGTCGACTCGGTGGCAACATCGGCCGCGTCCAAGGCGTCATCGTCCTCCTGCCGACCGATGGCATAGATCAGGCCTGCGGCCAGAATGATCACCGCCGCGCCGGTAACCCCGATCAACGCCAGTCTCGACATGCGACTACCCCATTTCCAAAGGGCCTGGCACGGGTGCCGGCCGCACTCCCCGGGCGCAATCTTGGGGCGCCATCACCCACCCCGATCAGGAGCCTCGGTTCCGCATTGATTCCCAAGCGGGCCACGTCACAAGGCTAAACCCCGCCGACGCCAGAGGCAATCACCGCGGCAATCACTGCGGCAATCACTGCGGGAATCCCGGCCGGGTCGTCATTGACTGGCCCCGGCCGGCCGCGGTGGGGTACCGCATCGTCATTGAACTGCCACCGAAGCTGGCTCATATTGTGTGGCGATGATCACGTCCTGCTTGTCCCCGGCCCGACTTCCCTGGGCCCTTCTTCGCCACCGCCGAGACCTGTCCCCTGCCATGCCTGTTCATGGTGGAGTTTCGCCCGTCCGGCCGTCGCCATCATGGAGCACCACATCGGAATGACCCCGATCTCATCACTTTGCGTCTATTGCGGGTCGTCCCGCGGATCGAACCCGGCCTTCGCAGCCCTTGCCACCGAGCTGGGCCGCGAGATGGCCGCGCGCGGCGTTCGCCTGATCTATGGTGGCGGCCGGGTCGGCCTCATGGGCATCTGTGCCGATGCGGTAATGGCGGGGGGCGGCGAGGTCATCGGCGTCATCCCGCAGCATCTGCAGGACCGCGAAGTCGGCCATACCGGACTCACCGAATTGAAGGTGGTCGACAACATGCATACCCGCAAGCGCATGATGTTCGACTACTCTGACGCCTTTTGTGTCCTGCCGGGCGGGCTCGGTACCCTCGAGGAACTGTTCGAGGTGGTGACCTGGCGCCAGCTCGGCATTCACGACAAGCCGATCATCGTCCTCAATGCCGATGGCTACTGGGACCGATTGGTCGCGATGATCGACGGCATCATCGAAGACGGGTTTGCGCAACCCGCCGTGCGCCAGTTTTTCTCGGTCGCCAATTCCGTCGGCCGCCTGTTCGATCTGCTGGCCTCGCCGCCCGATACCCAGGAGCGCGATTATCCCGAGCGTTTGTAAGGACGCCTCCGGCCGCATCGACAAGTCTCCGCGATCGGCACCAGGAGATAGAAACAAAACAGCAACCAAGACCATTCTATCGATCTGATATTGCCTGACATTTGAGCTGCCAAATTCCTTCAAATCCGAACGTGCAGCCACTAGACTGCGGTCGATTTCGCATCATTCTCGGCGGGCGCGTCCCGCTAGCCTGTCTATTCAGAAGGGATTCCGCTGCATGGCCAAGATCAAGGTGAAGACCCCGGTCGTCGAGCTCGACGGCGATGAAATGACCCGAATCATCTGGGCGTTCATCAAGAACAAGCTGATCCTGCCCTATCTCGATATCGACCTGAAATACTACGATCTTGGCGTGGAAAGCCGCGACCAGACCGGTGACCAGATCACCATCGATGCCGCCAATGCGATCAAGAAATATGGCGTCGGCGTCAAATGTGCGACCATCACGCCGGATGAAGGCCGGGTGAAGGAATTCAACCTCAAGTCAATGTGGCGCTCCCCCAACGGCACCATCCGCAACATCCTCGACGGCACCGTGTTCCGCCAGCCGATCATCTGCAAGAACGTGCCACGCCTCGTGCCGGGCTGGACCCAGCCCATCGTCATTGGCCGTCATGCCTTCGGCGATCAGTATCGCGCCACCGATTTCATCGTGCCGGGCAAGGGCCGGCTCACCATGACCTTCGTGCCGGAAGACGGCAGCGCGCCCATCGAGAAGGAGATCTTCAAGTTCCCCGGCGCCGGCGTCGCCATGGGCATGTACAACCTTGATGATTCGATCCGCGGTTTTGCCCGCGCCTGCTTCAATTACGGCCTGATGCTCGGCTGGCCGGTCTATCTCTCCACCAAGAACACGATCCTCAAGATCTATGACGGCCGCTTCATGGACATTTTCCAGGAAGTCTATGACCAGGAATTCGCCGACCAGTTCAAGGCGAAGAACATCCGCTATGAACACCGTCTGATCGACGACATGGTGGCCTCCGCCCTCAAATGGTCGGGCGGTTTCGTCTGGGCCTGCAAAAATTATGACGGCGACGTGCAGTCCGATACCGTGGCCCAGGGCTTCGGCTCGCTGGGCCTCATGACTTCGGTGCTGCTCTCGCCGGACGGCAAGACGGTGGAGGCGGAGGCCGCCCACGGCACGGTGACGCGTCACTACCGCGAGCACCAGAAGGGCAAGGAAACCTCGACCAACCCCATCGCCTCGATCTATGCCTGGACCCGGGGCCTCTGGTATCGCGGCAAGTTCGACGGCACGCCCGAGGTGCAAAAATTCGCCGAGAATCTGGAGAAGGTCTGTGTCGATACCGTGGAATCCGGCTTCATGACCAAGGATCTGGCGCTCCTCATCAGTCCCGACCAGAAATGGCTGACGACCACCCAGTTCCTCGACAAGCTCGACGAAAACCTCAAGAAAACGATGGGTTGATCATCATGCTGAATCGATTGCTCCTGGCGCTGGTTCTGTTCCTGGGCGCCAGCGCGCCGAGCCTTGCCGCCGATCCGGAGAACACACTCTTCCTCGACCTCAAGGACGGTCGCGTGGTGATCGAGCTGCTGCCCGACGTGGCGCCGCAGACCGTGGCCCGGATGAAAGAACTGGCACGCCAGGGCTTTTTCGACGGCACGCCGATTCACCGGGTCATCCCGGGCTTCATGGCGCAGATGGGCGACCCCACCGGCACTGGCATGGGTGGCTCGGGCCAGAGCCTGCCGGCCGAATTCAGCAACATGAAGCATGTGCGCGGCACTGTTTCGATGGCCCGGGCGAACGATCCCAATAGCGCCGACAGCCAGTTTTTCATCTGCTTCGGCGACGCGTCGTTCCTGGATGGCAAATACACCATCTTCGGCCAGGTGATCGACGGCATGCATTTCGTCGACCGGATCACGCCTGGCTCGGAAGCCAATAACGGGGCGGTCGCCAACCCGGACAAGATCGTCAAGGTCCAGGTCGCCGCCGACGCGAACTAGGCACGGACAGCCAACGTCAGACGGGCGATGCCGGGAGCCTTCCTGGCATCGCCCGTTTCCATTCCAGGGGACAGCTGGCAATGCCGGTCAGCGTCGCGGTGCGCGCGGCCAGTTGTTGGGCGGCGTTTCGCCGTGTTCCGGCAAGCGCATCGTCAAGATCGCGCCGAATGCCGTCGGAAGAATCGCCATTGCCATCATCCAGGCCCCCTCGATATCGCGACCAATCAACTGGACCAGACCGATCAGCAGGACGGCGCCACCCCCCAGCATCATCGCCCACCCGATCCAGCGCCAGAACCGCAGGGTACGATCATCGCCGCGATGCAGATCGATATCCGGGTGGGGCCGACGAAAGACCTCGATCAGTTCCGCCCGCGCCGACCACCAGGCCGCCGCCGCCGAAACGGCGAGCACCAGCACGAACAGGGTCAGCAACTGGATCTGCAAGAGCGATGGCGTACCCTGATGGGTGCTGCCCGCAACGTTGAGCGCCATCAGCGGGAAGTCATAGAGTCCGTGCGCCGCGATTGGCAGCATCAACGCCAGGATCACGGCCAGGGGGGCGGCGATCGCCTTTCGCCACCACCAGGCCAGAAATACGCCCATCACCATGCCATCAATCGTATGACCCGGCACCGCCATGGCGCCGCGCAGCAGGCTGGCGGAGAACCAGTCCGGGCCGGCACCGGTGACATAGAGAATGTTCTCGAGCAGCGCAAAACCGATTCCCACCAGCACCGATCCGCAAAACAGATCCCCGGCGGAATCACAGTCAGGATGGCGGCGAATGTAGAACCAGACAATAAGGAATTTGGCGATCTCCTCGGGGATCGCGGCACCCATCCAGGCGCGGACGGCAGCACCGGCAATGCCATCCACCGGCAGACCGAGCCGCGCCAGCAGGATCGAGAAGCCAAGTGCCAGCGGCGCGGAAATCATGCCGCCGATCAACGCCTTGGCTCCCAACGACAGGCCGAAGCGATGGCGGAAATGCGTGAGGAAGAACGCGGCCAGGAACAAGGGCGGCAGCACCGCCACCGCAAGGATGAACACTTGCACCATGAGACCCCCGGCCCGTTGACCCGCGGGGTACCCTACCTTGCGAACCTCGTTGTCGCCAAGTCAGGGCGCCTGGTCGGGGCGCAAAGCCGGGGCACAAAGCCGGCGGGCGTATCTCAGCGGCCGATCAGGCGCTGGAACTCCCGCCGCGTCTCGGCATTTTCACGAAAGGCACCGAGCAGGGTGGAGGTGGTCATGGAAACGCCCGCCTTGTTGACCCCGCGCGTCGTCATGCAATGATGCTCGGCCTCGATCACGACGCCGACGCCGATCGGATCCAGCACCTGCTGGATGGTGTTGGCGATCTGCGCCGTCATCTTCTCCTGGATCTGCAGGCGGCGGGCATAGGTTTCGACCACGCGGGCAAGCTTGCTGATGCCGACCACGCGCGCGCGCGGCAAGTAGCCCACATGGGCCCTGCCGATGATCGGCGCCAGGTGGTGTTCACAATGGCTGACAAAGGGAATGTCCTTCAGCAGCACCATCTCGTCATAGCCGTCGATCTCCTCGAATGTGCGCTGCAGGATGGCAACCGGATCGTCGAAATAGCCGGCGTAGAACTCGTCAAAAGAGCGTGCCACCCGTTCGGGCGTTCCCAGCAGGCCTTCGCGGTCCGGGTCGTCCCCGGCATAGGCGATCAGGGTGCGAATGGCGGCCTCAGCTTCGGCCTTTCCGGGACGTCGTGCCAGGGCGCTGACGCGCTCGCTGGACAAAGTTTCGGTCAGTGACAGGTGGCGGTGGGCGTGCATGCTGGCGCTCCAAGACGGTTGCCAGCTGAATACGGCCGCGTCGGGCGGCCGGATCACCTCAACCTGCAACTTCGGCCCGGGCGCGATCGGGGCGCAGACGCCGACGCATAATGATGACGCTCACGATCGCCGTCAGGACGACACAGGGGATGAGGATCGCCGCCAGCAGGAAATGGCTGGCGAGGGCCTCGACATCGATCTGATCGATCTTGCGCTGCGACTGGAAGAGGATCAGCACGGCGGCAATCAACCCCCAATTGACGGCGGCGTGCCCAATCACCGCCGCTGCGTAGCCGGCAAACGCCGCTGACCAGCGAAGCCGGCCTTCCACGGCGAAGCGGGTGAAGAACAGCCCCATCAAGCAACCGAGCGAGGCATGCAACAGGCTGGCAAGGATCGAGCGCGCCAGGGGCACGATCAGCGGATACTCGAACTTGGCACTGAACATCGTGGCGAGGTCGACATCGAGGCTGTAGGCGATGTTCTCGACCGCCGCGAAGCCCAGCCCGCACAGGATGGGCAGGCGAAAGGCCGTCGCCGGTTCGATATCGTTGTGGGACACCGAGTGGTGGCGCAACAGGAGGATGACCGTGACGACAGCAATCGCCTTGACCAGCTCCTCCGGGATTGCGGCCAGCCCCAGGCTGGCCGCCAGGGCATCGTCAAGGCCGGGATCGTGCGGCATGCGAATGACGCCGCCGAGATCGAAGGCAAGCAGGATCGGCAAGGGCGACAGGGCGCCCAACAGCAGCGCCAGGCCAACCACGCGCCACTTGATGCGGGCCGGCAACAGATGCTGTGTCGCCAGCACCCATAGCGCCGTGATGGTAACGACAATGGCAATGGCGGCGATGGTCATGATCGGCCATTTACCGCTCTATTCACCTCAAGCCGCCTTGACCCGGCCGCGCAGCATTTCCTCGATGGCGGTTACCGCGTCGCCGGCGCGCGCCGCGTCGGGTCCACCCGCCTGCGCCATGTCCGGCCTGCCGCCGCCGCCCTGCCCGCCGATTGCCGCGCTCGCTGCCTTGACCAGATCGACCGCGCTGATATGTGCGACGAGGTCATCGGTGACACCGACCACAATCGACGCCTTGCCGTCGGCCGTCGCTACCAGGGCGACAACGCCGGAACCGAGCTTCTTCTTCAACTCGTCGGCCATGCCCTTGAGCTCTTTCGCCGGCACGCCGTCCAGGACCCGGCCAGAGAACTTGACGCCGGCCACCTCGACGATGTCGGCCGCATTGCCGCTGCCGCCGGTGGCGATGGCCTTGCGCGCCTCGGCCAGTTCCCGCTCCAGCTTCTTGCGCTCCTCAAGCAGGCCGGTTATGCGCGTCGGCAGTTCCTGCGGCAACGCCTTGATCGCAGCCGCCGCCTCGGCCAGCTGCTTCTGCTGCTCGGCCACATAGGATTCCGCTGCTGCGCCGGTCACCGCCTCGATCCGGCGCAGGCCCGCACCGACCGCGCCTTCCGACACGACCTTGAGGAACCCGATATCGCCGGTGCGCTGGACATGGGTCCCGCCGCAGAGTTCCGTCGAGAACTCGCGGGGCTCCACTTCCTCGCGCCCGCCCATGGAGACGACCCGCACTTCCTCGCCATATTTCTCGCCGAACAGCGCCATGGCACCCGCCTTGATCGCATCGTCCGGCGTCATCAGCTTGGTGGCCACATCGGCATTGGCGCGGATGCGCTTGTTCACTTCATGCTCGACCCAGGCGATATCCTCCGACGTCATGCCTCTGGTGTGGGAGAAGTCGAAGCGCAGGCGATCGGGCGCCACCAGCGAGCCCTTTTGCGTCACATGATTGCCGAGGCGCCGGCGCAGCGCCTCGTGCAGCAGATGCGTCGCCGAATGATGCGCGCGCAGGCCCGAGCGACGCCCATGATCGACGATCATCTCCATGGCATCGCCGGCCTTGAGGCTGCCCTTGACCACCTTGCCGAGATGGACGTGGAGATCGCCGAGCTTCTTCTGCGTATCGCCGATTTCGACCACGGCACCGCCGGCGGTCGTCAGTCGGCCGGCATCGCCCATCTGGCCGCCGGATTCGCCGTAGAACGGTGTCTGGTTGGCAATGATGGCGACCTCGTCGCCGGCCTTCGCCTCCGGGACTTCCTGGCCGCCCCTCACGATGGCAAGGACCTGCCCTTCGGCCTTTTCCGTGGAATAGCCGAGGAAGTCGGTGGCGCCGAGGCGCTGGCGGATTTCGAACCAGATCTTTTCCGTGGCCGCTTCGCCGGAACCGGACCATGCGGCGCGGCTGCGCTCGCGCTGCTTCTCCAACTCGACATTGAAGCCCGCGACATCGACCTCGATGCCCTTGTCCCGCAGGATCGACTGGGTGAGATCGAGCGGGAAGCCGCGGCTGTCGGATAGAGCGAAGGCGACGCTGCCCGAGAGCTTGCCGTCGGCGGTGAGACCGCTCTTCGTCGCGATCGCCCCCTCGAGTTCCTTGAGGCCGGTTTCCAGCGTCTGCTTGAAGCGCGATTCCTCGAGCTTCAGCGTTTCGGTGATGGCGGCTTCGGCCCGGCCCAGTTCCGGATAGGCAAGTCCCATTTCGGCCACCAGAGTCGGCACCAATTGCCACATCAGCGGCTCCTTGCAGCCCAACAAATGCGCGTGGCGCATGGCACGGCGCATGATGCGGCGGAGCACGTAGCCGCGGCCGTCATTGGACGGCATGACACCGTCCGCCACCAGGAAAGCGCTGGACCGCAGATGGTCGGCGATGACCCGGTGGCTGACATTGAGCGGGCCGTCGGGATCAGTGTTGGAGGCGTGGGCGGACGCCTCGATCAGGTTGCGCATCAGATCGATGTCGTAGTTGTCGTGCTTGCCCTGCAGCACGGCAGCGAGGCGTTCCAGCCCCATGCCGGTATCGATCGAGGGACGCGGCAGGTTCACGCGCTCGTCCTTCGAGATCTGTTCGTATTGCATGAACACGAGATTCCAGATTTCGATGAAACGATCGCCATCGGCATCGGCCGAGCCCGGCGGCCCACCGGGGATGCCCTCGCCATGGTCGTAGAAGATCTCCGAGCAGGGACCACAGGGGCCGGTATCGCCCATGGCCCAGAAATTGTCCGAGGTCGGGATGCGGATAATCCTTGAATCGGGGAGGCCGGCGATCTTTTTCCACAGGCCATGCGCCTCGTCGTCGTCGACATAGACGGTGACGGTCAGCTTGTCCTTGGGCAGGCCGTATTCCCGGGTGATCAAATTCCACGCCAGTTCGATCGCCCGATCCTTGAAATAGTCGCCGAAGCTGAAATTCCCCAGCATCTCGAAGAAGGTATGATGCCGGGCGGTATAGCCGACATTCTCGAGGTCGTTGTGCTTGCCGCCGGCGCGGACGCATTTCTGGGCGGTCGAGGCGCGGGCGTAATCGCGCTTTTCCTGGCCCGTGAAGACGTTCTTGAACTGGACCATGCCCGAATTCACGAACATCAAGGTAGGGTCATTGCGCGGCACGAGCGGCGACGAGGGGACGATTTCGTGCCCCTCCTTGCGGAAGTAATCGAGGAAAACGCGGCGGATATCGTTGGCGGTCTGCATCGTCTGGGTCCAAAAACACGAGGCCGGGGCGAAACCAATCCGCCCATGTTGCGGCGCGAAGAGCAATTATTTAGAATTTTTCTAGGCAAAACAAGGCATTTGAGGCGGCGCGCTGGCGGCTCAGCCCCGATTTTGGCGCATACCGCGGCGCTTCAGCACACGGCCAAACCCCTTCAAGAAATGAGGAGGAAAAGCGGTCCCATCCCCCTTATATTTCTTTCATGAGCAATTCGCCCCTCACCGCCCAGCCAAAAGCGGGCGGCACCCCGATGATCGACCCCTTCGGTCGCCATATCTCCTATCTGCGGGTCTCGGTGACCGATCGCTGCGATTTCCGGTGTGTCTACTGCATGGCCGAGGACATGACCTTTCTGCCCAAGGCCGAGATTCTCAGCCTGGAGGAGCTTGACCGGCTGTGCAGCGCCTTTGTGACCCTGGGGGTAAAGAAACTGCGCCTGACCGGCGGCGAACCCCTGGTCCGCAAGGGTATCATGCAGCTGATCGGCAACCTCTCGCGGCACCTGGAAACCGGTGCGCTGGAGGAACTGACCCTCACCACCAATGGCAGTCAGCTCGGCAAGTATGCCCGGGACCTCGCCGCCCATGGCGTGAAGCGGATCAATGTCTCGATCGACTCCCTCGACCCCGAGAAGTTCACCCGCATCACTCGCTGGGGCAAGCTGGGGCCGGTCCTGGACGGCATCGAGGCGGCCAAGGCCGCCGGCATCCGGGTCAAGCTGAACACGGTCGCCCTGAAGGGGGTCAATGACGACGAGTTCCATCGCCTGGTCGAATGGTGCGGCGAAGAGGGCCACGACCTCACCTTCATCGAGGTGATGCCGATGGGCGATATCGGCGGCGAGAACCGGGTCGATCAGTTCTATCCGATCTCGCTCCTGCGCGCGCATCTCGCCCAGCGCTGGACGCTGGTCGAAAACGACCACCGCAGCGGCGGGCCGGCACGTTATGTGACCCTGGCCGAGACCGGCCAGCGCGTCGGCTTCATCACGCCGCTCACCCACAATTTCTGTGAATCCTGCAATCGCGTGCGACTGACCTGCACGGGCACGCTCTACATGTGCCTCGGCCAGGATGATGCCGCGGATCTCCGCGCCCCGCTGCGGCAGAGCGAATCCGACGAACTCCTGGTGGCCGCGATCCGCGAGGCGATTGCACGCAAGCCCAAGGGCCACGATTTCATCATCGACCGGCGCCACAGCGGTCCCGCGGTCGAGCGGCACATGAGTGTGACCGGCGGGTAAGCCTCGCCGGTCCTCTGTCCCCGGCGGGAGAAGCCTCTAATTGATGACGACCTGGTGAGCGAAGCTCTTGCCGTCCGAGATGGTGACCTGGGTGAAGCCGAGCAGCTTCAGCAGATCGAAGAACGTGGCTTCCTCGGGCTGCGTGTTCTTCTGAAAGAACGGCGTCGAGCGCGCCACCAGCGTCATGCTGGCGAAAAGCGCGCGCGCCCGATAGATCGTATCGAGCGCGCCATCGTGCAGACCGATGATGACCAGTTTCTGCGACTCGTCGCCCTTGGCGAAAATGGCGTAGTCGGGCGCGTATTGCGCGGCCAACTGCTGCCGGGCCATGCCGATGACGAAACCCTGGCGCCGAATCTCGTCGCTGTCGGGCAGGGTGACGACTCGCGCCTGATAATGCTCGACTGTTTGCGGCGCCGGGTAATAATAACCTTCGTGGTGATCGCCGATTTCCTCGTCTTCGAACTGCTCAAGGGCGATGGTTTCCTGGGCCCGAGATTGGGTCACGCCCATACCGGCCCCCGCCACCAGAGCCACCGCCAACCCGTAAACCGCCCACTGCAAACGCCGCATCAGATCCCCCTGCGCCCGGCTTCCAGCCCCCTGTCAGACGTGCCTAGACTGCTTGGCGGAACGTGCTTTGGCAAGCGGCCTTGCAGTGGCTATACTGCCGGCCGTCCGGGGAGAAGAGACCAGTGAGCATGGATCTGCGAGAACAGAGCTGGCGCAGCCAAACCGGACAGGGAGATTCCGGCACCTTGAGCATGCCCAGTATCGCCTTCGTGGCGGCCGAATCACCGGATGCCCAGGCGGCTTTGGCCGACCTCACGGCGCGCTACGGCAGGGGTGATCCCCAGAACGCCGAGATCATCGTCGTGCTGGGCGGCGACGGCACCATGCTGCGCGCCCTCCATGACACCATGAATCGCCCGGTCCGCATCTTCGGCATGAATTGCGGGACCGTGGGCTTTCTGATGAACCGCTACGATCCGGCCAGCCTGCCGGAACGGCTGGCGCGGGCCCAGACCGTCGTGCTGCATCCCCTGCAGCTGACCGCGCGCACCAGCGACGGCAGCGAACATCGCCTGGTCGCCATCAACGAGGTTTCGCTGCTGCGCGAAACAGCGCAGGCCGCCAAGATCACGGTCGAAATCGACGGACGCGAGCGCATGAACGAGCTGGTCTGCGATGGCGTCATCGTGGCGACTCCGGCCGGCAGCACGGCCTACAACCTCTCCGCCCACGGACCGATCCTGCCGCTGGCCGCCGGCGTCCTTGCCCTCACCCCGATCAGTGCCTTCCGGCCGCGGCGCTGGCGCGGCGCCATCCTGCCGGAACGCGCGAAGCTGCGTTTTGTCATTCGCGAACCCGACCGCCGCCCGGTAAGCGCCACCGCCGATTTCAATGAGGTGCGCGAGGTGACCGAAGTGACCGTGCGCCAGGACCAGAGCATTGCGCTCAACCTGCTGTTCGATCCCGAACACCACCTCGAAGAGCGCATCCTGCAGGAACAGTTCCAGGCCTAGCGCCGCACCTGCCCGGCGGCGAAGGCGCAGATATCGGCGATCAGCCGGTCGATATTGGCTTTCAATTCGGCAAAGCCGGCATGTTTCTCGATGCGGTCCTCGTCCATGTAGAGGCCGCGGTTGACCTCGATCTGCAGGGAATGGCGCCCCAGCAGCGGTCGGCCGAAACGCTCGACCAGTTCGGCCCCCTTGAACGGATGGTTGAGCCGCACCGAATATCCCATGTTGCGCAGGCGCGCCGCCACGAACTCGGTAAAGGCCGGGTCGCAGCTCGCGCCTTCCCGGTCGCCCAGCACGAAATCGTCGCGCGGCACGCTTTTTCCATGGTGCCGGCCGGTGGTCCGCATGGAGTGGCAGTTGACGTGCCAGACGGCGCCGAACCGGCCAACGCGGGCGTCCAGCATCGACTCAAGCTCGACGTAATAGGGCCGATGATAGCCGTCGATCCGCGCCATGATCTCGGCGACGCTCAGCGAGCGGCCATAGATCTCGACCCGTCCCTTGATCAGGCGACGCACCAGACCCAGCCCCATCTCGGCCTTTTCGCTGGTGCGCACGGGACGCGGCCAGGGTTCCGCCAGCATGTCGATGTCGATTTCGTCCTCGTGCCTGTTGGGGTCGATATAGGCGCGCGGGAACAGCGCCTTGAGAAATCCGGCCCCGGCCTCGGGTGCCGCCTCATAGAGATCGTCGACGAAGGCATCCTCTGCCCGGCGCAGCATATCCCGCGGCACGGTATGGTCGAAATCGTCGGGATAGGCATACCCGCTATGGGGTGAATCGAACACCACCGGGGCCGGTTCGGTCTCCGGCCCGGGCTCGTAGCGCACGAGGATTCCGGGGATATGGGTGCTCTGCCGCGTCACGTCGAACCCGTCCTGCCTCGCCAGCCCGCTGCCTGTCCGTTGCTTGCCATTGTCGGTTACCCCGGTATGCTCTCAGCCTGCGTCCGTCAATAGGAGTTCCCATCTTGGCGCCCCGTCCAGACAGCCTTGCCATGATCCGCCGCCTGGTGGCCTTCGACACCACCAGCCGCAACTCGAACCTCGACCTCATCGCCTTCGTCCAGGATTATCTCGACGGCTTCGGCATCAAGAGCCAGTTGATGAAGGACGAGACCGGCCAGAAGGCCAATCTCTACGCGACCATCGGCCCGGACGACCGCGCCGGCTATGCCCTCTCGGGACATACCGACGTGGTGCCGGTGGACGGCCAGGATTGGGCAAGCGACCCTTGGGATGTGAAGGAGGCGGACGGCCGGCTCTATGGGCGCGGCACCACCGACATGAAGGGCTTCGTCGGCGTTGTCCTCGCGGCCGTCCCCGAGCTCGCCAAACGACAGCTCACCACACCGGTGCATCTCCTCTTTTCCTATGACGAGGAAGTGGGCTGCCTCGGCGTGCGACGCGCCCTCGAGGTGATCAAGGAGTTTCCGGTCAAGCCCAAGGGCTGCGTCATCGGCGAGCCCACCTCGATGAAGGTTGCCATCGCCCACAAGGGCAAGAAGAGCCTGCGCTGCCATGTCCACGGCCTCGAATGCCATTCATCGCTCGCCCCCAAGGGCGTCAACGCGGTCGAATACGCCGCCGAAGTGATTGGCTATCTCAAGCGCATGGGGCGCCGTTTTGCCAAGGAAGGACCGTTCGATCCCGATTACGACGTGGCGCATACGACCGTGCATACCGGCATCGTCAGGGGCGGTACCGCCCTCAACATCGTGCCCAAGGATTGCAGCTTCGATTTCGAGTTTCGCTACCTGCCGGTGCAGAACCCCGATGACCTCGTCGCGGAGGTGAAGCGTTTTGCCGAGGAGCAGCTGGCCGCCGAAATGCGTGCCATCAGCGGCGAAACCGGATTCTCCTGGGAACCCATTTCGGCCTTTCCCGGCCTCGATACCGCCGAGGACGCCGAAATCACCGTCATCGCCAAGGCACTCACCCAGGCCAACGACACGATCAAGATCGCCTTTGGCACCGAAGGCGGGCTCATTCAGGAAATCGACATCCCGACCGTGATCTGCGGCCCGGGATCGATCGAGCAGGCCCACAAGCCCAATGAATGGGTGGCGCTCGACCAGATCGCGCAATGCGAGGCGTTCCTGCAGCGCCTGACGGCGAAGGTTAGCGCCTAGATCCGGCGCGGCCCGTTAGAGACTATGCCGCTTGCGCCAATCGACCGGATAGAGCGCATAGCAGACGACCGCCTTCTCGCCCTCATAGGTGATCGGCGTCCTTTCCGGCAGCCAGATGATGTCGCCGGGGCCGGCCTCGATCACCCCGCCCGGGTGCCGGAGGCGGAACCAGCCATCGAGCACGATGATCATCTCGTCGTAGAGTACCGTCCACTCGATCGCGCAGCCGTCGAATTTGGCGATGCCGACGCCCATGGAATGCGACATGTCGGGACCGACCAGGCGGCTGATCTCGGCCTTGCCCGGCGGTCCGCCATAGGGTTCGAAAATCATCTCGGATCGCTTGAAGTGCTTCACCTCGGACATGGCAATTCTCCCTGTCTCAGGACGGTTGCGCGGCATTGAGCGCGGGATCGGATTTCCTGGCCTTCAGCAATTGCAGTTCCGACATCACCACGCCGGCGATAACCAGGACGCCGCCCATCAGTTGCGGCCAGCTCGGCGCGGTGCCGGCCAAGGCGAAGATGCCGATCGCCACCACCGGCACCAGGTTGAGATAGAGGCTGGCCACCACCACGCCGGTGCGCTTGACGCCGAAATTCCACAGATAGACACCCAACGCTACCAGCACGATGGTCACCCAGGCCAGGATCAGCACGTCGTCGGCCGATGCCGGCAGCGCTGGCGGAAACGGCGCCGCGCCTGCCACGCCGGCGACAAGATAGATCACTGCCAGGGCCACGCCGCCGGTTGTCATGGTGCTGGTGGTGATGCGCAGTTGCGACCAGCCGCGGCACCAGCGCTGCGCCGCGGTCGAGTACCAGGACCAGCAGGCGAAGGCCAGCACGATCAGGAGTTCGCCGCCGCGAAAGTCGAAACCGCGACCCGCCTCGTTCAAGCGCACCGTGGCGATGGCGCAGCCGAGGATGGCGAGCACGATGGCCGGCAGCATGCGTCGGTTGATCGGGATGCCGAAGATGACCCGATCGACGATCGCCGCCACCGCCGGCGAAGTCGCACTGAGGATCGCCGCCGTCACCGGATGGCAGAAATGGATGCCCACGGTAAAGAGTGCCGAATAGCAGCCGATGCCAATCACGCCGAGGAGCCAAATGCGCGGGCCGCTTACCGGTCCCGAGCCATCGGCCAGGACAACCGGCCGGCGCCTTTCCAGCAGCAGGAGAGTTGTCCACATCAGCGGAACGGCACCAATGTAGCGGATGGCGGCCAGAAAATAGGGATCCCAGGTCCCCAAAAGATGTGCCACGGCCGGCACCATGGTGCCCCAGAGCAGTGCCAGAAGCAGGAGGCCGAAATAGCCGATCCATTGAGTCATGATCTTGAAGCAATCCTGGCGGAGAAAGAGGCTGCGGTGGCGCCAACTATGGCTCGACACTGTGCTAAAGCTTGCTTATCTTCGTCAAGGTCGCGGTCAATGACGACAGACTGCGACCTTACGACCGGCTGGGGGAGAGCCCCGGCACTTCTGCAAGACCTGATACTTCGACCACCGGGGGAGATCCCTGGATCAGCCGACATCGCAACGACAGCTATCCCAGGCGACCATTGGGGAAGACCCCCAAGTGAGCAAACCCAGGAACGGACGACATCATGGCCGACAACCAGCAAGACGACAGCGAGATCAAGATCGACGGCGCCATCGCGCGCAAATCGCCCTATGGCCTCGCCCTCGAACCGACCTTCGCCGGCGTGCTTTCCTTCATGCGGCGCAATTACAGCAAGGATCTGACCGGCGCCGATCTGGTCATCAGCGGCGTGCCGCTCGATCTTGCGACCACGCATCGGCCAGGCGCGCGCCTCGGCCCGCAGGGCATCCGCCTCGCCTCCGCCGAGGTCGCGTCGCTGAAGCCCTATCCCTGGGGCATCGATCCGTTCGAAAAACTCTCGGTCATCGATTTCGGCGACTGCTACCTCGACGTTCACAATCCGATGACGATCCACGACGCCATCGTCGACCATGCGCGGCACATCCTGAAATCCGGCGCCCGTATGCTGACCTTCGGTGGCGACCACTATGTCACCTACCCGCTGCTCAAGGCGCATGTCGAGAAGTTCGGCAAGCCGCTTTCGCTCATTCACTTCGACGCCCATTGCGATACCTGGGCCGACGACACGCCGGATTCGCTCAACCACGGCACCATGTTCTACAAGGCCGTGAAGGACGGTCTGATCGACCCCAGGCATTCCGTCCAGATCGGCATCCGCACCTGGAACGACGATTTCATGGGGATCAACATCCTCGATGCGCAATGGGTCCACAGCCATGGACCCCAGGCGGTCATCAAGGAGGTCAACCGCATCGTCGGCGAGCGACCGGCCTATTTCACCTTCGACATCGATTGCCTGGATCCGGCCTTTGCCCCGGGGACCGGCACCCCGGTTTCCGGCGGACTTTCCAGCGCCCAGGCACTGGAAATCGTGCGTGGCTTCACCGACCTCGACTTGGTCGGCATGGACGTGGTCGAAGTGGCGCCGCCCTTCGATCAAAGTCAGATCACCGCGCTTGCCGCGGCGCATCTCGCCTGCGATCTCATCTGCCTCTTCGCCAAACGCAAGGCCGCGGGCAAGGTCTGATCCGCTACAAGGGCCGCACGACGCGCCGCGTGGCCAGGATGCGCCACTCCGAATAGACGATGCCCGCCAGAACCAGTACACCGCCCAGCAGTTGCTGGGCGGTGGGCTCGACCCCCTGCATCAGCACCAGGATCAGGATGGCGACGCAGGGTGTCAGGTTGATATAGAGCGAGGCCGTCACCACGCCCACGGCGCGCACACCCGCGTTCCACAGCACGACCCCCAACACCATTACCGTGACGACGTACCAGACCAGGCTGAAGAGCTCGATCCCTTGCTGCGGCGGCGGCGGTGGAAAGACGACGTACCCGCCCAGCGCCAAGCCTGCGTAGATCACGCACATCGCCGTGCCGGAGGTTGCCATGGTGGCGAAGGTGATACGGACCTGCGACCAGTCCTGACACCAGCGCTGCGCGACCGTCGAATACCAGCACCAGCAGATTATCGAGCAGAACACCAGCAACTCGCCACCACCCAGCGCCACCCCACCCCTGGCTTCCGGGTCGACGGAGGCGAGCGCACAGCCGGCGACGCTGGCGAGGATGCCCGGCACCATCAGCCGGTTGAACGGCAGGCGGAAGAAAACGCGGTCGGTCACCGCGGCGACGGCCGGGGCGGCGGCGGTGATGATCGCGGCCAGGATGGGGTCGCTGAACTGGATGCCGACGGTATAGAGAAGCGCAAAGCCACCGTTGCCGACGACACCGAAGAACCAGACCCGCCACAGCGGCATCGGCGTGGGCGCGGGGCGCTTGCGGTCCGTCCACAGCATCAGCAGATAGAGCAGCGGCACCGCCCCCAGGGAGCGCACGGCGACCAGGAAATAGGGATCCCAGCGCTCCAGCTGGTATTTGGTGAGCGGGATCATGCCGCCCCAGATCAGAGCCACCAGCAGTAGACCCGCGATTCCCGTCCAGCGCGACATGTAACCGATCCCCGTGTGAACGCGCCCTGCGAGAAACCGGGCCGCGCACTCTCTCAGAGCGCTCACCGGCCCGTCAATCGCCCGCAGGCGCATGCCGCTGCCGCATGCCGCGCATGACCTCGGCCGGATTGACAGGACCGGACGCAAGCTCGACATTCCCTAACCAACCGCGACACCGGTCATGCATCAGCTCACGGAGTAGCCACCTTGGAACCACAAATTGCCCCCAATGCGGTACCTGCCATGGCGGATGTCGTCATCGTCGGCGCCGGCATCCAGGGCTGTGCCAGCGCCTACTACATGGCGCGCGCCGGATTGAAGGTCGTGCTGATCGACAAGTCGCGCGTCGCCGCGCAGCAAAGCTCGCGTGCCTGGGGCTTTGTGCGTGTCCAGATGCGCGATCCCGACGAAATTCCCCTGATGCAGGCCGGCAAGGAAATCTGGCGCGGCCTCGAGGCCGAATTGAACGCCGATCTGGAATGGAACCCGGGCGGCGCGCTCTATGTCACCAACCGGCCGGCCACCATGGCCTACCGCGAGAAGTGGTTCAACGATACGCGCGGATTTGAGCTGGATTCGCGTCTGCTTTCGCCGACGGAAGTCACGCGCCGCCTGCCACAGATGACGAGCCCGGTGATCGGCGGCCTGCTCACCGAAAGCGACGGCCATGCCGAACCAAGAAAGGTGGCTCCCGCCTTTGCCCAGCGGGCGCGTGAACTGGGTGCCAGCGTCCTGGAAGGTTGCGGGGCGCTCGCGGTCGAGCGTGCCGGTGGCCGGGTTTCCGGCATCGTGACCGAATGGGGCAGCATCAAGACGGACAAGGTGATGGTATCGGCCGGGGCCAGTTCCTGGCGGATTCTGAAATCCATCGGTATCGACCTGCCGCAATCCTGTATCCGCGCCTCGGTGGCGCGCACCAATGTGCTGCCGTATCTTACCGACGCGGCCTTTGTCGGCGATAATGTTGCCTTCCGCAAGCGCAAGGACGGCTCATTCAATATCGCCTCAAGCCTGCACGGTGATGTCGACGTGACGCTCGATCACATCCGTCTTGCGCCCTGGTATTGGAAGCCCTATCTCGAAAGCAAGAAGGGCATCGACCTTCATGTCGGCGTGCCGCTGTTGCGCGATCTCGCCCAACGCCTGCCCTGGCGAGACGAGGCGAAGTACCCGGCGATCCACGAACGCGAGCCACTGATCCCGCCGCATCAGGCACGGCTGAAAAGCGCCGTCCAGATTCTGGAGCGCGATTTCCCCACCATCGGTCGCGTCGGGATCGCCGAGCAATGGGCCGGCAACATCGATTCGTTGCCTGACGGCATTCCGGTTCTCGACGCGCCGACGGATCACCCCGGGTTGCTGATTGCCACCGGCTTCTGCGGCCACGGCTTCGCGCTGGGCCCAATCGTCGGCCGGGTGATGTGCGATCTCGCCACCGGCAGGGCGAACAATCTCGCCCTGCGAGCCTTCCGCCTGTCACGTTTCGCCGAGGGCGACGTGAAGGCACCGATGTCGATCTGGTGAATGTGATGACCGAACTCAGCCCCGCGACCAACGCCTTCATCGACGGCCTCAAAGTCGATGCCGACGGCCTCATTCCGGCGATCGCCCAGCAGCACGATACCGGCGAAGTCCTGATGCTGGCCTGGATGAACCGCGAGAGTATCCGCTCTACCCTTGCGAGCGGACGCGTGGTCTATTGGTCGCGCTCCCGCCAGGCGCTGTGGCGCAAGGGGGAATCGTCCGGCCAGGTCCAGCACCTGGTGGAACTGCGCGCCGATTGCGACCGGGACTGCCTGCTGCTGCTGGTCGACCAGACCGGAGTCGCCTGCCATACCGGCCGGCGCTCCTGTTTCTTCACGGCGCTGCGCAATGGCGAGCCGGCCATTGTTGCCGAAATCCTGGCCGATCCCAGCAAGCTGTACGGCCACTAAGTCCCTAGGAATAAAGGTGCTTAATGCGATTTTAAACTTCCGCGACGAAGGTTCGAAGCAATCACGGCCATCAACCTGAGGCGTGGGCTACCATGAGTCGCGAAAAGAACGAACAGAGGGCGCTCGACATCGTCGCCGGACGGGCTGACGCGGCGACCGCGACAGCGCCCAAAAAAGCCGGCCTTGGCGGCCTGGAAAAGGCAGGCATCGCCCTTTGGCTCCTGGTCCTGCTGGGTGGCGCGCTCGCGGCGGTTTATTTCCTGGTGCTGGCACCCAAATAGGCACCGCCAGCTTCCGCACATCCTGCCCGTCGGCTAAGGTGTCGCTCTCCACGGGGCGGGGCATGCGCGAGATCTACGATATTTCCCAGACACTCCGCATCGGTCTACCGGTCTGGCCGGGCGACACGGCGTTCGACCTGCGGCGAGTCTGGACCATGGGTCCCGGCGTACCGGTCAATGTCTCGGCGCTTACCTTCTCGACCCATAGCGGCAGCCACGCCGATGCGCCGCTTCACTACGACGCTGCGGGTTGCGCCATCGACGGCGTCGATCCGACTGTCTATCTGGGACCGGCACAGCTTGTCGATGCCGGAGATGCAGGCGACCTCGTCACCGCGGCGATGATTCTTCCTCACCTTCAGCTGGGCGTCGAGCGACTCCTGATCCGCACCTATCCGGTGGCGCCACAAGCGCAGTGGGACAGCGGGTTCGCGGCAGTCGACCCGGCACTCATCGATGCCATTGCCGCGCGCGGGGTACGGCTGATCGGGGTCGACACCCCGTCGCTCGACCCACAGGATTCCAAGACCATGGCGGCACATCTCGCCGTGGCACGGCACGGCCTCGCCATCCTGGAAGGGCTGGTGCTCGACAAGGTGCCGGTCGGCATCTATGAACTCATTGCCCTGCCCCTCAAGATTGCCGGAGCCGATTCCAGTCCGGTTCGCGCGCTGTTGCGGAGTCTCTGACATGTCACACCTCGATCGCGCCGCCTGCGCCGCCCAGGACGACGGAGATCACCTCGCCTTCGCGCGGGACCGGTTCGATCTGCCGGCCGGTATCATCTATCTCGATGGCAACTCCCTTGGCGCCCTGCCAAAGAGGACGCCGACGCGGATCGAAACGGTGATCCGCCGGCAATGGGGCACCGACCTCATTACCGGCTGGAACAAGCACGGCTGGGTCGACCTGCCGCGCCGTCTCGGCGCGCGCATCGCCGATCTGATCGGGGCACATGCCGACGAGGTGGTGGTGTGCGATTCCACTTCGATAAACGTCTTCAAGCTGTTGAGTGCCGCCCTTCGCCTGCGCCCGGATCGCAAGGTGGTCCTCTCCGATACCGGCAATTTCCCGACCGACCTTTACATGGCACAGGGGTTGGCGGATCTGCTCGGACGGGGGCATCGCCTGGAACTGGTATCGCCGGCGGATATCACCGCGCGCATTGCCGAGGATGTCGCCGTGGTCCTGTTGACCGAAATCGACTACCGCACCGGCCGGCGCCACGACATGGCGGCGATCAACGCCCGGGCCCGGGCCGCGGGCGCCCTGACCCTCTGGGATCTCGCCCATTCCGCCGGCGCCATGCCGGTCGATCTTGACGGCACGGGCACCGATTTCGCCATCGGCTGTGGCTATAAATACCTCAATGGCGGGCCGGGCGCCCCGGCCTTTCTCTATGTCGCGCGGCGCTGGCTCGGCGAAACGCAGCAACCGCTATTCGGCTGGTTCGGCCATGCGGCGCCTTTCGATTTTGAAACCGCCTATCAGCCGAGATCCGGGATCGATCGGTTCCTGGTGGGAACCCCGCCGGTCCTCAGCATGGCGGCCCTCGAATGCGGACTGGAGACCTTCGCCGGCGTCGACCTCAGCCAGCTGCGCGCCAAGTCGCTCGCCCTCGGCGATTTGATGATCCGGCTGGTGGCGCAGGAATGTCCTGGGCTGGGTCTCACCCTCGCCAGCCCGATCGACGCCGGCCGGCGTGGCAGCCAGGTGAGCTACGCTCATGCCAGCGGCTATGCCGTGATGCAGGCGCTGATTGCCCGGGGCGTCATCGGCGACTTCCGGGCGCCCGACCTTCTGCGCTTCGGCTTCACCCCGCTTTATACGCGCTACCAGGACATTTGGGATGCCGTCGCCGCCCTGAAAACCGTGCTGGAACAGGGCGAATGGCAGAGGCCCGAATTCAGCCATCGCGCCGCGGTGACCTAAACGCATTCACCGGAATGTGCGGGTCGGGGGCTGGATTTTGCCGCAGCGGCGGGGCAACATGGCGCCAGATCGACGGTTCAACTTTAGGCACAGGGGGCAGCAGCCATGCGGCCGATCTTCGTGATGGTGAAATGCGACCCCGGCAAGGCCTATGAAGTGGCGGAAAAGGCCCTCGATACCGTGCAGCAGATCGCCGAACTCTATTCGATTTCCGGCCAGTACGACCTGCTGGTGAAATGCTACCTGCCGAGCGAGATGGATGTGGGCCGCTTCGTCACGTCGGAGTTGCAGACCCTGCCTTTCGTCAAGGATACGCTGACCGTCATCACCTTCAACGCCTTCACCTGAAGAGCCGCCGTCAACGGCGCATAACAAGAACTGGGAGACATGACATCATGAGTACGCGTTCGTTCCTGCTGAAATCCGCCAGCGCCGGCCTGATGGCCGCCCTGCTGGCAACGCCGGCCCTGGCCACCGACACCAAGGTCGGCATTCTTTTCGACGTGACCGGCCCCATTGCCAGCTTCATTCCACCGATGATGGACGCGGTCAAGCTTGCCAATGACGAGGTAAATGCCGGCGGCGGCCTGCTCGACGGCCAGATGGTGACGGTAGTCGGGGACACAACCGGTGCCACGCAAGGCGCGGTCGACGCCGCCACCAAGCTGGTCAACATCGAGAACGTGCCGGTCGTGGTCGGCGCCCTGATGTCCGGGACCACGCTGGCAGCAGCCAATGCCGTCACCATTCCGGCCGGCGTCACGCAGATCTCGCCCACCGCGACTTCGCCCGACTTTACCGGCCTCAACGACAACGACTATGTGTTTCGCATCGTACCGTCGGACGCCTATCAGGGTGTGGTGCTGGCAAAGCTGGTGCTCGACCAGGGCATCACGACCGTGGCGCTCACCTATGCCAACAACGACTATGCGACGCCGCTGGCGACCGGCTTCGCCGCGGCCTACAAGGCCGGCGGCGGCACCATCGCCGCCGAAGTGAAGCATGAGGAAAAGCAGCAGAGCTACATGGCCGAACTTGGCACCCTCGCCAAGGACAAACCGGAAGCCCTGGTGCTGATCGCCTATGCTGGCGATTCCGGCACCACCATCGTCAAGGAGGCGCTGGAGAACGATTTGTTCACCCGCTTCATCGGCACCGACGGACTGCGCGACAACAAGCTCATCGAGCAGATCGGCGCCGAGCACTTGAAAGACTCCTTCTTCACCTCGCCATCGGCCCCCGAGAGCGAAGCCGCCACCAAGTTCGAGGCGCTCTATACGGCCGCCTTCGAGACCACAAAGGACAAGATCTTCATCGGCCAGACTTATGATTCAGTCATGCTGGCAGCTCTCGCGGTCGAAAAAGCCGGTTCCACCGACCGCGCCAAGGTACGCGACGCGCTGCGCGAGGTCGCGAGCGCGCCCGGCGAGAAGATCCTGCCCGGCGAATGGGCCAAGGCCAAGGCCCTGATCGCGGAAGGCAAGGACATCGACTATTCCGGCGCCACCGGCGAGATGGAATTTGACGCCAACGGCGATATCCCCGGCGTCATCGGCCATTTCGTGGTCGAGGGCGACGGCTACAAGCAGGTCGGTCTGGTCAATCCGTAACCGACGCTTGCCCTGATTGTGCGGCCCGCCTTCCGCGACGATGGCGGGCCGCCGATCTTTTTGGAGATGCCGATGCCCATCGCAGCGATCCTGTTCGATGCCTACGGCACCCTGCTCGACATCCACGCCGCCATGGCGACCCATCAGGCGCGGATCGGCCCGCGCGCCGCGGAGATATCCGCGCTGTGGCGGCAGAAGCAGCTGGAATACACCTGGACACTGACCCTGGCGCAGGACTACCGCCCCTTCGACACCGTCACCGCGGAAGCGCTCGATTTCGCCCTCGCCCAGCACGGGATCGATGATGCTGCGTTGCGCGCTGACCTGCTCGCCACCTATCGGGTTCTGCCGCCCTTTCCCGAGGTGGTCGGCGCGCTCGCGACCCTCAGGCGAAAGGGGCTCCGCCTCGGCGTCCTTTCCAATGGGACGGGCACAATGCTGGACGCCGCGTTCGCTGCAGCCGGCCTCGAGGAAATGCTGGACCCGATCCTCTCGGTGGACACCCTGCGGATTTACAAGCCGGATCCACGCGTCTACGCCATGGCAACCAACGCATTGGCGCTGGCACCGTCCGAAATCGGATTCGTCTCCAGCAATGCCTGGGACGCCATGGGGGCCGCGCGCTTCGGCTTCCACGTCTTTTCGCTGCGACGTCGGCCAGATCCTGTCGAATACGACCTGAATTCGCGCGCAACACTGATCGCGCATCTCGGCGAGATCGCGGCTACCCTCGGCCAGTGAGGCCTGCCCTCAATCGATCCTTCGGGGCGGTCGCTCCGGCAGGATGCCCCTGGCGAAGCGTTGCAGCACGACGATCAGCAAAACGCCGATGAGGAGCGCGCGCAGATAGGACGAACGCGTGATCCACTCGGCCGGCAGGCGATTGGTGAAGAGCTCCGTCCCCGACCAGATCAGCCAGACGACCAGTGCACCCAGCAGCGCCCCCCGATTGTTGCCGCTGCCACCGATGATCAGCATCACCCAAACCAGGAAGGTCGTGAGCAGCGGCTCGGTTGCGCTGGCGCCGATGAACTTGAAATACATGGCCGAGAGTGCGCCGCCAAGACCCATCACCATCGACCCGATGACGAAGGCCTCGAGCCGAAACCGTACCACGTCCTTGCCGATCGCAGCGGCGGCCAACTCGTTGTCGCGAATGGCCCGCATGGCACGGCCCCAAGGCGACGCCCAGGCACGCTCGGCGGCAAGATAAAGTACGACGAGAATCAGCACGACCAGCAACAGGAAGGCAGCATTTCCCCAGGGCTGACCGAGGCTTTCGAACGGTCGCGGCACGGTCGAGATGCCCATGGTACCGTTGGCGAGCCAGGTCTCGTTCTTGAACACGAGCCGGATGATCTCGGCGATGCCGATGCTCGCCATGGCGAGGTAGTCACCCTTGAGGCCGAGGCAGATGCGCCCGATCGGCCAGGCGATCAGGCCCGAGAGCAGCATCGCCACCGGCAAGGCTGCCAAGGGCGGCCAGCCGAAGCCGCCCAGATGGTTGGCACTTTCCGGCGCTGTCAGGATCGCTGTCGTGTAGGCGCCCACGGCGAAGAACCCGGCGATGCCAGCGTTGAACAAGCCAGCAAAACCCCACTGCAGGTTGAGAGCCAATGTCAGCACGCCATAAATGCCGATCATGGTCAGTAGCGTAAGGCCATACATCAGCAGGCCGAACATGGGGATATCCATCACAGTACCCGCCCCTTGAACAGTCCCGTCGGTCGCCACACCAGCATTGCCACCATGACGAAGAAGGCGACCGCATTCTTGTAGGCCGGCGGCACCAGTGGCAATTCGCTCAGCCAGGGATAGGTGGCGACCTCCTGGGCGATGCCGATGGCAAGCCCACCGACAATGGCACCATAGGGCCGCCCGATCCCGCCCAGGATTGCCGCGGCAAAAAGTGGCAGCAACAGATCCCAGCCGATGCTGGGGTGCAGCTTGGTATTGATGCCGGCGAACACGCCCGCCGCCGCCGCGAGCCCTCCCCCGATCAGCCAGGTCCAGCGCACGACCTTCTCTGTATCGATGCCCGAGATGCGGGCGAGATCGGCATCGTCACTCATCGCCCGCATCGCCTTGCCCATGCGGCTGCGGCTGAGAAACCAGTGCAGCGCCGCGGCAATGACCACGGAGGCGGCGATGATGATGATGTGTTTCTGCGCCAGGCGGATATCGCCAAAGAGCGGAATCGGTCGTCGGATGCCGGTTTCGTAGCTGAGGATATCGACACCCCAGAAAAGCTGGATCGCCGAACGCACCACCAGCATGACGCCAAACGAGGCGATGACGACAATAATCCCCGGCGACCGTCGGAAGGGCCGATAGACAACGTGATCAATGCCCATACTGGCCAAAGCGCCACCCAGGATCGCAAAGGGCAACGCCGCATAAACCGACCAGCCAAGCGCGATCACAACACTATAGGCAAGATAGGCACCCAGCGTCATCACGTCGCCATGGGCGAAATGAGCAAAACGCAGGATCGCGAAGATCAGCGAGATGCCGACCGCGCCCAGCGCATAGATGCAGCCCACCGCGACGCCCGGCAGCAGATAGAGGTTGATGAACTCGGCCATGCGATCGTTCCTCACCCGCCCAGAAAGGACTGGCCGATTTCGGGATTGTCGAGCAGGGCAGCTGCCGTATCCGTCAGGCGATTGCGACCGGTCGCCAGCACATAGCCGCGATGCGCGATGCTGAGTGCCTGCCGGGCGTTCTGCTCCACCAGCAGGATGCCGATTCCGGCCTGGTTGACCGCGACGATCCGCTCGAAAATCTGCTCCATCACCAGTGGCGAGAGCCCGGCCGTGGGTTCATCCAGCATCAACAGCTTTGGTTCCGCCATCAGGGCGCGGCCCACCGCTACCATCTGGCGCTGCCCACCGGAAAGTTCGCCTGCCGGCTGGCGCGCCTTTTCCTTGAGGACGGGAAACAGCGTGAACACCTGTTCCAGCATGCGCGCCAGCGTCATCGGTTTCAGGAAGGCTCCCATCTCCAGGTTTTCCAGCACGGTGAGATTGCGAAAGACGTTGCGCTCCTGGGGCACGTAGCCCATGCCAAGGCCGACCAGCGCATTGGGCAGCCGGCCGGTCACATCCTGACCGTCGAACCGGACCGATCCGGCGCGCAACTGCACCAGGCCGAAGATCGCCTTCATCGCTGTGGACTTGCCGGCCCCATTGGCGCCAATGATGACGACGATCTCGTTGGCTTCCACGGCGAGATCAACCCCATTCAGGATATCCATCCCACCATAGCCACCAACCATTCCGCTCGCCTCAAGCAGCGCCACGACGCACCCCATCATGACCCGACTTGCCACCGCCCAGATAGGCCTCGATCACCGCTTGGTCGCCGCGCACGTCGGCCATCGATCCCTGCATCAGGACCCGCCCCTCCGCCATCACGATCACCGGATGGCACAGGCGCGCGATCAGGTCCATGTCGTGTTCGATGACGAAGAAGGTATAGCCGTGATCTCGGTTCAGCCGCTCGATTTCACCGGCGATTTCGGCCAGCAGGGTGCGATTCACGCCGGCGCCGATCTCGTCGAGCAGCACCACCTTGGGCTGCCACATCATGGTGCGCGCGAGCTCGACCAGCTTTTTCTGGCCGCCGGAAAGATTCCCGGCAAGTTCATGTTTGACGTGATCGATACGCAGCTGCGCCAGGACCTCCTCGGCACGCAGCCGGATACCCTTCTCTTCCCGCCGTACCGCCGGCCAGCGCAGCCAGGCATTGACCAGGCGCTCGCCGGATTGGCGCGCAGGCACCGCCATCAGGTTCTCCAGCACGGTCATGCGGCCGAATTCGTGGGCGATCTGGAAGGTGCGGGCGAGCCCCTTCCGGAACAGCCTGTGTGCCGGCCAACCGGTCACATCCTCGCCATCGAGCCAAACCGTTCCCTGGTCGGGCGCCAACAGACCGGCGATGATGTTGAACAGGGTCGACTTGCCCGCCCCGTTCGGTCCGATCAGGCCCGTGACCGAGCCCTTGGCCACCGCCAATGAGCAGCCGTCGACGGCCCGGATGCCGCCGAATCGTTTGACGAGATTTTCGACCTTGATCATCTGGCCCGCGATCACTTGGGCCGCGCAGCGGAATGCTCCGGCAGATAGTTTGCAAACTCGTGCTCCACCGCCTTGGCATCGAGTGCCAGTCCGCAGGCAACGCCGGAAGCCATGCCGCCGGGATAGATTTCCTCCGCCCGGCCGCGCAGGCCCTGGATGATCGCCTCGGCAACCGCCGTCGGGCGCATCTTCATGCCTTCGAAGCCCGGCGTCATCGGTGTGTCCACGGCACCCGGCAGCACTCCCATGACATGCGTGCCCTGCTGCTTCAACTCGGCCCGCAATCCCTGCGTCAGGGACAGCAGGGCCGCCTTGGACGCGGCATAGGTCGACATCAGCGGCAGGTTGACATGGGCCACGATGGTGATGAGGTTCACCATCGCCCCGCCGCCATTCCTTGCCAGCAGCGGCTGGAAGGCGCGGGCCATGGCGAACGTGCCGAGATAGTTGACCTCCATCTCGTGCCGCGCGTTTTCCAGACTGCCGGGGGCGAACAGGCCCTCATTGGAATTCCATCCGGCATTGTTGACCAGCAGAGTGACGTCGGCGCAGGCCCTGGCCGCCTTGTCGATGCTGGCAGGATCCGCGACATCGAGCTGAACCGGCACCAAACGATCGGGCGCCACGGCCACCAGGGTGCGCAGGGAATCCGGATTGCGCGCCGCGCAGTACACCTTCGCCACCCCGGCGCGCAGCAGCGCGCGCACGGTTTCGCTGCCGATGCCGCCATTGGCGCCCGTCACCAGGGCGACCGCATCCTTGACGAGATCCGGACCCGAACCAAGCGCCGCCCGGGCGACGGCGCCCTTGGCCCCGTCCTGGATCAGGCCCTGGTCATAGGCCAGCACCACCCACTGGAAGCCCTGTGCCCGCCGGTCGGCGGCCATGCTGGCATAGGGCGTGAAGATGCCGCAGGTCTTCCCGGCCGCCTTCGCAGCCGCCAGCACAGACTGAACCGCAGCCTCGTGCTTCGGCCCGAAATCCGGAAAGGTGCCCAGCGACATGGAAAGATCGAATGGGCCGATGAACAGCATGTCGATACCGGGAACGGCCGCGATCTCGGCGGCGTTGGCGACCGCTTCTGCCGTCTCGATCATGACGGCGACCAGGATGTCGTCGTTGGCGCCGCCGATATAAGCCTTGTAGTCGAGCATCGGCCGCGTTCCGCCGCCCGAGCGGCCGCCCAGAGGCGGATACTTGGCCTTGCGCACCACTGCCCTGGCCTGTGCCGCCGTATCCACCATCGGCACGATGAGCGCACGGGCGCCGGCATCGAGGACCGAGCCGATGGCATAGTCGCTGTCATCGGCACTCCTGACGGCAGGCACCGCGCGATGGCGGACCAGGCCCACGGCATGCTCCAGGCTGCCGCGGTCCCAGAGCCCGTGCTGCATGTCGAAAACGACGCTGTCGGGGCCGGATTCCGCCAGCAGTTCCGCAGCGGAGGGCAAGCCCAGGGTCGCCCAATGGCAGGTGACGCAGCCACCAGACGCCAGTTTCTCCTTGAGTGGGTTGCTCATGCTATTGGCCGGCGCTTTCCGCCCAGCGCTTCATCAGCGTGTTGGAGGGCAACTTCTCGTCCAGGAGCTTCTTCGCAGTCTCGATTCCGGCGGTGGGCAGGTTCTTCGGATCCAACAGGCCGATCTGCACCAGCACCGAGGCCTGGTCCCAGTAGATATGTTCGTTGTAGAGCTTGTCGCCGCGGAAACAGACGATGGCAACCAGCGGGATCTCGACATATTTGCCCGTGGGTGCCACGCCCGGCAGCATCCAGTCGATTTCCCTGTCATGGGTAAAGCAGAACAGCATCTCGTCGACGACACGATCGGCACCTATCGTGCGCGAGATGGGAATGAGCTTGGTGTCGGCCGGGTTCGCATTCACGAAATGGTGCTGATAGAAGCGCGAGAGGTCCTTGGCGCCCACGCCTCCGGTCATGGTCGGAATGTGGTTGACATAGGGTTCGGCCACCATCGTCGCCATGGTGGCGGCGACATCGCGCGTCGCGAACTCGTGGTAACAATGCGCATCCCACAACGCGGAGAGATCGTAGCGCGGGCCAAGTGCCTTGCGGAACACGGCGATCGATCGCGAATGGGCCATGATCGAGGCCGGCTTGTCGAAATGCTCGCCCATGGTGCGCGCAAAGGCGTGGTCGACTCCCGGATAGGTATAGAGTTCGATCTCCGGCCGGTCCTTCAGCGCGGCATAGATCTGGTCGCGCGCATCCTTGCCGCAATACTGGTCGAGTTCGGCAAAATGCAGCACGGTCGGGCATTTGATGTTACGAGCCTCGTCGAGCGCGCCTTCGATGCCGACACCGTAATAGCCGACCGCAGCATCGACATCGACGCGGGCCGCGGTGAGATAAGCGAGTTTTCCGCCCAGGCAATGACCGAGGACGCCGACCTTGCCGTTGCAGGCCGCATGCCGGCGCAACGCCGCCACTGTGGCGCCGATATCCTCGATGCCCGTATCGACGTCGAATTTCTGGAAAAAGCCGAACGCCTTCTGCCATTCCTCCGGCGAATAGCCCATGTCGACATTGGGCTCCATGCGCCAGAAGAGATCCGGTGCCAACACCACATAGCCTTCCTCAGCGTAGTAGTCCGCCGTTTCCCGCACATAGGCATTGATACCGAAAATCT